>JBJTRI010000073.1:0-4236 GCA_046076045.1 bacterium
GTCCTCGGACCGCTGCGAACCCCCGGTTCGGCGCGTAACTCGCGTCTTTGACCCTCGTTCCGCGGCCCTCCTATACTGCCGCCCGCGTTACGAGACGCTCTTCCTTGCGACCCGCGCCCCGTTCCGGGCCCGCCGCGGTCGCCTTCGCAGCACCCACACGCACTCCAGAGGGGCCCACCATGGCGACCACCCAGGCCACGCTCGTCAACACCTCGGTCAAGAACGGGGTCATGACGCTCGAGCTGACGTTCGACCCGGGCAACTGCTACACGCACGAGATGATGCGCCAGCTCGACGAGGCCATCCTCAAGGCGCGCTTCGACGAGGCCGTGCAGGTCATCGTGATCCGCGGCTCGGGCGAGAAGTTCTTCTGTGCCGGCGCCGACATCAACATGCTCAAGTCGGCCGATCCGACCTTCAAGTACTACTTCTGCCTGCACGCCAACGAGACGCTCAACCGGCTCGAGCACACCCCCAAGCTGGTCATCGCGGCGCTCAACGGCCACACGGTCGGCGGCGGCCTCGAGATCGCCATGGCGGCCGACATCCGCGTCGCGCGCAAGGGCGCGGGCAAGGTGGGCCTGCCCGAGATCAACCTGGGCGTGCTCCCGGGCACCGGCGGTACGCAGCGTCTCGCCCGTCTCGTGAACAAGAGCAAGGCCATCGAGCTCATGGCGACGGCCGAGGTGTTCTCGTTCGAGAAGGCGCTCGACCTCGGCATCATCAACGACATCTGGGAGGCCGAGAACAACGCGGCGTTCCTCGACAAGGTGCAGGCCTACGCCGAGTCGTTCTGCGCCCCCAACCGCGCGTCGAAGGCGATCGGTCGCATCAAGCGCTCGGTGCAGTCGGGCGCGGACCTGCCGTTCGAGAGCGCGCTCGCCGTGGAGCGCGAGCTGCAGCAGCTGCTCTTCCAGGGCGAGGACGCCAAGGAAGGCCTGAGCGCTTACATCGAGAAGCGCAAGCCCGCCTTCAAGGCGAAGTGACGCTCCAGCGATACGGTCGGCCCTGAGCCGATCGCGATGTGCGGCGGGTCGGCGATGCAGCCGACCCGCCGTTCCTGTTCAGGTGAACTGTGGTTCTCACCTCGCGCCGCATGTGCAGGTTCGCGGTGTGCGTTTTGACGGTTCCTTGAACGATTCGTGCGTGCGGTTCCTTGACCGTGCGCGCGCGCGTTACGCAGAATTCTGCACCGTCATGGCCCACCACGCCCCGCCATCCGTCCACCACTCGACGAGCGCGCCGAGCGCGCGGCATGCGCCTGCGCCCGCGTTCGAGGTGCCGGTGGCGATGGGCACGCCGGTAGGGGCGGAGAGCGCGACCTCGTCGCGGCCCGCGACGCCGGGCGCGACCGACGCGGTGTCGCTGAGCGCTGGTGATGCGATGGAGTCATCGCCGACGTCTTCGCTCGCGACGGTCGCGTTGCCCGCGACGCCGAGTGCGACCAACGTGGTCTCGCAGGTCGCTCCCGATGCGGTGAAGGTGGGGCCAACATCCCCGCTCGCGACGATCGCGAGCCCTCATCCGGTCGCGCCGCCCACCTCCGCCGCGGTGTCCGCTCCGCATGCAGCCGCGCGCGCCATGAAGGTCGTGCTCGTGATGCCGGCGTACAACGCGGCGCGCACGTTGCAGCAGACGTGGGCCGAGATCCCGCCGGGGTTGGTGGACGAGCATCTGCTGTGCGACGACGCCAGCCGCGACGGCACGCCCGACCTCGCGCGTTCACTCGGGATCCGTGTGGTCGAGCACACCCGCAACCGGGGCTACGGCGGCAACCAGAAGACGTGCTATCGCGAGGCGTTGGCGAGCGGCGCCGACATCGTGGTCATGCTGCACCCCGACTACCAGTACGACCCGCGGCTCGTGCCCATGATGCTGCTGCCGCTGCAACTCGGCATCCTCGACGTCATGATGGGCTCGCGCGTTCGCACGCGCCGTGAGTGCCTGGAGTCGGGCATGCCGCTCTACAAGTATCTGGGCAACCGCGCCCTCACGCTGGTCGAGAACGTGGCGCTGGGGCAGAACCTCGGCGAGTTCCACAGCGGGTTCCGCGCGTACCGTCGCGAGGTGCTCGAGACGCTGCCGTTCGAGCGGTTCTCCGACGACTTCGTGTTCGACTCGCAGTTCCTCGTCTCGGCGGTCGATGCCGGGTTCCGCATCGGCGAGATCCCGGTCCCGGTGCGCTACATGCCCGAGGCGTCGAGCATCGGGTTCGCGCGCAGCGTGCGCTATGGCCTCGGCACGCTCGGTGCGGTCGGGCAGTACCTGCTCAAGCGCGCCGGACTGCCGCCCGCGCCCATCTTCGCGTCGCACGTCCGGCGTTCGCCGAGCCGACCGTCGGGCCGTTCGCCGTTCACGGGCCCGGGCGGCACCGACGGCGCGCGGCCCGCTTCGTAGCGTAAGGGGACAGCGTCATCGCGTCGGCGCGGCGTCCGCGAGCGATCCGCTCGTGACGCGATCGCCGCGGCGCGCGGCCAGACGGACGCGACGTCCGTCGCCGCGTTTGAGCACCTCGAGACGCACGCGCGCCACGCCGGAGCCCTCGAAGCCGAGTCGGCGGGCCGCACCGTGCGAGACGTCGATGACGCGGTCGTGGCGGTACGGGCCGCGATCGTTCACGCGCACCTCGACCGTGCGACCGTTGTCGAGGTTGGTGACGCGCAGCACGGTGCCGAGCGGGAGCAGGCGATGCGCGGCGGTCATGGCCCACGGATCGAACGTCTCGCCGTTGGCGGTCTCGCGCCCCGCGAAGTACGCACCGTAGTACGACGCCACGCCGACCTCGCTGCGCCGCTTGCGCTCACGCTTGAGCAGCGCCGTGGCCTTGTCGGGCCCGGTCTTGGGCGGCTGTCCCTCGGTCGTGAACACCTTGCTGCGAGGTCTGGTGGTGTGGGCAGCGACGGGCGCGGCGGCGGGCTTCGCGGCGGCGATGGGTGCGGGCTTGGCAACGGGGTTCGCGACCTTCGTGGCAGCGATCGGTGCGGTGGTGCCCTTCGTGTTCGTCACGATCGCGCGGCCGCGGCCCTGCTCGGGCGGCGGGGTGCTGCTGAGTCGGGCGCCGGGGTAGGCGTTCGTACGGCGCAGCTCGCCCACGGTGCGCGCGGGCGCGGCAGGGGTGGGCACGGTGGCGCGGGCGGCGCCCGTGAGGGCCGCCAAGGCGGCCACCACGAGCGTCAGGCGACGCAGCGTGCGGATCGGGTGCGGGGTGCGCATGGAACCCAGCATGGGTGTTGCCGCGGGTCACGCGCCACGGTCGAATGTGTGGTCGGGGCGAACACGGCGACCACACAGGACCGATGTGTTGCGTCCTGCCCGCTCAGCCCACCGGCCAGAGCCAACTGGGACGTTCGTACGCGACGCGGAAACCCGCGCGTCGTGCGTTCCGCAACGACTCGCCCGGCATGTCGGGCCAGTCGGGGCCCGTCTCCAGTGTCAGCACGCGCGCGCCCTGCTCGCTCGCCCACGTGATTCGAGCCGCGAGCAGCGCCTCGTGCGCGCCGCGTCGGCGGTGCGACTCCAGCGTGACGGCCAGCCCCAACCATGCCGCGTCCGCTGCCTTATATAGAGCGGCCGCCGCCACGGGCCGACCCTGGTCGTACGCGAGCAGGTGCGTCCAGCCCTCACGGCCCACCGCGCGCGCCTGCCAAGCGGCCACCGCCGGATGCACCGCGTGCGGTCCGCTCGCGATCGCGGCCCACGTGGCCGCGTCGTCGGGCCCCGCGTGGCGCACCTCGATCCCGCGCGCGGGGGGCGGCACGGACGCCGGTCCGCGTACCCACTTGAGGTGGTGGAACCAGGTCTCGAAGCCACGCGCGCGCAGCCAGGCAGCCGTGTCGGCGGGTTCGGCGAACGGACACAGGTTGATCGCGAACCCCGGCACGCGCCCGCGGTAGTGGGCGAGCAGCGCGTCCAACCGGGCGGGCGTGGTCGGCGCGTGCAGTCCCACGCCCAGCACGCGGTTCCAGAGCAGGGACTCCTCGCGCTCGCACGCCAGCGCCAGCGCCCCGTCCGTCTCGAGCACGCGCAGACCCAGCGCGGCGCGATCATCGTCGGTCGCCGCGGCCACGAGGTCCCGCCACGCGGCCCTCTCCACGCCCTCGAGCGCGAGCGCCTCCTCGCGGGTCACGGTCGGCGTCATGTGTGTCGCATCGTGGTGGGGTGGGGCGTGAGCATGGGCGAACGCTAGCACAGGGGGCCCGGCCCTCCCGCGCACGGGATCGTCTCGCGCGGCCGGGG
>JBJTRI010000074.1:0-24085 GCA_046076045.1 bacterium
CGGTCGAGCACCCGCGCTACATCGGGCATCGCATCGGCGTCTACAACCCGAGCGGCGAGAAGGTCGGGGCCCCGGGTCGCGCACGTAACCGCGAGCACCTGTTCGTGGTCGAGCGCTCGCCGCAGCGCGCGCGCGTGCGGCCGCGCGTGTCGGTGGCCGTGCCGGTACACGCCGTGGCCGTCTGAGCACCCCACCCGCACGGGAAGACGAAGGGGAAACACGAAGGCCCCCGGTCGCAAGGACCGGGGGCCTGTTCGTGGCAGACGTTCAGCCGATCACGAGCAACCCATCGAGTTGCCGCAGTTCAGGCACTTGTAGCAGGTGCCATTGCGGACCGTGATGTGGCCGCACGAGTCGCAAGCCGGGGCATCGCCGAGCAGCTTCTTGTTCTGCGACGCCACCGCCATCGTGCCCGCATCGCCGTCCGACCCGCGCACCGGGGCCGCCGCGGCGGGAGCCGCCGTGGCCGTCGGGGCCTTGGTCGTGCGGTGCTCCTTGCCGACGTTGACGTCGGTGGCCGCACCACGGCGCACCAGCTGACCCGACGGGGCCTCGTCGATGACGTGCGCGAGGTCCGTGCGGTCCAGGTACTCGTAGCCGAGCACGCGGAACACGTAGTCGATCACGCTGGTGGACACCTTGATGTTGTCGTGTCCCTCGACGCGCCCGTGCGGCTCGAAGCGCGTGAAGCAGAACTGGTCCACGAGGTCCTCGAGCGGCACGCCGTACTGCAGGCCCATGCTCACGGCGATGGCGAAGCAGTTCATCATGCTGCGGAACGCCGCGCCCTCCTTGTGCATGTCGATGAAGATCTCGCCCAGCTTGCCGTCCTCGTACTCGCCGGTGCGCAGGAACACCTTGTGCCCGGCGATGCGCGCCTCCTGCGTGAAGCCGTGGCGGCGACGCGGCAGGCGGCGGCGGTGCAGCTTCGCCGGCCCGGCGGGCTCGGCCGCGGCCTCCTCCTTGTCCTTCTTCTTCTTGGTCGCGGTGGCCAGCGGCTGCGACAGCTTGCAGCCGTCGCGGTACAGGGCCACGGCCTTGAGGCCGAGCTTCCACGACTCGTGGTAGATGCCCTGGACGTCATCCACCGACGCCTCGTTCGGGAGGTTGACCGTCTTGCTGATCGCGCCCGAGATGAACGGCTGCACCGCGCCCATCATGCGGACGTGGCCCATGGGGCGGATGAAGCGCGTGCTGTGCGGACCGCAGCGGTTCGCGCAGTCGAACACCGGCAGGTGCTCGGACTTGAGGCCCGGCGCACCCTCGACCGTCTGGGTGCCGCACACGTAGAGGTTGGCCTCCTCGATCTGCTGGTCCGTGAAGCCCAGGAACGGCAGCACGTTGAAGCCCGGCTTCTCGCGCTCGGCCATGCTCACGCCGAGGCGGGTCAGCGCATCGTCGCCGATGAGGCCGCGACCGAACGCCTGACGGATGTCGAGCACGTTCGGGAGCACCTTCTCGAACATCTCGAGCTCGGCGTCGGTGAAGCCCTTGTGGTGCAGGGCCGAGTCGTTGATGTGCGGTGCGCCCTTGAGCGTGCCGTGCCCGATCGCGAACCGGATGATGCGGTCGATCTCGGGCGCGTCGTAGCCGAGGCGCTGGAGCGCGAGCGGCACCGACTGGTTCACGATCTTGAAGTAGCCGCCGCCGGCGAGCTTCTTGAACTTCACGAGCGCGAAGTCGGGCTCGACGCCGGTGGTGTCGCAGTCCATGAGCAGGCCGATCGTGCCCGTGGGCGCGAGCACCGTGGCCTGCGCGTTGCGGTAGCCGTGCAGGCCGCCGAACGCGACCGCGCGGTCCCACGCCTCGATGGCCGCCGAGCGCATGTCGCGCGGGGCGAGCGTCGGGTCGATGGCGCGCGCGGCGTCGCGATGCAGCTTCATGACGCCGAGCATGCTGTCGCGGTTCCGCTCGTAGCCCGCGAACGCGCCCTTGCTGGCCGCCATCTCGGCGGACAGCGCGTACGCCTCACCGGTCATCATGGAGGTGATGCTGGCGGCGTAGGTGCGCGCGGCGTCGCTGTCGTAGGGCAGGCCCTCGACCATGAGCAGCGTGCCGAGGTTCGCGTAGCCGAGCCCGAGCGGACGGTAGTCCTCGGAGTTCCGGGCGATGCGCTCGGTCGGGTAAGACGCGAACGAGACCAACATCTCCTGGGCCAGGAAGAACACGCGGTTCGCGTGACGGTAGCTCTCGATGTCGAACGAACCGTCGTCGCGGCGCATCTTCATGAGGTTGATCGACGCCAGGTTGCAGGCCGTGTCGTCGAGGAACACGAACTCGCTGCACGGGTTCGTGGCGTTGATGCGATCGGTGGCCTTGCAGGTGTGCCACTTCTGGATCGTGTCGTCGTACTGCACGCCGGGGTCGGCGCACACCCACGCGGCGTCGGCGATGTCGCGCCACAGCTTGCGCGCCGGCATCGTCTGGTGCACCTCGCCCGTGGTGCGGAAGCGCGTCTGCCACGGACCGTCCTTCTCGACGGCCTCCATGAAGGAGTCGGGCACGCGCACCGAGTTGTTCGAGTTCTGGCCCGCGACGGTGGCGTAGGCCTCGCCGTTGAAATCCGACGAGTAGCCGGCCGCGACGAGGGCCGCGACCTTGCGCTCCTCGCGCACCTTCCACTGCACGAAGTCCACGATCTCGGGGTGGTCCATGTCGAGCACGACCATCTTGGCCGCGCGCCGCGTGGTGCCGCCCGACTTGGTGGCGCCGGCGCCGCGGTCGAGCACCTCGAGGAAGCTCATGAGGCCCGACGACGTGCCGCCGCCCGAGAGCTTCTCCATGCGACCGCGCAGCTTCGAGAAGTTCGTGCCCGTGCCCGAGCCGTACTTGAAGACGCGCGCCTCGTTCTTGACGAGCTCGAAGATCGACATGAGGTCGTCGGTGACCGACTGGATGAAGCACGCCGAGACCTGCGGACGCGAGTACGAGTCCGTGGTCATCTCGACCGTGTTCGTCTCGAGGTTCACCGCGAAGCTGCCGCCCGAGCCCGAGATGCCGTACTCGTGGAACAGGCCGCAGTTGAACCACACCGGCGAATTGAAGGCGCCGATCTGGTGCACCAGCATGTAGGAGAGCTCGGCCTCGAACGCGTCGGCGTCCTCGGGCGTGGCGAAGTAGCCGCCTTGCTGCTCACCCGCGATGCGGGCGGTGTGCGCGAGACGGCGCACGACCTGGCGCACGCTGGTCTCGTGACCGGGCGTGCCGGGCACGCCGGCCTTGCGGAAGTACTTGCTCACCACGATGTCGGTGGCGAGCTGCGACCACGACGCCGGCACCTCGATGTTCTCCATCGCGAAGACGGTCGAGCCGTCCGGGTTGGAGATGACGGTGCGGCGCAGATCCCACTTCACCGAGTCGAACACGTCCACGCCCTTCGTGGTGAAGCGGCGCGGCACGTGGATCCCGGTCGGGGTGGCGTCGAGGTTCTTGGGGAGGGAGTTCTTCTCCGAGGACAACGTCTGGGACATTTGGGACCTCCCTGGTCCGCAGGTGTGACGGATGTGGGGTGTGGGATCCCTGACGCGCGGAAGGGCATCCAGCCGGGAAGGCGTCGGCGAACAGCCTCTGTCAACGGACTCACGAGGCCGGCCCGGCGGGACGGGATGGTGCGCAGGGATGGTGCTTCGTCTTTCTCGACCCGCGGCGGTCCGGTCAGGCCCGTTCCGCCTCAGGGAAGTGCGGTTATCGCACCTCCGCACCGCCCCCGACAAGGGCGTTTTCGTTCAGTAACGGCGCGGAAAATTAACTCTGGACAAATCCCGAACGCGATTGACGCGGGCGGGAAACGCTTCTCACCCGCGCCGCTTTTCCCACGGTCCGCGGATGGCGAAGGTCGCGCCGGGTTCCTGCACGTTCACGAACAGGGTTCGGCCGTCGGCCGAGAAGCAGGCGCCGGCGATCTCGCGGCGGGACGGGTGGGCGTTCCGGCCGATCCGGTAGCACCGGCCGTCGGGCGTCACCCCGACCACGAAGTTCTCCCGTCGGGACAGGTTGTCCTCGCACACCACCAGGTCGCCGTTCGGGGCGAGGCAGAGGTTGTCGGGGCCGTCGAGCACGGTGTCGAGTTCGGGTTCCACCATCAACGACAGCGACTGCCTGCGCAGGTCGAGACGGAACACCTGCCCGAGTTGGCGCGGCCCGCCGTCGGTGCAGCAGAAGTACACGCTGCCGCGCGCGTACTCGATGCCCTCGGTGCGCGCGAACTGCGCACATCCGAGCTCCCAACCCTGTGCGCGGGTGGAGGTTGGCGCCGTCACCCAGCGCCGGGTCTCGCCCGGCGGGTGGAGTGTGTCCATGGCCGGGTCGGGGTCGGGGATGCGCACCCATTCCACGGCCAGCCGGTCGCGTCCGGGCGTGATGGCGCGCTGCTCGCGGTTGTTCGTCACCAGCCGCGGGCGGCCCTTCACCACCAGGGCCTCGAGCACGCCGCCGCGCGCGTAGTCGCCCGGGCGCAGGGCGGCCGGGCGGCGCCCGTCGTCGAGGGCGGCCGGGCGGAACCGGTAGAGCAGGCCGTCGTCGCGGTCCTCGGTGAGATAGGCGTAGCCCGTCTTCGGGTCCACTGCGATCGCCTCGTGGCGGAAGCGGCCCATCGCCACCAGTGGGACGGGGTCCACCAGTCCCTCGGCGCGCGAGTCCACTTCGAACACGTATCCATGGGGTCGTTCCACGCCCTCGTCGAGGTCGGCGTTCGCCGGGTTGGCGCCCGGGACGAGCGGCATGTACACCGCCTCCTCGCCCGTGAGCCACGAACCCCAAGGCGTCTCGCCGCCGCCGCAGTTGCGACTGGTGCCCGACAGGCTCGCGAACGAGCGCACGAGGTTGCGGTCGCGGTCCACCCACAACGTGGTCGTACCGCCGGTGACCTTGCGGTCGTAAGGGCGGGCGCGCGTGGGATCCACGGCGGGTCCGTCGCCCAGGTTCATCTCGTGGTTGCGCACCAGGATGGTCATGCCGTCGGGCCCGGGGAACGCACCCATGCCGTCGTGCAGACCGGGCGTGGGGTCACCGTTCGAGAGCTGCGACGGAGGGCGTGCACCCTCGAGCTGCGAGCCCAGCACGCCGGGCGAGAGCAGGCGGTAGTCGAAGCCCGCGGGCAGGTCGAGCAACCCCACCGGGTCGGGCACGAGCGGGCCGTAGCCGGGGGCGATCGCGCGCGGCCCCTTCGCCATGGCGGCGAGCGCGGGCAGCGCCCCGTCGGGGGCCATGAGCCCGGAGACCGTGAGCAGCGTGCTGCGCAGGAACCGGCGGCGCGAGAGGGTCATGGGGGAAAGCATGAGCGTTGCCGGTTCGGGGCGCAATCCGGCGCGGGTCGTGTGTAGTGCTCGCTCCCCCGTGGACTCGAGCGGGTGCGCGTCCGCGCGGATTCCCGTTGTCCGTCGCCGCCCCGACCCACCACAAGCCCCGTTCCCCCAAGCCCGACGCCGGTCGTCGTGCCCCCCGAACCACGAGGTCGCCATGCCCCTTCGCTACCCACTCCTTGCCGTGCTGCTCCTCGTCCTCACCTGTTCGCTCGCGCAGGCCCAGGCCTGCTCACCCGGCACCTTCTGCACCGGCGGTGCGGAGCCGTGCTCCCAGTGCTCGCCCGGCTTCTTCCAGCCGAGCAGCGGGGCCTCGTCCTGCATCGCCTGCAGTGCGGGTTCGTTCGCGCCCTCGTCGGGCTCCATGTTCTGCAACGTCTGCCCGCCCGGAACGGCGGCGCCGTACCCCGGCATGATCGCGTGCAACACCTGCCCCGATGGGTCGATCGCAGCGGGTACGGGCTACGCGTCGTGCACGCCGTGCGGCGCGGGCCTCACCTCGAACGCCTCGCACACCGAGTGCGTGGCGGTCTCGACCGCGATCCGCGCCCGCAACTGGGCGCAGCTCAAGCGGCTCTACCACCACCGCTGATCGCGCCCGCCTCACCCCGACGAACGCCCGCCCCGGGAGCACCGAGGCGGGCGTTCGTGCGTGCGGGGCGTGCGCGGGGTCAGGGCGTGACGGGGGCCATGCCGAGGCGCCAGCGCAGGAACTGCAGCAGGTCGGCGTTGTCGGCGATGCTCTTGTCCACGCTCTTGCCGCCCGCGTGGCCGGCGTTCACGTCGTAGTGCAGCAGCACCGGGTTCTCACCGCCCAGCGCCTGCATGCGCGCGGCCATCTTGCGGGCGTGCAGTGGATCCACGCGCGTGTCGGCGTCGCCGGTGACGAACATCACCGCCGGGTACTTCACGCCGGCGCGCACGTTCTGGTAGGGCGAGTAGGCGCGCAGCCAGTTGAACTGCTCGCGGTCCTCGGACGAGCCGTACTCGGGCACCCAGAAGCGCGCGACCAGGAAGCGGTGGTAGCGCAGCATGTCGAGCAGCGGCACCTGGCACAGCACCGCGCCGTACAGGTCGGGGCGCTGCGTCAGGGCCGCGCCCACCAGCAGGCCGCCGTTGCTGCCGCCGTTGATCGCGAGGTTCTTGCGCAGGCAGATGCCGCGCGTGAGCACCCACTGCGTGACGTTGAGGAAGTCGTCGAACGTGCGCTGCTTGTTCTCGAGCATGCCGCCGCGATGCCACGCCTCGCCGAACTCGGAGCCGCCGCGCAGGTTGGTGCTCACGTACACGCCACCCAGTTCCAGCCACGACGCCACGAACGGTGTGAACTGCGAGGTCACGCTCACGTTGAAGCCGCCGTAGCCGCCCATGAGCACGCGGTTGCTGCCGTCGAACGGCATGCCCTTGCGAGCCACCACGAAGAACGGGACCTTGGC
Source organism: bacterium (assembly GCA_046076045.1). Taxonomy (GTDB): domain Bacteria; phylum Eisenbacteria; class RBG-16-71-46; order RBG-16-71-46; family RBG-16-71-46; genus JAIOPA01. The sequence continues at coordinate 6,737 of JBJTRI010000074.1, forward strand.
GCCGTGCGTGCTGCGGATGCTGAACTGGCGGATCTCGAACACGTCGCTCGGGAAGCGGGCCGCCGACCGCCACCACGTCTCGGCCGCGCCGGTGTGGAACGTGTAGCGGTACAGCGTGGGCGGCTGGATGAACGACGAGAACTGGAAGTAGCCGTCGGTGCCCGCCCACTCACCGCTCATCGCCGACAGCGTGCCCATGTCGGGCAGTGGCAGGTCGCTGCCGCCGCTGCCGTCGAGCGAGTACACGCGCATGCGCGAGACCACGTTCTGCAGCACGGTCACGTACAGGCGCCCGCCGGCCAGCGTGACGCTCTGGACCACCGCGTCGGGCGACTCCGGCACCACGGTGCGCCAGTTCTCGGGCTGCGGCTTCGTGGCGTCGGCCACGAGCACGCGACGGTTCGGGGCCTGCCAGTTGGTCTCGATCACGAGCCGGTCGCCCGCGAGGTCGGCGCGTAGCGAGGCGCGCAACGTGTCGGCCACCGTCACGAACGGCCCGTTGCGTTCGAGGTTGCGCAGGTAGAGGCGCTGGTCGTCCCCCGACGAACCCACCGACACGGTGACGAGCAGCCAGCGGCCGTTCTCGCTCACGCGCGCGTTGAGCAGCATTCCGGGTGTGAGGCCATCGCCGAACACCACGCGGTCCTTGGCGGGGTCGTCGCCGATGCGGTGCCAGCGCAGGCGCGGGCCCTCGGACGACCAGCGCGAGTACCACAGCGCGCGCCCGTCGCGGTCGAACGCGACGCTCGTGTAGCGCCCCTTCGGCAGCGTGCCGGGCAGGTCGCGGCGCGCGTCCACGTCGAACAGGCGCAACTCGACCTCGTCCTCGCCGCCCTTGCGGATGCCGTAGGCCATGCGCTTGCCGTCGCGCGAGACCGCGAGCAGCGTGACGCTGGTGGTGTGGTCGGCCGACAGCGCGTCGGCGTCCACCAGCATCACGTCGGGACCGTCGTGGCGCTCGCGCATCACGATCGAGGGCTGCTGGCGGTCGGCCGCGCGCGCGGTGAGGAACAGGCGCGCGCCGCGCACCACCGGCACGCTGCGCGTGTCGGTGCGCGTGTACTTGGCGAGCACCGCCTCGACGTCGGCCCGCCCACCGACGCGCGCGAGCTGCTCCTGCGTGTGCGCCATCTGCGCGCGCACCCAGTCGCGCGTCTCGGGCGCATCCTTGTCCTCGAGCCAGCGGTACGGGTCCTCGACCGGGATGCCGTGCAACGAGTCCACGACGACCTGCGCGCGCGTCGGCGGCGGCGCAGTGGCGTGGGCGGTCGGGGGGGTGAGCAGGAGGAGCGCGAGCAGCAACGACGGACGCGGGGACATCGGGGGTTCCTCGGAGCGGGTGGGGATCAGCGCCAGCGCAGGTGCGGCTGCACGTCCTGCGAGGCGTTGCGGAAACCGGAGGGCTGGGTCACCGCGCCGGTGGCGCGCGACCACAGGTAGAGGTCGGACTGTCCGCCGCCGCCCGGGCGGTCGGACTGGAACACGATGCGCGTGCCGTCCGCGCTCACCGCCGGGTGGCGGTCGTCGCCGCCCGAGTTGAGTCCGGGCAGCGCCACGAGCGAGTCGGCCACGAGGTCGGCCAGGTACACGTCGAACCCGCCCGTGCCCCCGACGCGATCGCTCGCGAACGCGAGCCAGCGCCCGTTCGCGCTCAGCGACGGTTCGAGGTCGGCGGCGGGCGACGCCAGCCCGGCGCGCGCGAGCAGGCCCGCGGCGCGGTCCCACACCAGCACGTCGGGCGAGCCGGCGCGGTCGCTCACGAACGCGAGGCGCGTGCCGGCCAGGTCGGGCGCGGGCATGTCGTCGTTGGTGCCCGCGGGGCCCTCGAGCCCGGTGAGCGGCAGCAGCGTGTCGCCGAGCGGTTCGTACAGGCGCACGCGGCGCTCGCCGGTGGGCTGCACGCGCACGAACGCCAGCTTCGAGGAGTCGTGCGTGAAGCGCGGCCAGTCCTCGTCGCGCGTCGAGTTGAGGTTGGGCGTGGGCAGCAGGCCCTTGTTGAGGCGGTCGTACACGTACAGGTCGCGCCCGGTCGCACCGCTCGCACGCACCGCCGCGAACGCCACGAAGTAGCCGTCGTCCGACAGGCACGGTTCGGTCTCGGCGCCGACGTCGTCGAGTCCCGGCAGCGCGCGGAACCCGCCCGCGTCGAGGTCGTAGAGCGCGATCGCGAGGTCGCCCGCGGCGCGCCCGCGGTCGGTGGCGAACGCCACGAGGTGCACGCCGGCCACGTCGCCGTCGGGTCCGGTGGGGGACGAGCCCCCGCCGCACCCGGCGATCAGGGTGAGGGTCAGGGCGGCCGCAAGGGAGCGGTGACGGTTCATGGGGGGAAGACTACCAGTGTCACCGGGCCCGGGGGGAGCCGGAGGGGGCTTGTCCCGGGGTCCGGGGGTTCCTCTAGAATAGGGCCGCGCGCGCCCGACCCGTGGCGCGCCGCCGGACCCCGCACCCGCGGCCATGGACGGCCGGAGCCGGTGACGGTGTCGGACCCGAGCGGAGGAAACCCATGAAGCGCGTGACCGTGGACGGCCGGTCGGTCGAGACCGACGGCACCACCCTGCTCGACGCCGTGCGCGCCGTCGGCGCCGACGTCCCCACGATCTGCCAGCACGACCGCCTGTCGAACAGCGGTGCGTGCCGCATGTGCCTGGTCCGGGTCGAGGGCAAGGGCGCGCCGGTCGCGGCGTGCGTCACCCCGCTCGCCGACGGCATGGCGATCGTGACCGACGACCCGGTCGTGGAGTCCGCGCGCCGGTTCGTGCTCGAGATGACCGCGCACCGCTATCCCGGCACCGCGGTCGAGCACGACCCGCTCGCGGCGTTCCACCAGATGCTGCGCCGCTACGAGGTCAGCACCAACGGGCACGTGCCCGACCCCAAGCTGGTGGACGACTCGCACCCGTACCTGCACGTGGACATGAACCAGTGCATCGCGTGCATGCGTTGCGTGCGCGTGTGCGACGAGATCCAGGGCGAGTCGGTGTGGAAGGTCGCGAACCGCGGCACGCACACGTGGGTGCACCCCGACGGGCCCACCATGCTCGAGAGCTCGTGCGTCTCGTGCGGTGCGTGTGCCGACGTCTGCCCGACCGGCGCGATCCTCGACCGCAGCGTGCTCGAGAAGGGCCGGCCCACCCAGTGGACCAAGACGGTGTGCGCGTACTGCGGTGTCGGCTGCGAGATCGTGGCCGGTGTGAAGGACGGCCAGCTCGTGCAGGTGCTCCCGAGCGGCGAGGGCCGTTCCAACGAGGGTCACACCTGCGTGAAGGGGCGCTACGCGTGGGGCTTCGTGCAGTCGTCGGCGCGCGCGCGGCACCCCATGGTGCGAGAGCGGGGCGGGGAGTGGCGGCGCGTGTCGTGGGCCGAGGCCTACGACCACATCGCGGCCGGCATCCGCGAGACGGTCGCGAAGCGCGGCGCCGACCGCGTCATGATGCTGTCGAGCGCGCGCGGCACCAACGAGGAGAACTACGTCGCGCAGAAGTTCGTGCGCAAGGGTCTGGGCACGCACAACATCGACTGCTGCGCGCGCGTCTGCCACGCGCCGACCGCGGCCGCCATGCGCATGTCGTTCGGCACCGGTGCGGCGACCGGCGCGTTCGAGGACATCGAGTCCGCGCGCGTCATCCTCATCTCGGGCAGCAACGCGCTCGAGGCGCACCCGGTGGTGGGCGTGCGCCTGCGCCGCGCGGTGCGGAAGGGCGCGCACCTCATCGTGATCGACCCGCGCAAGGTCGGGTTGGCGCGCAACGCCGACCTGCACCTGCCGATCCGTCCCGGCGCCAACGTGGCGATGTTCCACTCGATCGCCGCGGTCATCTGCGAGGAGGGGCTCGAGGACCGCGCGTTCATCGAGGCGCGCACCGACGGCTTCGACGCCTACCGCGAGTTCTTGAAGGGCTACCGGCCCGAGCAGGTCGAGTCGGTGACCGGCGTGTCGGCCGACCTCGTGCGCCGCGCCGCGCGCCTCATCGCGACCGCCGGCCCCATGAGCTCGTTCCACGGGCTCGGCCTGACCGAGAACGTGCAGGGCACCGAGGGCATCGTGGCGCTCTCGAACATCGCGCTGCTCACGGGCAACGTCGGCAAGCCTGGCGCGGGCGTGAACCCGCTGCGCGGCCAGAACAACGTCCAGGGTTCGGCGCACATGGGCTGCGACCCCAACTACTTCACCGGCTACTCGCCGATCTCGAACGCCGAGGCGCGTGTGCGCTTCGAGTCCTTCTACGGCGTCACGCTCCCGCAGGAGCGCGGGCTCGACGCGGTGCAGATCTGCGAGGCCGCCGAGCAGGGCCGACTCGACGTGCTGTGGGCGATCGGCTACGACATCATGCAGAGCCACGCCGACACCGTGCGCCTGCAGAAGGCGCTCGAGCAGGTGCCGCTCGTGGTCGTGCAGGACCTGTTCGAGAACGAGACGTCGCGCTCCATCGGCACCGTGTTCCTGCCCGCCGCCGCCAGCTTCGAGAAGGACGGCACGTTCATGAACAGCGAGCGCCGCGTGCAGCGCGTTCGCAAGGCGGTCGAGGCGGCCGGCGAGTCGCTGCCCGACTGGGTCCCGGTGTGCGAGGTCGCCCAGCGCCTCGGCTTCGAGGGCTTCGGGTTCACGAGCGCCGAGGACATCTGGAACGAGGTACGCTCGGTGTGGCCGCAGGGCGCCGGCATCTCGTACGCGCGCCTCGATCGCGAGGGCGGTCTGCAGTGGCCGTGTCCCGACGAGTCGCATCCCGGAACGGTTCGACTGCACACCGACGGCTTCACGCTGGGGCCGCGCGCGCCGTTCCACCAGCCGGTGCAGAAGGGTCTGCAGGAGGAGCCCACGGCGGAGTTCCCGCTGCTGCTCATCACCGGGCGCACGCTGTACGCCTACAACGCCGGCACCATGACCGACCGCACCAGGAACCTCGAGCTGCGTCCCCTCGACACGCTCGACCTGCATCCCACCGACGCCGACGCGCTCGGGATCGCCGACGGCGACACGCTGCGCATCGTGAGTCACTGGGGCGAGGCCAGCCTGCCCGCGCGGCGCGACGACCGGCTCCAGCCGGGCGAGGTGTTCTGCACGTTCCACACGCCGGCCGCGCACGTGAACCGGCTGCTCGGACCGCACCGGGACGAGAAGGTGAACACCCCTGCGTACAAGCGCACCGCGGTGCGCCTCGAGAAGGTGGCCACGCCGTCGGGGGCTGCCGCGAGCTGAGATCGCACACGCAACCGCTTCAGACGCACGGGCCCCGCTCACGCCGAGCGGGGCCCGTCGTCATGCCGGGTGCGTACTCACCGTCGGCCGTGCGGTTCCACGGCGCGACGGCTCGACCGGAGCTGCGAGGGCACGCCGTGACCGCCCGCGCGCGTCGCGTCCGGGCGCGGACCGCTCTCGACACGCCGGGTGCGGCCGTCCTAACCTGCCACCCATGATCCGACGCCCGCGCTCCCGCTGGTTGTTGTCGATGATCGCGCTCGGCCTGTTCTGCGCCCACACCGCGCTCGCCGCCGCCGGCGCGCCCGGCAAGGTGGACCTGCTGCCCATCCTCGAGGCGCTCGTCCTCATCCTCGTCGCGGCCCGCCTCGGCGGGGCGTTGTTCGAGGCGCTCAGGCTGCCCGCGGTGCTCGGGGAGCTCATCGCGGGCATCGTGATCGGAAACCTCGGTCTGGTCGGGGTGCAGGCGTTCGCCGGGTTCGCCGACCTGCCGGTGCTGCAGGCGTTGTCCGAGATCGGCGTGTTGTTCCTGCTGTTCCAGGTCGGGCTCGAGTCCGACCTCGGCAAGATGGCGGCGGTCGGGCCGTCGGCCGCGCTCGTGGCGGTGCTCGGCGTGGTCGCGCCCATGCTGCTCGGCCTCGGTGTCTCGGAGGTGTTCCTCGGCGGCCACCCCGTCCTGGCGCACTGGTTCGTGGGCGCCACGCTGGCGGCGACGAGCGTTGGCATCACCGCGCGCGTGCTCGGCGACCTCGGGCGCTCCGCCAGCGTCGAGGGCCGCATCATCCTGGGTGCCGCGGTGATCGACGACGTGCTCGGTCTGGTGGTGCTGGCGGTGGTGAGCGGGATCATCCGCGCCGTGGACGCCGGCACCGCGTTCGACCCGTCCGTCGTGCTCGTCATCGTCGGCAAGGCACTCGGGTTCCTCGTCGCCGCCGTGGTGGTGGGCCGCATGCTGTCGCGCGTCACGTTCCGGTTCGCCGCGCGGCTGCGAGGCGAGGGCCTGCTGCTGTCGTTCGGGCTCGCGTTCTGCTTCCTACTCTCGCTGCTCGCGGGGCTCGCCGGACTGGCGCCCATCGTGGGCGCGTTCGCCGCCGGTCTGGTGCTCGACGACGTGCACTACGAGGCGTTGCGCGAGCGCGACTCGCACCGCCGCGACCTGCATCAGCTCATGGAGCCCGTCTCGGGCTTCCTCGTACCCGTGTTCTTCGTGCTCATGGGCATGACCGTGGACCTCACCGTGTTCGCGCGCGTCGAGGTGCTCGGGTTCGCGGCCGTGCTCACGCTCGCCGCGGTGATCGGCAAGCAGCTGTGCTCGCTCGGCGTGCTCGACAAGGGCGCGGACCGGCTGGCGATCGGGCTCGGCATGATCCCGCGCGGTGAGGTCGGGCTCATCTTCGCGAGCATCGGACGCACGTTGAAGCTCGACGGCGTGCCGGTGATCGACGACATGGTGTACTCGGCGATCGTCGTGATGGTGGTGGTGACCACGCTCGTCACGCCGCCGCTGCTCGTCTGGCGCATGCGGCGCTGAGCGGCGCTCCGGCGCGGCAAGCGTGAACCCCCGCGGGATCCGGTCCCGCGGGGGTTCGTGCGTCCAGCCGAGTCGTCAGTCGTGATCGCGATGGCGGGCGCGGTCACCGCCGCGGCCGCGCCCACGGCCGCGACCGCGACCATGGTCGTCGTCGTGGTCGCGCACCACGACCACGGTGCGACCCTTGTCGCGATGCTTCGGGTGGTGGCGCCAGTAGCGAGCCGGCACCACGAGCACGCGCTCGGGCACCCGCCGCACGTCCACGACCACCCACGGGCCGCGCCACGAGCCCGAGCGGTACCAGTACCCGTCGTGCATGCGCCAGTAGGCGCGGTCGGCCATGAACACGTCGTCGCTGCAGCGGTCGTCGCGGATCACGCGGACCTCGTTGACCACGACGTAGCGTGGCTCGCTCGTGAACACGAGCGGCGGGGCGGAGCCGCCTGAGATGCCGATCTGGAACCCGAATCGGGTCTCGGCGTGGGACGGGTTCGCGTGCAGCGCGAGGACGGCGAGGAGCGCGAGGACGGAACGACGCGACATGGTGGGTTCTCCGGGTTCATGGGCGGGGCTTCGTGGGCCGCTGGGGACGCGCCATTCCATGCACCCCCCATGCCAGCGGGGCGTTCGACCCAACACGTTGTGGAAGCGTCGTTTCCACGGTGTCGGCGCGTCCGGGAGGTGTGCGATGCGGCCACGACCGTGGTGCAACATGCCGCACCCGGGTGCGATTCCGCCCGCTCCGGCGTCGCCGCCGATCCCCGCCCGAGGCCCTGCCTAGGGGCTGCCAACCCTCGGGTCCGCTCGTCCATGCGATCCCCCCCGTGGTCACGCTCGTGGCGGAGTCCCGTCCGCGACGCTCCGCATCGGGGGTGTCGTCCGGCCCCGTTCGTCGCGTGGCGCATACAGGCATTGAGGGTGCGCCTCGCGAGCGGCTACGCTGCGGTGTCCCGTGTCGTCGTACGTGCGACCTCCTTCGCACGCCGCTCCGTCGCGCCGCGTGCGCGGTGGTGCCCGCCCACTCGAGAGGATCCCCATGCCGCGTCCCCGTTCCGTCGCTCCCGCGCGCGTGCTGCTGCTCGTCGCGCTCCTCGCCGCCGTGGTCGTGCCGGTGGCGCTCGCCGCGCCGCCGCGCGTGCACGCCATCCGCAACGCGCGCATCGTCACCGCCCCGGGCCGCGTCCTGGCGCGCGGCACGATCGTCATGCGCGACGGTCTCGTCACGGCGGTGGGCACCGACGTCGCGATCCCCGCCGACGCGCGCGTGTGGGAGGGCGACAGCCTCACCGTGTACGCCGGTCTCGTGGACGCGTTCGTCATGCCGCCCGCGCCGTCCACGCCCATGGGCGGTGGACCGTTCGGCGGCGGCCGCCCCAACGCCATGGCGGCCCCGGCCGAGACGCCGCGCGGTGCGGTGCACGAGCTGGCCGCGGTGCGCGCCGAGGTGCGCGCGCTCACGGCGCTGCCGATCGAGACCTCGCAGGCCGACGGGTTGCGTGCGGCCGGTTTCACCACGGTGCAGTTCGCGCCGCGTCAGGGCGTGTTCCGCGGGCGCAGCGCGGTCGTCAACCTGGGTTCGGGTGCGGCGGGCGCCAACGTGGTCAAGCCCGACGCCGCGCAGGTCGTGGCCCTCGAGCCGCAGCGCGGCAACGTCTACCCGGCCTCGCTCATGGGCGTGATCGCGGTCGTGCGCCAGGCGTTCCTCGACGCCAAGTGGTATCGCGACGCGCGCACCGCGGCCGAGCGCCGTCCGGGCTCGGAGCGCGTGCCCGAGAACATGGCGTGGGACGCGCTGCAGCCGGTGGTCGCGGGTGAGCAGCCCGTGCTCATGGTGGCCGACGAGATGCTGCAGGTGCTGCAGGCGTCGCGACTCGCGCGCGAGGCCGGTGTGCGCGCCGCGATCGTCACGGCGGGCGACGAGTACAAGCGCGTCGCGCAGGTCGCGGCCACCGGGCGCACGCTGGTCGTGCCCGTCAACTTCCCCGACGCGCCCGACGTGGCCGACGACGCGCAGGCGCTCGAGGTGCGCACCGAGGAGCTGCGCCACTGGCAGGCCGCGCCCGGCAATGCCGCCGCGCTCGCCAAGGCGGGCGTGTCGTTCGCGTTCACGGCGAACGGTCTCAAGGACCCGCGCACGTTCCGCGCGCAGGTCGCCAAGGCGGTCGCCCGCGGTCTGTCCGAGGACGACGCGCTCGCCGCGGTCACCACCGTGCCCGCGCGCCTGCTCGGGCTCGAGGGCCGGCTCGGCGTGATCGCGCCCGGCGCGTTCGCCAACCTCACCGTGACGCGCGGTGCGCTGTTCGCCGAGGATTCGAAGGTGCGCGAGGTGTGGGTGGACGGCACGCGCATCGAGGTCGCGAAGGACGACACCACGCCGAAGGGTGAGTGGTCGTTGGTCGCGGGCGCGGCCGCCGACGCCGTGCTCAAGGTCGCGGTCGAGGGCGGCGACACCACGGTCACCCTGATCGCCGCCGACACGCTGCGCGGCCATCGCGTACGGCTCGAGGCCCAGCGCCTGCGCTTCGCGCTCGGGCGCGGCGACGAGCGCGCGCAGTGGGACGTCTCGGTCGCGAACGGTGCGCTCACGGGCACGATCGTCTCGGCCGGGTCCGAGCCGCGTGCGGTGCGCGGCCACCTCAAGCCCGCGGAGCGCAAGGGGGCGCGCAAGCCCGCGGCACCGGTCGCGGCGCCGGCGGCGGCGGCGCGCACCGAGGCTTGGCGCGCGCGCACCCCGGAGCAGCCGGCCGTGCTGCTCGTGCGCAACGCCACGCTGTGGACGAGCGGTCCGCAGGGCGTGCTGCGCGGCACCGACCTGCTCGTGCGCGGCGGCACCATCGCCGCGATCGGGCGCGGACTGGCCGTGCCCGCGGGCGCGGTCGTGGTGGACGCGACCGGCAAGCACGTGGCGCCCGGCACGGTGGACGAGCACAGCCATGCCGCCATCCTGGGCAACGTCAACGAGTGCACCAACAACGTGACGTGCGAGGTGCGCACGCGCGACGTGGTGAACTCCGAGAGCCTCAACCTGTACCGCCAGCTCGCGGGCGGCGGCACGGTCATGCACCTGCTGCACGGCTCGTGCAACGCCATCGGCGGTCAGGCCGCGGTGATCAAGAACAAGTGGGGCGCGGGCCCCGACGAGCTGCTCGTCGCGAGCGCGCCGCTGTCGGTGAAGTTCGCGCTCGGCGAGAACCCGAAGCAGTCGAACTGGGGCGCGGAGCGCACGAGCCGCTACCCGAAGACGCGTTCGGGCGTGGAGAACTCGATCCGCGAGGCGTTCCTGCGCGCGCAGGACTACGAGCGCGCGTTCGCCGAGTTCAAGGCGGGCCGCCGCGCGGTGCCGCCGCGCCGCGACCTGCAGATGGATGCGATCGCCGACATCCTCGCCGGCCGCATGCGCATCCACTGCCACAGCTACCGGCAGGACGAGATCCTCATGCTCATGCGCCTCGCCGAGTCGTTCGGGTTCCGCGTGGACACGTTCACGCACATCCTCGAGGGCTACAAGGTCGCCGACGAGATGGCGTCGCACGGCGCCTCGGCGATGGGGTTCTCGGACTGGTGGGGTTACAAGCAGGAGGTCATCGACGCGATCCCGTGGAACGGCTACCTCACGTGGGACCGCGGCGTGAACACGGGCTTCAACTCCGACAGCGACGAGTTGGCGCGCCGGCTCAACACCGAGGCCGCGAAGGCCGTGAAGTACGGCGGCGTGCCGCGTGAGGAGGCGCTCAAGTTCGTGACGCTCAATCCCGCGCGCTCGCTCGGCATCGCCGACCGCGTGGGTTCGCTCGAGGTCGGCAAGGACGCGGACTTCGCGATCTGGAGCGGCGAGCCGTTGTCGCCGTTCTCGGTCTGCGAGCAGACCTGGATCGAGGGCCGCAAGTACTTCGACCGCGCCGCCGACCTGGCCGGCCGTGCGGAACTGGCCGAGGAGCGCGCGGCGCTCGTCACCGCGGCCCGTGGCGCGGCGAGCGACGGCGCGCCGATCGCGCGCGGCCGTGGCCCGCGTCCGCCGCGCTACCTCGAGGACACCGATCACAGCGGCAACGAGTGCGGCGAGCACATCGGTCACGTCGCGCCCTTCCTGGGCGAGGCCGATCGTCACGTGCGCGAGGAGGGTTCGCGATGAGCGGCATCGTGCGTCACATCCGACAGGTCGCGCTGCTGTGCGCGGCGCTCGCGTTCGCCCCTGCGGCTCGCGCCGAGGTCATCGCCTTCACCGGTGGCACCGTGCACCCGGTGAGCGGCCCCATCATCCCCAACGGCACCGTGATCGTGGACGGTGCCCGCATCTTGGCGGTGGGCGCTGGGCTGGCCGTGCCGGCCGGTGCGCGCGTCGTGGACTGCACCGGGCAGCACGTCACACCCGGGCTCGTGCACGCCAACACCGCGCTCGGGCTCATCGAGATCTCGACCGTGGCGGGCTCCGACGACACGCAGGAGACGGGCAACATCAACCCGAACCAGCGTGCCGAGATCATGTACAACCCCGACAGCGACTTCATCCCGGTCGCGCGCCTGAACGGCATCACCACCGCGCTCGTCGTGCCCGGCGGCGGTGCGGTGCGCGGCACCTCGGCGCTCATGAAGCTCGACGGTTGGACGATGGAGGACATCGCGGTCAAGGCCCCGGTGGCGCTCCACGTGCAGTGGCCGAGCATGTCGCCCGTGCGCGCGTTCTGGGAGACGCGCAGCGAGGAGGAGCAGGCCAAGGCGCGCGAGGCCGCGGTGCAGGCCATCACCGACGCATTCGAGGAGGCACGTGCCTACGACCGGGCGCGCTCGGCCGAGGGCGTGAGCGGCGTGCCGCGCCACGACCGCGATGCGCGGCTCGACGCGATGCGCAAGGTGGTGCGCGGCGAGATGCCGGTCGTGTTCCACGCCGACGCGCTCCAGCAGATCCGCGCCGTGCTGCGGTTCTGCGACCAGCAGAGGCTCAAGAACGTGATCCTGTTGGGCGGCTACGACGCCTGGCGCGTGGCCGACGAACTCAAGTCGCGCGACATCCCGGTGATCGTGGCCGGCGTGCTGGCGCTGCCCAACCGCCCGTACGAGGCGTACGACGAGGCGTTCACGGTGCCCGCCCGTCTGCATGCGGCGGGGGTGCGGTTCTGCATCGCCGACGAGGGCGGCGGCGGGGGGGCGGCCAACGCCCGCAACCTGCCGCAGCACGCCGCCATGGCGGCGGCGTTCGGGCTCGACCGCGACGAGGCGCTGCGCAGCGTGACGCTCAACCCCGCCCGCATCCTCGGCGTGGCGGACCGCGTGGGCTCACTCGAGCCGGGCAAGTTCGCCGACCTGCGCATCACCGACGGCGACCCGCTCGAGGTCACCACGCGCTGCGTGCAGACCGTGGTGCACGGGCGCCTGGTGCCCATGGAGTCGCGGCAGACGCGGTTGTTCGAGAAGTACGACGACCGCCCGCGCGGCCCGAAGGCGCGCAAGCGCTGAGCCACGGCCGTACCTCCGAAGCGCACGACGCCCGGCCCCGCGAGGGTCGGGCGTTCGTGTTCGGGGTGGGTGGGATGGCGCACGCTCGACCGCGATCTGGGTGATTCCGCGTCGCCCTCGCACCGGGGTCACGGTGTCCGTGCCGCGATTCGGCCGGCGTGGTCGCCGGAATCCCCTGTAATCGTGGGATTCCGGCATGCGTTCGGGATTCGTCAGGTCGCGGCACGCCTCGTGCAAAGCATAGTGGTGGGCAATGCAACGACGTCCAACCCCGTGGGGGCTGCCATCCCAGAACGACGGGGGACGAAGGTGGGTCCGGCAGACCCATCCGAGGCGGGACGAAGCGCAGCACATTCCCAGTCGTAGGATCCGGCGCCGGCTCTCCTCCCGGCGTCGGAGTCGTCCGAGGAGCCCCGGCAAACCTCCCGCCGGGGCTTCCTCGTTCCCGGGTCGAGGGCCTCGGCACCATCCGCCGGGGTCCTCCTCTCCGGGGGTCGAGTGGACTGCGTCGTGTGAGTGGGTCGCGTAGACTGCGACCCTCACCCACGACCCGTCCCCACCCCGGAGACCTCGCGTGCGTCACTCCCGCCCCGTCCTCGCCGCCCTCGCGCTCGCCGCCGCCCTCGTGTCGGCCGCCCCCGTCCACGCCGCCGTCACGCGCTTCGACTTCCACGACCGCGGCCCCTACCACCCTGCGGTACCCAAGCCCGCCGACGTGCTCGGCTACGCACCCGGCACGTTCCACACCACGTGGGGCAACATGGAGCGCGTGCTCGACGCGATCGCGCACGCCCGCCCCGAGCGCGTGCGTCGCGAGCCGTTCGGGCGCACGGTCGAGGCCCGCGAGCGCTCGCTGTTCATCGTCTCGAGCCCCGCGAACCTCGCGCGCCTCGACGCCATCCGCGAAGGCAACGCGCGTCTCGCCGACCCGCGCGGGGTGCCCGCGGCCGAGGTCGAGCGGCTCACGCGCGAGCTCCCGGTGACGGTGTGGCTCAACTACAGCATCCATGGCGACGAGTCCGCGTCGTTCGAGGCCATGATGCAGGTCGTCTACCAGCTCGTGGCGGGGGACGACTCGACCACGCGGGCGTGGCTCGACCACGCCGTGGTGCTGGTGAACCCGGCGCACAACCCCGACGGTCACGAGCGCTTCGTGACCTGGATCAACGCGCACGGTCAGGGCAACCCCGAGACGTGGGCGCTTGAGCAGCAGCGCTCGCAGCCGTGGGGCATCGGCGGTCGGCGCACGCACTACCAGTTCGACCCCAACCGTGACGCGCTCGCCATGAGCCAGCCGGAGTCGCGCCAGATGTCGGTGGCGATCCGCCGCTGGCGTCCGCAGGTGTTCGTGGACCATCACGGGCAGACCGCATCGTTCTTCTTCCCGCCCACCGCGGAGCCCACGAACCACACGCTCACCGGGTCGCGCTACCACGAGTGGGTGGACCGCTTCGGTCGCGGCAACGCCTCGGCGTTCGACCGTTACGGTTGGCAGTACTACGTGCGCGACGTGTTCGACTTCCACGCCACCGGCTACTGGGACATCTGGCCGACGCTGCTCGGTGGCATCGGCATGACCTACGAGACCGACGGTGGCGGCAACCTGGCGCTGCGGCGCGACGACGGCACCGTGGTCACCATGCTCGACGGCCTCGCGCGGCACTTCGTGGCCTCGCTCGCGACGCTCGAGACCGCGGTGCGCTTCCGCACCGAGCGGCTCGCCGACGCGGCCGTGTTCGCGCGCACCTCGGTCACCGCGCCCAAGGGTGCGACGCGCGCGTTCCTGTTGGACGCCGGCGATCCGGTGCGCGCGGCCGCGCTCGCCGAGAACCTGCAGTACGCCGGGGTCGAGGTGGCGTGGCGTCCGGGACCGTTCACGGTGCGTGCCGCGCGCGCGCTGTGGGCCGACGGCACCTCGCGTCCCGCGCCTGCCGACGGCGAGGGTCTGGATCGTGCCGGTGCGCCGGCCCCCGCGCCCGCCCCGTTGGCCGCGCGCACGTTCGAGCACGGTGCGTTCGTGGTGGATCTGGCGCAGCCCGGGAGTCGCATCGCGCGTGCGTTGATCGAGGCCGACCGCTCGGTGACGCCCGAGTTCACGAAGGCCGAGCTCGAGAAGTACGAGCGCAACCTGCGGCGCGGTCGGCGCGCACCCGGCGAGTCGTACAGCTTCTACGACATCACCGCCTGGGCCCTGCCGCTCAGCTACGGGGTGCCGGCCTTCGCCACCGAGGAGGCCGTGACCGGCACCACGCCGCTCGCGATGCCCGACCCGAACGTCGCCGACGAGGCCAGCGACACGTTGAGCGATTCCGTCGCGGTGGGGGTGCCGTTCACCGCGCGCACCTCGCGGATCGCCCCGCTGGTGCTGCGCGACGCGCGCGGTGCCGTGGCGCTCGACCTGCGCGGTCGCATCGAGGGCGGGCGCGCCAACACCGCCTACGTGTGGTCGTGCGCCGGCGACGGGTCCGCGCGTCTCGCGCTGCGCCTGCTGCAGGAGGGCTTCCGTGTCGCCACCGCCACGCGCGCGCTGCGGGCCGGCGGTCGCGACTTCCCGCGCGGTTCGTTCATCGCGCGCGTCGAGCGCAACCCGGCCGCACTGCACGACCGCGTGGCCGAACTGGCGCGCACGAGTGGCGTGCGCGTGCTCGCGGTGCAGAGCGCGTTCACCGATCGCGGCGACACGGGTGTGGGCTCCGAGAGCATCGTGAGCCTCAAGCGGCCCGAGATCGCGGTCGTGGTGGACGGACCGGTCACGCCCGAGGCGTACGGCTGGATGTGGTTCCTGTTCGAGCGCCGGCTCGGCGTGCGCTTCACCGCGGTGCGCGCCGAGCGTCTCGGCAGCATCGAGCTCGACCGCTACAACGTGGTCGTGATGCCCGACGGTGGGGCCGCGCTCGCAGGCGCTCTGGGCGGCGGCCTGAGCGTGCTCAAGGACTGGGTCTCGCGCGGCGGCACGCTGGTGTGCGTGGACGACGCGAGCGAACTGGCGACGCTCAAGGACGCGGGCCTCACCTCGTCGCGCGTGGTGGGTGTGCCCACCGCCAAGAAGGACGACGACGAGGAGGTGCCCTACCCGGACAGCTCCGAGGCCGAGGCGTCGCGGCGGCCGCAGTTCGTGCCCGGCGCGGTGTTCTGGGCCACGCCCGACCCGCACCAGTGGCTCACGTGGGGCTTCGGCGCGGGCCGCGTCCCGGTCATGGTGCAGGGCACCACGATGCTCACCGCGACGCGCGAGGGCGCCAACGCGCTGCGCTTCGATCGCACGCCGCTCACGGTGACGGGCTGGACGTGGCCCGAGACCGAGCGGCGGCTCGCGCACACCGTGTACGCGGTGGACGAGCCGAACGGTGACGGGCACGTGGTGCTGCTCAATGGCCCGGTGCTGTTCCGCGGCTACTGGCGCAACACGGAGCGTCTGCTCACCAACGCGCTGCTGTACGCCCCCGCGTTGGACTGATCGCATGACGGGCATGGAGCGCTCGGGCAAGGTGCCCCCCGAGGTGTTCGCGCGCGCGATCGCGCCGCACCTCGGGGCGGCGCGACCCGAGGTGCTGGTGGGTCCGCGCGTGGGGCACGATGCCGCGATCGTGCGCGTCGGCGCCGGTCGCGTGATGGCGGTCACCACCGATCCGCTCACGCTCGTGCCCGGGTTGGGCCCCGAGCGCTCGGCGTGGCTCGCGTGCCATCTGGTCGCCTCGGACCTGTGGACCACCGGGATCCCGCCTGCGTATGCGAGCGTCACGCTCAACCTGCCCGCGACGTTCGCGGACGACGCGCTCGAGCGCTTCGTGCGCGCCATGGGCGAGACGTGGGCCGCGCTGGGCGTGGCGGTGGTGACCGGGCACACGGGACGCCACGAGGGCTGCAGCGAGCACGTGGTGGGGGCGGTCACGCTGATCGGCGTGGGCGACGAAGGACGGTTCCTGGCGCCCGGCATGGCGCGTCCGGGGGACCGTGTGCTCGTGACCAAGGGCTGCGCGATCGAGGCCGGGGCGTTCGCCGCCGCGCTGTTCCCCGAGCGCGTGCGCGCGCAGGGCGTGGACGACGACGCGTTCGAACGGCTGCGCGCGCTCGAGCGTCAGGTGAGCGTGGTGGACGACTGCCGCACCGCGCTGCGGGCGGGCGTGCACGCGCAGGGTGTGACCGCCCTGCACGACGCCACCGAGGGTGGCGTGCTCGGCGGGTTGGTGGAACTGGCGCACGCCTGCGGGCACGACGTGCGCGTGGATCGCGGGCGCATCCCGCTCGACCCCGCGATCGCCGCGGCCTGCGCAGCGCTGGGCGTGGACCCGTGGTGGAGCGTGAGCGAGGGCACGCTGATCGTGTGCGCGGCACCCGGGCGCGCGGCCGCGGTGCTCCGCGAGTTCGCCGACGCGGGCATCTTGGCCGCCGAGGTGGGTGAGGTGCTCGCCGGGCACGGACGGCTGTGGGTGGGCGAGCCCGAGGGTTCGGTCGCGACCTTCGACACCCCGCTGCCCGATCCGTGGTGGGCGGCTTACGAGCGCGCCGTGCGCGAGGGTTGGCGCTAGTCGCGAGTGCTCACCCCTGCGTGCGCGAGTGCGGGCGAGGACCGCGCGCTCCCCTGCGGGCAGCATGGCCTTCGCACCACGGCTGCCCGCCTCCGAAGCGGAAGTCCCGGCTATAGCCCGGAGATGACGCGACCCTGCAGCTCACAGGCCTCGGACGCCGGGTTCCGCGCGAAGGCCCGATCACTGCGGGACATGAAGCGACCCCGCAGCCCATCGGGCCACGGGGTCGCGAACGAGGCGAAGCGGGTGCTAGAACTGGAACGCGACGCCGAGCGAGGTCGTCCAGTAGTCGCTGAGGATCCTCTGCGACAACACCTCGGTGATCGCCGTGCCCAGTCGGACGTAGCGTCCGCTCACGTCGAGCGAGGCCAGACCCGGGATCATGGGCAGCGTGACGCCGCCGCCCACGTGCAAGCCGATGTCGGTGTTGGTGGTCTTCACGTTGAACGAGGGGTCCGTGCGGTGCAGCGTCGTGTTGTATAGCCCGGTGCCACCGCCCAGATAGACCATCGGGACGGGCTTGAACCAGAACGACAGGGTCACCGGCCACTGCGTGCTCTCGACCGTGCCCGACTGCAGCTGGTCCTGCCGATAGCCCACGCCCAACTCGCCGCTCATGAACGGCGCGAGGTCTTGCC
>JBJTRI010000075.1:0-2465 GCA_046076045.1 bacterium
CATGGTGCTGCGCCACCTGCCGTCGTTCGTGTTCCGCCGCATCAAGCTCTGACCATGGCCCTGCGCGAGACGGCGGCCTGGCGGGTCCTCGACGGCTTCGGCGGTTCGGTGCGCGCGTGGTCGCGCTCGGTCGCGCCCACGACCGTTCCCGAGTTGGCCGCGGTCCTCGCCGCCGCGCGTGCCGAAGGTTGGCGGGTCTCGTTCCGCGGCGCCGGTCGCAGCTACGGCGACGCGTCCCTCAACGCCGGACAGCTCGCGGTGGACGGGCGCGCCATGCGACGCATCCTGTCGTTCGATCCCGCCACGGGGGTGATCGAGGCCGAGGGCGGCGTGAGCATCGCCGAGGTCTGGCGCCATGTCGTGCCGCACGGTTGGTGGCCCGCGGTGGTGCCGGGCACGATGTTCCCCACCATGGCCGGGTGCGTGGGCATGAACATCCACGGCAAGAACTGCTTCAAGGCCGGGCCGTTCGGCGACCACGTGCTCGAGCTCGACCTGCTCACCGCCGACGGCACGCTGCGCACGCTGTCTCGGGATCGCGACCCCGACACGTTCCGCGCCGTGGTCGCGGGCCTCGGGTTGCTCGGCGCGGTGACGCGCGTGCGCCTGCAGCTCAAGCGCGTGCACTCGGGGCGCGTGCGCGTGCGGCCGCTCGTCACGCGCGACCTCGCGCACATGTTCGACACGTTCGTGGAGCGCATGCCGCACTCCGACTACCTCGTGGGTTGGGTGGACGCGTTCCCGGGCGGCGACGAACTCGGGCGCGGGCTCGTGCACCAGGCCAACCACCTCGGTCCCGGGGAGGACCCGCTCGCGGCGAGCACGCTGTCGGTGGCCGCGCAGGACCTGCCAGGCTCGATCCTCGGCTTCCCCAAGGCGCTGCTGTGGCGGTTCCTGCAGGTGTTCACGAACGACCCCGGCATGCGGATGGTGAACGCCGCGAAGTTCGCGCTGCCCGAGCGCGTGGGACCCGACGGCAACGCCTACGACTCGCACGCCGGGTTCTCGTTCCTGCTCGACTACGTGCCCGACTGGCGGCTCGCGTACGGGCGCGACGGGTTCATCCAGGTGCAGCTGTTCGTGCCCGACGCCACCGCGCGCGAGGCGTTCGCCGAGGCGTTGCGCCTCTGCCAGCGCCGCGGCACGGTGCCGTACCTCGCGGTGCTCAAGCGCCACCGCCCCGACGACTACCTGCTCTCGCACGGCCTCGACGGCTGGTCGCTGGCGCTCGACTTCAAGGTGCCGCGCGATGCCGATCGGCTGTGGGCGACCGCACGCGACCTCACGCAGCTCGTGCGCGAGGCGGGGGGCCGCTACTACCCGGCGAAGGACCAGGTCGTGGACGCGGCGTCGTTCGCGGCCTCGCTCGGCGATTCGCTGGAGCGGTTCCGCACCGTGAGGCGCACGCTCGACCCCGAGGGGTTGTTCGCCAACGACCAGGCGCGCCGACTCGGGCTCGTCTGAGGCGAGCGCGTCAGGGGCGCGGTCGCGTGTCCTGGCAGAGCTCGAGCAGCACGCCCCCGAGGCTCTTCGGGTGCAGGAACGCGACCTGCGTGCCATGCGCACCGGGGCGGGGTTGCTCGTCGATCAGGCGTACGTCGGCCGCTGAAGCGGCCGCGAGCCGCTCGTGCAGGTCCACGACCTCGAGACTGACGTGGTGCAGCCCGGGACCGCGCGTCTCGAGGAACCGCGCCACGGTGTGATCGTCGCGCTTGGGCTCGAGCAACTCGAACGTGACCGGGCCCGCGTGCACGAACACCACGCGCAGCCCGCCCTCGTCGAGCAGTTCCTCGCCACCGCGCGTCGCCCCGAGCGCGGCCACCAGTCGGTCGGCGACGGGATCGGCCTCGCGCACCGCGATCGCGACGTGCGACAGTCCGGTGACGGGGCCGTTCGGCGGCACGGGTCCGCTCATACGCGGTCACCCGGCTGGTGCACGCCGAACACGGCGCGCAGCGTGTCGCACACCTCGCCCAGCGTGGCCTTGGCGCGCAGCGCGGCGAGGATGGGCGGCACGAGGTTGTCGGTGCCGCGCGCGGCGCGATAGACCTCGAGCAACGACTCGTCGCACGCCACCGGGTCGCGGCTCGCCCGCCAGTCGGCGAGGAAGCTCGCGCGGTCGGCCTCGACCGTGGGGTCGATGCGGAACGGCGGGGCGGGGAAGTCCTCGTGCGTGCCGAAGCGGTTCACGCCCACGACCACGCGCTCGCCGCTCTCGACCTCGCGCTGCCACTGGTAGGCGGCGAGGTGGATCTGCTCCTGCACCCAACCCTCGGCGATGGCGGCCAACATGCCGCCGTGCCGGTCGATCTCGTCGAGCACGCCGCGCGCGCGCGCCTCGAGGTCGGCGGTCATGGACTCGACCCAGTATCTGCCCGCGAGCGGGTCCACGGTGTCGGTCGCGCCGCTCTCGTGCGCGAGCACCTGCTGCGTGCGCAGCGCGAGCAGCGCGGACTCCTGCGACG
>JBJTRI010000076.1:0-3781 GCA_046076045.1 bacterium
CAGGTACGCGGTGAACCCGAACCCGTAGCCGACCTGCTCGATCATCACGCACACCTGCACCGTCATGAGGTCCACGGGCTGGTGCTGCGCGAGGTACAGGTACACCACGTCGGGCAGGTTGATGGCGATCATCATGGGCCATAGCCAGCGCGTGAGGCCGTCGCGCGAGGTGAGGAACCCGCCCAGGAGGCCGCCGGCCAGCAATGCCACGATGCCCCACACGCCGTAGATGACGCCGACCTGCTCGGTGGTGAGTCCGAGGCCGCCCTTCGCGACGGGGTCGAGCATGAACAGCTTGGCGACCGCCAGCAGCAGCGCCTCGCCGAGCCGGTAGAGCAGCAGGAACGCGATGCCGACCGCGATCCCCGGCTTGCGGAAGAACGACCCGAACGTGCCGACGAAGTTCCGCAACTGCTCGTTCGCGCCGTGCAGGTTGCCGGGGCGGTCGGTCTCGGGGCGCGGCAGTGCGAACAGGTGCCACAACCCGAACGCCACCATGACCACGGCCATGATCCCGTAGAACGCACCGTAGGCGTGGTGCGCGTCGCCCATGGAGGTCTCGAGGTGACCGGCCAGTACCACGAGCGGACCGTTGCCCGCGAACATCGCGAGCCGGAAGAACACCGTGCGCACGCCGACGTACGCCTTCTGCTCGGTGTCGCGCAGCCCCAGCAGGTAGAGCCCGTCGGCGGCGATGTCGTGCGTCGCGGCGGTGACCGCCGCCACCACGAACAGCGCGGTCGCCATGGCGAGCCCCTGCGTGCTGCCCACGCTGGCCGCGAGCACGGCCAGCCCGGCGCCGGTCGCGATCTGCATGGTCCACACCCAGCGGCGGCGCGTGCCGAGTGCGTCGATGAACGGCGACCACAGCGGCTTGAACGTGTAGGGCAGGCCCACGAGGTTCGTGAGCAGCGTGATCTGGTCGTTGCCCAGCCCGAGCTTCTTGTACATGAACACGGACAGCACCGTGATCAGGATGTACGGCAGGCCCTGGGCGAAGTAGAGCGTGGGCACCCACACCCACGGGGGCAACGCGCGCCGGGGCGCGACGGCAGTGATGGCATCCATGCTCCACACCTCCCTGTGTGGGACGAACGACGGGGGTGCACATCGTGCATGCGCGCGCACGGGACGGCAAGCGGGAGCGGCGCGCGACCTTCGCGGCGAGTGCGGTGCGCCGCCTCGCATCGCGCGGCAACGACCTTCGGGTGCGGTCCGGTACCGAGGTCGTACGCTCCGTTCGTTGCGCGCCCGCCGTGTCGCGGGCAGACTGCGCGCATGCCCGTCACCGTCACCGCCCCGCGCGGACTGTCCCGTCTCGCCGCGCCCGTGCGCGCGCTCGTCGTTGCGGTGATGCGCGCCGAGTCGCGTCGCGTGGGCGAGATCGCCGTCGTGCTCGCCGATGACGACCTGCTGCACCGCATCAACGCCGAGTGGCGCGGGCACGATCACGCCACCGACGTCATCAGCTTCGCGTACGACGAGCACGAGCCCGACGCGGCCGTGCGTCCCGTGACCGGCGACTTGCTCGTGTCCATGGACCGCGTTCACGTGCAGGCGAAGCGTTATCGCGTCACGCCGGGCGAGGAGCTGGCGCGCCTGCTCGTGCACGGTGCGCTCCACCTGTGCGGGCACGATCACATGCGTGCGACCGAGCGTCGCGTCATGCGCGAGCGCGAGAACACCCTGCTCGCCTCGGCGCGCGGTGCGGTGCGTGCGTTCACCGCCGTGCTGGGACGCACCCCGGCCGTGCCGGCGCGGCCGCGCGCGACCTCGCGAGCCGCTGCGACCCCTCGGCGAGCGCCGTCCGCGCGTCCTCGTGCCAGGGCGAAGCGGCCCGCGCCGCGCAAGGCCGTGCCGCGGCGTGACGCTGCGCGACGCGCACGCTAGAGTCCCCCATCATGACTCCCAAGACCCCCGCGTCCCGCCCCACGTTCGGATCCCGCCTGCGCACGTGGCTGCTCACCGGCCTGCTCGTGCTCGCGCCCTCGACCATCACCATCTGGGTGCTGTTCCGCCTGCTCAACTGGGTGGACAGCCTGCTCGGGCGCTACCTGGTGTTCAGCTTCGTGGACTACCACCGCATCCCCGGGCTGGGACTGCTCGCCACCCTGCTGTTGTTGCTCGTGGTGGGGTTCATCGCCACGCGCGTGGGGCAGGGCCCGGCGGCGCGCCTGTGGGATCGCCTGCTGCTGCGCATCCCCGGTGTCGGCATCGTGTACGGCTCCACCAAGTCGCTGGGTGAGGCGTTCCTCAACCAGAAGGAGGAGACGTTCCGCAAGGTGGTGCTCATCCAGTGGCCGCACCCCGGCATGTGGCGCGTCGGGTTCCTCACCGGTCACGTCTCGCCCGCGCTCAAGGAGCGCCTCGGCGCCGACGTCTCGTGCGTGTTCGTGCCGCACACGCCCAACCCCGCGTCGGGGTTCGTGCACTACGTGCCCAAGCGCGACGTCGTCGAGTTGGACTGGACGGTCGAGGAGGGGCTCAAGGTGATCGTCTCGGGCGGTGTGGTGCAGCCCGGCATGGCCCCGCCCCCGGGAGCCTCGACCGAGGCCTGAACGACCGCACGCGGCCCGCACGGTCGCGGCGCACATCGCCTACACTGGCGCGCCAGAGTGCGTGGCGCAGCCCCGCCGCGCCGGAGCCCCGACCTTGGCGATCGTCACCGACGAAGGCATCGTGCTCAAGACCCACGCGCTCGGCGACACCAGCCGGATCGTGGTGGTGTACACGCGCGAGCACGGCCTGCGGAAGTTCGTCGCCAAGGGCGCGCGCAAGCCGCCCAACCGGTTCGGCTACTCGCTCGAGCCGCTGTCGCGCTCGCGGTTCGTGTTCTACCTCAAGCCCGACCGCGACCTGCACCTGCTGTCGAAGGCCGAGGTGCTCGACGCGCTGGGCTCGCGACTGGCGGACCTGACGCGACTCGCGCACGCGCAGGCCGCGCTCGAACTGGTGGACCGCCTCGTGTGGGGCGAGGAGCCGCACCCGCGGCTGTTCGCGCTGCTCGCGCAGGTGCTCGACGGTTGCGCCAAGGCACCCGTGGCCACGCTGCCGGCGGTCACGCTCGCGTTCCAGTTGCAGTTGGCGAGCGAGCTGGGCTACCGCCCGCGACTCGACCAGTGCGCGGTGGACGGTCGGCCGGTCTCGCAGCGCCGCACGTTCTCGCCCGCGCGCGGTGGCCTGTTGTGCGACGCGTGCGCCGCGCGCGAGGGCGGCGTGGTGTACCTGTCGCCCGAGGCGTTGGGCTCGCTCGCACTGCTGCTGTCGCGGCCGTTGCTCGAGGCGGGCGAGTACGTGGAGCTGCCGCGCGCCGGCGAGCTGCTGCGCGTGATCGAGTTCTTCTTCACCACGCACTTCCAGCGCTTCCGCGGCCTGCGCTCGCTCGAGGTGCTGCGCGGGCTAGGCGAGACCGAGGGCGCCCCGCGCCGCGCGCCCTCGGCCGTGCCGCCCGCGCCCTACGTGCCGCCACCCGCCGACTCTCCCGCCCCCGACGTGGCGGGGGCGCCCGCGCCGGCCCCCGGCGAGTCGTCGGCGTCATCGCCTGCGCCCGCATCGCCCGCGCCCGCCGCACCGAGTGCGGCCAGTGCGTCGCCCGCGCCCGCATCGCCCGCACCCGCATCGCCCGCGCCTGCCGCGCCTCCCGAGGGTCCGCCCGCGGGGGCGTGAACCGCGCCCGCCGCGACTGCGGGGGCCCCGCGTGCCGCTTACACTCGCGCGCCGTTCCGCCGCACCGCACTCGCGTCCAGGAGCCGCCCCGACATGCCCGCGACCGCCCCGCGCT
>JBJTRI010000077.1:0-27159 GCA_046076045.1 bacterium
GAGTTCAGGTAGGTCTGCAAAGTCCCGCCCAGGACGGGGACCTGGGGCGAACGGAGCGCAGCCGACGCGGGGGCCGCCATCACGATGGCGAGCGTCAGCAACGAGAGGGTGATCGAACGGTTCATGGGCAATGGACTCCAGCAAGTTGGGGAGGAATTCAGGATGGGAGTGCGTGAACCTTGCGACTCGTTGGAGAAAGTAGCGAATCGCACCATGGGCCGCAAGTGGTAATTCGCCGGGTCACGCGAGAGAAAACGTTGTCAGCATTGAGGATACGCCGTATCTCGCGACTCGGATGGCACAACTCGCTGGGCGGCATAACGATACCGCTACAGAACGCCCGCGGCGGGCAATCCTCTCACTCCCGCTTCCGCGACGAGCTCATGAACGCCAACGACGCGCGCGGCGGGCAATCCCCTCACTCCCCCGCCCGCCCCTCGGGATGCCACCACCTGCGGCCGACGAGATCGTCGGGCAGCCGTTGCTGCGCCTTGGCCCCCTCGGGGTCGTCGTGGGCATAGGCATAGCCCTTGCCGTAACCGAGGTCGCGCATGAGACCGGTCGGGGCATTCAGGATCACCGCGGGCGGCGGCAGCGAGCCGCTCGTCTCGATCTCGGCCATGACGTCCTTGTACGCGCGGTACACGGCGTTCGACTTGGGCGCGAGCGCGAGGTGCACCACGACCTGGGCGAGCGCCAGTTCGCCCTCGGGGGAGCCCAACTGGTGGTAGGCCTGGAACGCCGCGACCGCGAGCGGCAACGCGCTCGGGTCCGCCACCCCCACGTCCTCGCTCGCGAACCGCACCAGCCGACGCGCCACGTAGAGACGGTCCTCCCCGGCGGCGAGCATGCGCCCGAACCAGTACAGCGAGGCGTCGGGGTCGGAGTCACGCAGGCTCTTGTGCAGGGCCGAGATGAGGTTGAAGTGCTCGTCACCGGCGCGGTCGTAGCGCAGGTGACGGCGCGCGAGTGCACCCCGCACGTCGTCCACGCCGATGGGACGGCCGCGCGAGGCGGCGGTGGCGGCGGCGATCTCGAGCGTGGTGAGCGCGCGGCGCGCGTCGCCATCGGCCGCGTGGGCCAGCAGGTCGAGCGCCTCGTCGCTGGCCGCGACCCGGCCCGCGAGACCGCGCTCGTCGGAGAGGGCGCGCCCGAGCAGCGCGCGCACCGCGTCGCGGTCGAGCGGACGCAGTACGAGCACGCGCGCGCGAGAGAGGAGTGCGGAGTTCACCTCGAAGCTCGGGTTCTCGGTGGTGGCGCCGATGAACACGATGTCCCCGCGCTCGACGTGCGCGAGGAACGCATCCTGCTGCGCCTTGTTGAAGCGGTGGATCTCGTCGACGAACAGGATGGTGGGTTGCCCGGTGCGGCGGCGCGACTGCGCCGCGCGCTCGAGGACCTCGCGCACCTCCTTGACGCCCGAGAGCACGGCCGAGAGCTGCACGAACGGCACCCCGGCGGTGCGCGCGATGAGGCGCGCGAGCGTGGTCTTGCCGGTCCCCGGCGGCCCCCACAGCACGATGCTCGAGAGGTGGCGTCCCTCGCGCATGAGCAGCAGCGGGCTGCCCTCCTCGAGCAGGTGCCCCTGCCCCACCCACTCCTCGAAGCTCCGCGGCCGCATGCGGTCCGCGAGCGGGGCGTTGGGCCCCGCGTCCTCGGGGGCGGCTCCCGGGCCGGGCAGGTCGCCGAACAGGTCGCCGGTCACGACTTCGCGGGCGTCGAACCCGAGCGCCACGCGAGCAGGCGCGCGATCGCGTCCTCGACCGAGGCGGGGCGTCCGAGCGCATGGCCAGCCGACTCGAGACGCTGGAACAGGTCGTCGAGCACGGGCGGTTCGATGTTGGTGGCGCGCAGCAGCTCGAGGTCGCGGAACACCTCGGCCGGCGAACCCGAGGCCACGATCTCGCCGCCGAACTTGAGCACGTAGACGCGGTCGGCGAGCGGCGCGACCAACTGCACGTCGTGGGTCGCGATCACCAGCGCCACGCCTTGGTCGCGGTTGAGCGCATTGAGCAGCTCCACCATCTCGCTGCGCGAGACGGGGTCGAGCCCCTCGAACGGCTCGTCGAGCACGAGCAGCTCGGGCTCGAGCACGAGCGCACCCGCCAGCGCGACCTTGCGCTTCTCGCCGCCCGAGAGGTAGTGGCAGACCTTGTGCGCGAGGTGCTCGATGCCCATGCGTTGCAGGGCCTGCGTGACCTTGCGCTCGACCTCGGCCTCGGGATGTCCGTAGTTGCGCAGGCTGAACGAGACGTCGTCCCACACGGTCGGGGCGATGATCTGGTCGTCGGCGTCCTGCAGCAGCACGCCGACCCGCTCGCGGATGCGATCGAACTCGCGCAGCGGGTCCACGCCGAGCACGCGGACCTCGCCCTCCTGCGGCCCGAGCAGACCGAGGATGTGGTAGAGCAGCGTGCTCTTGCCGCATCCGTTCGGCCCCAGCACCACCACGCGCTCGCGCGGCTGGACCACGAAGTCGAGCCCGCACAGGTGCACGCTGGTGCGGTCCGGGTAGGTGTGGCGCACGCACGAGACGTGCACGATCGCGCCCTTGGCGTGCGGATGGTCGTGATGCGAACCGCTCATGCGCCCCCCGCCCGCCACAACACCACGCACATCGACGTGGACCACGTCGCGGCCACGAGCACCCAGCGGTCGGCCCGCGTGAGGTCGAGGTAGTGCCGGCAACCGCAGATGCGGCCCGCGTGTCCGCGCAGGTGCATGACCTGGTAGAGGCGCACGCTGCGGTCGAAGCCCGAGATCACGACGGTCCCCAACGCCTCACCGACCACCGCCACGCGCTCGCGCAGCGGGCGCGCCATGGCGCCGCGCAGGCGCAGGGCCTTCCACAGGCGCTCGACGCGCTCGAGCAGCACGAACACCGCGCGATAGGTGAGGAACAGGCTGTCGCCGACGCGCTGCGGAAGCAGGCGCGAGAGCGGCGCGAACAAGTCGGGGTACGGCGTGGTGCTCACCAGCCAGACCGCGGACAGGCTCACGACCATGGGACGCAGCAGCAGCCGCACGGCCTCCACGACGTCGCCGTGGTAGTGGGCCGCCACGAAGATGACCGAGAACAGCAGCGGCGTGGTCGCCGCCGCGAACATGAGACGGCGCGGGACGCGTGCGGTGACGCACAGCGCGAGCGAGGTGACGAACAGTGCGGCGAGCGCGACCCACGAGGGCACCACGAGCGCGAGCACGAGGTGCAGCAGCACGAGCAGGAGCTTGGCGATCGCGCTCGCCCGGTGCCACGGCGAGGTCCCGGCGCTGGCGAGGTGGTCGATCTGCGTGAAGGCGTTGATCACTCGGCGCGGTCCCCGTCACCCACCGACGGCAACAGCGCGGGGCGCACGCGCGCGAGGAACCGCGCGAGTCCGAAGCCAAGCAGGGCCTCGAGCGCGACCGCGAGCAGCAGCATGGGCACCACCACGGCCACGCCGGCCGTGCGCCACACCATGAGCAGCGAGTGTTCGACCACGTGATCGCCCGCGACCCCGGGCGTGAGCCGGATCGAGAGCACGAGGAACACCGCCCACAGCGCGCTCGCCGCCAACTGCGAGACCGCGGTGGCGAACGCCATCGAGGGCGCCGGGCCCCAGTGCGCCACGGTGGCCCGGTAGAGCGGCCGGGCGGCCACGGCCGAGAGGCCCAGCACGAGCGCGTTGAGCCCGACCACGGTGAACCCGCCCTGCCCGAGCAGCGCCAGCATGAGGGTGACGACGAAGCTCATCTGGAACGCGGCCGCCGGTGCGAGCAGCACCCCCACCGGGCCCGCGAGCGTCATGCAGTAGTCGAAGGCGGTGATCGGGATGGGCAGCGCCATCACGGCCAGCATGATGCCACCGAGCGCGCTCTGGTAGGCGACGACCTGCGGCCCGCTGCGGCGCGAGGCGAAGGCGCTCCACGCGAGCAGCACCCCGGCCAGCACGAGACCGAGGATCCAGACCAGCGGGGGCAGCACGCCGTCGGGGACGTGGAGATGGGACATGGGGACTCGGAGGGTGGAGGGTTCGGGACGCGGACCGTCGTAGCCTAGCAGCGCCCGGCCCGACCGGCATCCGGGCCCCGGGACGGGCTACGACGCCCAGCCCGCGACCGCACCTCGCGTGTGCGCGCCCGCAGCCCGGAGAGCCGCCGACGCCTCGGCGAGCGTCGCCCCCGTAGTGAGCACGTCGTCCACCACCAGGGTACGCCGCCCGGCCACCCACGCCGGCTCGAGGACCCGGAACGCGCCCGCGAGGTTGCGGCGCCGCGCCTCGGGACCGAGCGTGGTCTGCGGCCGGGTCGCGCGGGCGCGCTCCACCACGCCGGGCACGTACGGCACCCCCGACGCCCGCGCGACGGCGCGTGCGAGCCGCTCGGCCTGGTCGTGACCGCGCTCACGACGCCGCGTCGCATGCAACGGCACCGCCACCACGAGCTCGGGGCGGAAGCCGGAACGCGCGACCGAGTCGGCGATCGCGGGTGCCAACCGGTCGGCCAGCCGCACGCGCCCCTCGAACTTGAACGCGTGGACCACCGCAGCGAGCCGCTCGTCGTAGAGCCAAGCCGCATGCACGCGATCACCCGGGTGGCGTCCGCAGCCGTCGGGCACCGCGCCCTCGAGCAGGCAGCGCGCGCAGACCGGCGTCGGCAGTGCGGGCACCCGACGCCAGCAGGCGGCGCACAGTCCGTGATGCGCCGCGCACGCCCGTCCGCAGCCGGGACAACGCACCGGGAGGAGCGCGCACTCCAACGCCTCGCGGACGTGCGTGAGCCCTCGCACGAGCGCGGACGGGCGTAGCCCGGTGGGGAGCGCGTGGGGGGCGGCCGGGCGCCTCAGCGCGGCCAGCCCACCGCAGCCGCGAGGGGTGCGAGCGGGACCTCGCGCCCGAACCACGACGACAACGAGCGCCGCGCCTGGTGCACGAGCAGCCCGAGCCCGTCGTGCGCCGCGAGCCCGCGGGCACGCGCTGCCATCACCCACGGCGTCGGCTCGGGTCCGTACGTGAGGTCCACCACGAGCGCGTCGCGCGCGATCGTCTCCACGGCGACCGGCGACGCCTCGCCCGCGAGCGGCGTGGCGTTCACGAGCACGCGAGCGCTCGTGACCGCGTGCTGTGCCGCGGCACTCCCCCACTCGCACCACTCGGCCCCGCGCCACGCGGGTTCGGCGTCGGGCCGACGGCGCGAGACGACGGCGATCGACGCCCCCGCCCCCGCGAGTGAGGCCGCGAGACTGCGCGCCGCCCCGCCCGCGCCGAGCAGCGTCACGCGGGCGCCCACCGGGTCGCATCCGAGTCGGGCGAGCAGGTCGAGGAACCCGGCCCCGTCGGTGGTGTCCCCGAGCATCCCCTCGGGACGGAACGTGATCGTGTTGACCGAGCGCGCGAGTCGGGCCGCCGGGGTGGCGTCGGCGACGAGTGCGACCGCCGACTCCTTGAGCGGCATGGTGAGGTTGCAGCCGAGGTAGCCCTCGGAGGCGAGCCGCGCGAGCGTGCCCGCGAGCGCGTCGGGCGGGGTGCGCAGGGCGACGGACTCGCACGCGAGCCCGAGCGCGGCGGCACCGGCGCGATGCAGGTCGGGCGAGCGCGTGTAGCGGAGCGGGTCGCCCAGCACCGCCAGCCGCACCGGCCCGCTCACGTGCCGTGCGCGGGGGTCGGGTCGGCGGGAGCGCCGCGACGCAGGCGCAGGATCATGAGCGTGCCGAACAGCATCATGCCGAGGCTCATGAGCTGGCTCTCGGTGACCTCGGCGAGCCCGATGCGCAGCAGCACCGCGTCGGCCTCGTAGGCGCGCGTCAGGTCGAGCGGGATGCGCAACGCACCGAACGCCACGATGAAGCTCCAGAACATCACGCCGGGCACGCGGAAGCGCGAACGCGCGACCGTGAACAGCAGGAACAGCCCGAGTCCCGCGAGGGCGTTGTAGAGCTGTGCCGGGTGCACCGGGCTGGACCCGAACTCGAGCGCGGCGAACGAGCCCGGCGGGAACACCACGCCCCACGGCAGGGTCGTGGGATGCCCGTAGCAGCAACCGTTGAGGTAGCAGCCGACGCGGCCGAACATGGTGCCGAGCGCGAGCGCGGGCGTGAGGGCGTCGGCCGTCACCCACACCGGCAGCCCCATGCGACGGGCCGCGACGAGGCCGGCGAAGGTGCCCGCGAACAGCCCGCCGTAGAGCGTGAGCCCGCCCTGCCAGAGCGCGAAGACGCTGGTCCACTCGCGGCGGAACTCGCCGAGGTGCTCGAGCACGTACAGCATGCGCGCCCCGAGGATCGAGGCGACGAGCGTGACGAGGATGACGTTGACGACCTTGTCCTCGTCGAGGCTCGCGCGGCGCGCGGCGCGCAGGGCGAGGAACGTGCCGACCACGAACGCGATCGCCATCATGAGGCCGTACGCGCGCAGGTGGAGCGGGCCGAACTGCAGGACCTCCGGGTGCATCAGTACTCCCGGCGCCGCAGCGCCACGTTCTGCAACAGGCCGATCTGGACGCAGTTCACGATGAGGGCGGTGCCGCCGTACGACAGGAACGGCAGGGGCACGCCGGTCACCGGGGCCCAGCCCACGGTCATGAGCATGTTGACCATGATGTGGAAGAACAGCGCGGTCGTGATGCCGACCGCCATGAGGCCCGCGAACCCGTCACGCGCGATCACCGCCAGGCGGTAGCCGCGCAGGATGACGATGCCGTAGAGCAGGATGACGGTCAACGCCCCGAGCAGACCGAACTCCTCGCCGACGACCGAGTAGATGAAGTCGGTGTGACGCATGGGCAGGAACGAGAGCGCCTTCTGCGAGCCCTGCAGGTACCCCTTGCCCACCAGACCGCCCGAACCGATGGCGATCTTGGACTGGAAGACCTGGTAGCCCGACCCGCTCTTGTCGGCCTCGGGGTTGAGGAAGGTCTCGACCCGCTTCTTCTGGTAGTCGTGCATGTTGTCGTAGACCTTGGGCATGAGGAAGACGATGAGCCCGAGGTTCAGGACGAGCATGACCGCGAGGAACGGGATCTTGGGCCGCAGGGCGATGAAGACGACCGCGAAGTAGATGCCCGTCACGATCGAGGCGATGCCGGCGGCGTGCCGGGCATCCACCTGCGCGAGCACGAACGCCGCGACGGCGACGATGGGCGACAGACCGACGAGGAGGTTGCCGAGCCGCAGCCCCGCCCAGAAGAACATGGCGATGAGCATGGCCGGGAAACTCGAGGCGGTGCCGAGGTCGGGCTCCTTGGCGACCAGCGCGAACGGCACGATGGCGATGAGGATGGGCGGCAGCCACCAGCGGATGCGCGACAGGTCGAGGCGCGGGTTGTCGAAGTAGCGTGCCAGCACGAACGCCGTCGCCACCTTGGCGATCTCGGAGGGCTGGAACTGGAAGCCGCCGATCGCGATCCAGCGCTTGGCCCCCAACCGCTCGACGCCGATGAGGAACACGAGCACCAGCAGCGCGAGCGAGATGATGTACATGGGCCACGAGAACGAGTCGTAGAACCGGTAGTGGATGCTCGCCACGATCCAGGCCGCGACCAGCGCCGCCCCGAACCAGAGGAACTGCTTGATCCACAGGCCCTCGTGCGCGCCGGGCACCGAGGTGGCGCTGTACACCGTGAGCAGCCCGATCGCGACCAGCCCGAGCGTACCGAAGGCGAGCGGCCAGTCGAGCGGCGGGATGCGCAGGCGCATGCTCAGTCCCTCGACCGCACGGCCGTGGCGGGGCGCGCCCCGGGGGGCGTGGGGGTGCCGGGCAGAGCCTGCGTGGCGGGCAGTCGCGGCACGGCCGAGGTCTCGACCGGGGCGGAGCGCGCGGTGGTGTCGGGCGCGAACATGCGCTGGAGCACCTTCGACGCGACCGGGGCCGCGACGCTACCGCCGTGTCCGGCGTTCTCGGCCACCACCGCGATCGCGATCGAGGGCTGCTCGAGGGGCGCGAAGGCCACGAACAGGGCGTGGTCGTCGCCGTGCGGGTTCTGCCCGGTGCCCGTCTTGCCCACCACCACGATGCCGGGGACCTTCACCGAGGTCGCGGTACCGCTCGCGACCACTCGGCGCATGGCCTCGTGCACGGCGTCCCAGTTCGCGGGCGCGGTGTCCACACCCTCCTCGATCGGAGCCTCGACCCGGAAGTCGGGGCGGCCCGGGATCTCGCGCACCACGTGCGGACGGACCGGCTTGCCACGGCCGGCCACCACCGAGGTCATGGTGGCGAGTTGGAGCGGCGAGACGAGCAACTCGCCCTGCCCGATGCCGAGGTTGAGCAGCACGCCACGCGGCCACTTCCCCACGTTGAATCGCTTGTCGTAGTAGGCGTTCGTGGGCACGAGCCCGCGCGTCTCGTTGGGCAGGTCGATCCCGGTGCGCTCGCCGAGTCCGAGTGCGCGCGCGGTGTGCTGCAGCGGGTCGAGGCCCATGCGCAGGCTGAGTTGGTAGAAGAACACGTCGCACGAGTGCTCGAGCGCCCCGGTCATGTCGAGGTTGCCGTGGCCCTCCTTCTTCCAGCACCCGAACCGGCGTCCGCCGAAGAAGTAGCCCCCCGAGCACCCGGTCACCTCGTGCGAGTACGGCTGGGCGAGCCCGTTCTCGAGCCCGGCCAGCATGGTCACGATCTTGAAGGTGGACGCGGGCGGGTACGCACTCTGGATGGCGCGGTTGAGCAGCGGGTACGCACCGCCGGCGTTGAGTTCCGTCCAGCGCGCGAACGACAGACCGCGCGAGAACTCGTTGGGGTCGAAGGGCGGCTTCGAGACCATCGCGAGCACCGAGCCGTCGCGCGGGTCCATGGCGACCGCGGCCCCCCGCTTGATGTTCACCATCGCATCCTCGAGTGCGCGCTGCAGGTCGAGGTCGATGGTGAGCACCACATCGAGGCCGGCGACGGGCAGCTTGGGCGGGCCCTCCTGCAGCGTGCTCACGCGCCGCCCCATGGCGTTCACGACCACGAACTCGGCGCCGTCCTCGCCGCGCAGGTAGGACTCGTACTGGCGCTCGACCCCGGACTTCCCGATGAGGTCACCCATGCGGTAGCCCTCCTCGGTGCGCTTCGCCAGTTCGACGTCGGTGATCTGCCCGGCATAGCCGAGCAACTGCGCGGCCATCACGCCCTCGGGGTAGCGACGGATGGGCGACACCTGCACGTCGAGGCCCGGCAGATCGGAACGCGACTCCTCGACCGCGACCATCACCGCGAACGGCGCGGCGCGGCGCAGGATGGCGGTCTGCCCGGTGCGATTGGCCTCACGCACCTTGCGCTTCACGTCGGCGGTGTCGGTCATGGTGGCGCTCGCGACGCGCAGCAGCCACTCGGTCGGCACCGGACCGCGCACGCGCAGCGTGCTCTCGATCGGCGCCGGGCGGAACACGATGTCGAAGCTCGGCTGGTTGTCGGCCAGGATGCGGCCGTAGCGGTCGCGGATGACGCCGCGCGGCGCCCGGATGACATCGAGGCGCACGCGGTTCGCCTCGGCCATGCGCGCGTACTCCTCGTAGCCGAGCACCTGGAGCCGGAACACACCCAGCACCAAGAGGCCGAAGCCCAGTGCGGTGAGCCCGGCGAGGATCGCGAAGCGCGCGTCCTTATCCCGCTGTGGAGGACCCTGAGGCATTCCCGAACCTGCGACGAGGGACGATGAAGATCGGCAGCAGCAGGAGCAGCACGCCGAAGGGAGCCGTGGTGACCGTGGACAGCACGACGCGACCGACCAGCCAGCCGACGTGCACGGCACTGCCGTTCACGTCGAAGGCGGCGGCCCACAACTGGTGGAGTGCGGTGGCGAGCGCGAACAGGACGAGTTGCGTGAGCGGGCTGTCCTTCACGAGGGTGCTCGAGAGCCGCCCGACGCCGTAACCGATCAGGGTGAGCGCGAGCGCGTGGCGACCGAGCCAGTGCGCGGTGTCGAGGTCGGCCGCGAGACCGAGCACGAACCCGAACGTGGCGCCCCACGCATCGCCCCGGCGCAGCGACCACGCCACGGTGGCCAGCACGAGCACGTCGAGCACGATGCCGCGCGCCGCGAGCGAGGCCAGCAGCGTCGTGCGCAGG
This sequence comes from bacterium, assembly GCA_046076045.1. GTDB lineage: Bacteria > Eisenbacteria > RBG-16-71-46 > RBG-16-71-46 > RBG-16-71-46 > JAIOPA01. The sequence goes on from JBJTRI010000077.1 coordinate 10,026, forward strand.
AGCAGCGCGACGAACCCGATCACGATGAACATGACGACCGCTCTCATCGGCCCCCTCCCGTGGCGGGGATGAGCGACCCGCGGATGCGCTGCGGCTCGTTCTCGATGCGCGGACGCACGAGGCCGTCGCTGGGCGGCTCGGGCCCCGGCGCGACGAACGCGTGACGCAGTCGCGCCAGGTGCGCGCTCGGCATGATCTCGATCTCCTGCATGAGCCCGTTCGGGTCGGCCTCGATGCGCATCACGGTGCCGACCGGGATGCCGCGCGGGAAGCGCACGGACAGGTCGGAGGTCGCGATGACCTCGCCGATGCGCACGGTGTCGGCGACCGAGACCGCGGTCAGCACGAGGCGCGGCCGGGGCGCGGGCACGAAGCGCAGCACACCCTGCACGCCGGTCGTCTCGACCTCGCAGGCCACGGCCTGGTTGGGGTCGGTGATGAGCGAGGCGCGGGACAGGTGGGGGTAGACCTCGGTGACGCGTCCGATGAGGCCGTCCTGCGTGAGCACCGCATCGCCCACGCGCACGCCCTGTGCGCGGCCCGCGGACAGCGTCGCCGCCTCGGGCAGCAGGTTGCCCCCGCTGAGCGCGAGCACCTCGACCGGGCGCAGCGCGAGCCCGCGCCAGGTCTGCAGACCGAGTTGCGCGCGCAACTCCCGGTTCTCGGTCGCCATGAGCTGGAGGCGCGCGTTCTCGACCTCGAGGCGCGCGACGCGCTCATGCAGCGAGGTGTTCTCGGCCCACGACGTGAGCATGCGGTCGAGCCCGCCCACCATGCGGTCGAAGGGCGCGAACACCACCGCTCCCACCCCACGCAGCCCGCTCGCGGGGATGCGATCCCCGACCACGAGCAGGAGAAGCGAGAGCGCCGCATACACCGTCACGAGGACGACGCTGCGGCGCTCGGCCGGAGGCAGGATGCTCGGCACGCGGATCCCCGTGGATCAGTCGCGGTGGCCGGAGAGGATGACCTTCTCGTAGCCCTCGATCTTCTCGAGGATCTTGCCCGCGCCGCGCACGACGCAGGTGAGCGGGTCCTGGGCCACGCGGATGTTGAGGTTCGTGACCTCGCGCATGAGCAGGTCGAGACCGCGCAACAGCGCGCCACCACCGGTCATGTAGATGCCGCGATCCACGATGTCGGCCGCGAGTTCGGGCGGCGTGCGCTCGAGCGACTCGCGCAGCGCGTTGACGATCTGACCCACGGGCTCCTGCAGTGCCTCGCGCACCTCGACGCTCGAGACGCGCAGCGTGCGCGGGATGCCGCGCACGAGGTCGCGCCCCTTGATCTCCATGTCCATCTCCTCGGGGAGCGGGAACGCGGAGCCGATCTCGATCTTGATGCGCTCGGCGGTCTGCTCGCCGATGAGCATGTTGTAGGCCTTCTTGGCGTAGTTCATGATCGCCTCGTCCATCTCGTCGCCACCCGTGCGGATGCTGGTCTTGGTGACGATGCCGTTGAGGGCGATCACGGCGATCTCGGTGGTGCCGCCGCCGATGTCCACGACCATGTTGCCGGTCGGCGTGTCCACCGGCAGGTCCACGCCGATCGCCGCGGCGATGGGCTCGGGCACGAGCAGGACCTCACGGCAGCCCGCGCGCACCGCGGAGTCGATCACGGCGCGCTTCTCGACCTCGGTGATGCCCGAGGGCACGCAGATGATGATGCGCGGACGCACGAGGAACTTGTGCTTCTGGACGCGCTGGACGAACGAGCGCAGCAGGTGCTCGGTGACCTGGAAGTCCGCGATCACGCCGTCCTTGAGGGGACGCACGGCGTTGATCTCGTCGGGCGTACGGCCGAGCATGAGCTTGGCGTCGCTGCCGACCGCGAGGACGCGATTGGAGCTCTTCTCCACCGCCACCACGGACGGCTCGTTGAGGACGATGCCGCGACCCTTGACCCAGACGAGCGTGTTCGCCGTGCCGAGGTCCATGGCCACATCGGTCGAGAAGAAGCCCATCATGCTGTCGAGAAACATCCGTGCCCTCGTGTGCTGGAGGTTGGAACGGAGACGCGCGAGCCCCGTCACCCATAGCAAGATGGGAACCGGAATCCGGAACCGGGCGTCCGTGCCTGCGGAAACGGTCGAACGCTAGCACCCGCGCGCAGACGGCGGCAAACCGGACGGCCTCCACTGGGGGAACGGAATCGCCCGCACAATCCGCACCGTCACAACGATTTAGGGAATCCCGTCCGGCGTGTCGGACGCACCGATCGCTCCGGCGAGCGCGGGCCGCACGACGCACCGCGAGACCTCGGCGCATTGCGCTGGAATGCACCCGTTCCCCTGCCGATGACCGACCGTGACGGCTCGTTACCGCCCGGCACCGGACGGAGTTCTGCCACGCGCATCCGGGTCCGGGGTATGTCAGTATGCCGTCACGTCCACCCGCCCACGAAGGGCCGTCCGGGGGACGTGTCGCACGCCCAGGAACCGGAGCCCCACCCGCTCGGAATGACGAAGACCCGCCGCCTCCTCCCCATGCTGGCGATCATCCTGTCGGTGATCGCGCTGCAGGCGCCGCCCCTCCGGGCCCAGGCGCCGGCGTCGTCGCGCTTCGCGTTCGCCGACACCACGCTCCTGCGCGACACCCTCGACCTGCGCTTCGACGGTCTGTTCGAGCGCGCCGACAGCCTGCGCATGCTGCCCGACACGCTGCGCGCGCTCATGATCCGCTACCGACTGCCCATGGTGCGCCTCGTCACGATGGCGGACTCCATGGGGGTCCCGGTGGACTCCGTCGGCCCGGTCATCCAGCGCGAGAGCTTCAACCCGCTCTCGATGGCCATGGGCACCGGCTCGCGCACCGCGTTCAAGTACACGAGCGGCTACAACGTCGGCAAGTCGAACAGCACGTGGAGCAACGGCGCCGACTACACGCTGTCGCGCGGCCCGCTGTTCGTGCGCAACGGCACGAACATCATCATGGACCGCTCCACCGCCGGCGGCCGCCTGAGCCTGCGCCAGACGCGCGAGTCCACGAGCGAGGCCAACTGGCGACTCCACCCGCGACTTTCCGTGGGCGGGCGCATGGCGATCACGGGGTTCGACAACCTCGACCCCGGCTCGACCTCGAACGAGGGCGAGACGAAGAGCGAGTTCCAGCTCTCGAGCCGCACCCGACAGGAGATCGTCCGTGACCTCAACTCCGAGGTCAACGCCTTCGCCGGGTTCCTCGACCTCAAGAACTTCTCGCAGGTGAAGCGCGGCTTCTCGGGTGACGTCAACGGCCGCGTGCGCTGGATGCGGGGCGGCTGGCTGTCGCACGACCTGACCGGCGCACTCACCGGCAACCTCGCGCGCACGCGTCGCCCCGCGGCCACGACGACACTGCGCACGAGCGACCTGTCGGGCAACCTGCGCGGCGCCCTGCAGGTGTTCGCGAGTTCGCCTGTGGGCATGAACGTCAACTACGCCACGCGCAACACGCGCGTCGAGACGCCGACCGACGCCGACACCGTGAACCGGCTGCTCACGTCGGGCTCCACGGTGGACGCCACCGTGCGTCTGCGCATGGACAACGACCGCTTCCTCAACGTTTCCGCCAACGCCGGCCGCAACCGCACGCTGCAGGGCACCCGTCAGGACAAGGGGGTGCGCGCGCTCGGGCGTTGGGTGTACGGACCGTGGGCGCTCGACGCCGACTACGCGAACACGATCGGCGAGTCGCGCTTCCCGCGCCGTAACCGCGCCTTCGGCTACGCCGAGACCCAGGACAACCGGCAGGCCAACGCCACCCTCACGCGTCCCTTCGGCGAACGCATCACCGCCAAGGTCAACACCAGCATCAGCCTGTCGCAGTTCCGCTCGCGTGCGATCGCCGACTCGGCCTCGCCCCCGACGCCACGCGACAACTACCGCCAGTCGTACCGCATCGAGGGCATCTACGCGCGCTCCGAGCGCTTCACGACCGGCCTCGCGACCGAGGTCTCGCTCATCCGCGCCATCAACCTGCCCGCACTGTCCACGAGCAACAACGCGGACACGCGCTCGTACCGCGCCGAGTGGCGCTGGAGCTACCGCATGCTGCGCGGCCTCACCGCCAGCCAGACGAACTCGATCCAGGCCGACTACGAGTTCTTCCCGTTCGCGACCGACCGCAACGACCTCTCGCTCGACTTCAACTCGGTGACCAACTTGAACGCGGTGCTCACGCCGCGCCTCACGGTGGACCTCACGCACAACGCCCGCCAGCAGCCGCGCGGCGACTGGCGCGTGCTCGCCGACGGAACCGGCGTGCTGGTGCCGGCCGACGAGAACCTCAACTACACGCTGCGCACGCGCGTCACGTACTCGCCGTCGCGCCAGCTCTCGATCACGGTCACGCCCGACTACCTCGCGAGCGACCGACTCGGCACGAGCAACGGCGTCGAGGCCCCCACCCGGCGCAGCCGCCGCCTCACCTTCACCGGCGGCGCCAACCTGAACCTCGACATCGGGCGCCGGGGCCAGCTCACCGGCACCATCAACCGCAGCTTCTCCGCCGACCGCTCGATCACCTACCGCAACGGCGTCGAGCAGCCGTCCCCCGTCGCCGAACAGGACTACTGGAACGGTTCGCTCCAGTTGTCGTGGGAGTTGTGATGCCGGCCCGTATGCCCCGCCTCGTCCACAGCCCTCGCGCCCGCCGTCGCGCTCTCGCGCGCATGCAGGCGGGTTTGCGTCGCGTGACGTGCTGGGGCCTGCTCGTGGTGCTCGCCTCGCCCATCGGGTGCGTGAACCCGTTCAAGCCCGCCGACCCCGAGCCGCCGGACGGCAGCGGCGTGGTCGAGAACTTCTCGACGCCCGAGAACGTGCTCGAGACCCTGCGCCTGGCGATCGAGGCCAAGTCGCTGACCGGCGAGAACGCCTACCTCAACGCGTTCGCCGACTCGATCACCGCGGGCGACCGCGCCTACCGCAGCTTCTACGACGCGTCGGTGAAGCTCACGTGGCAGGCCGGCACCTCGATCGCCGCGCCGGAACCGTGGGACCGCGGCCTCGAGCGCGGCGTGCCGCGCTTCCTGTACGGCGTGCGGCAGAACCTGGCGTACAGCTGGCAGTGGAGCCGCGACCCGTTCTCGACCAACGACGACGAGGCCGCCGACAGCGCGCAGTTCCACCGCAAGTACACGCTGCTCGCCACCAACGGCTCGCAGAGCGAGGTCATCGCCACCGGCTACTGCGACCTGTCGTTCCAGCGCAAGGAGGGTCGCTGGTCCATCGTGCGCTGGAACGACCGTTACGATCCCACCGTCGGCCCCAACCCGTCGTCGGACCAGCGGTCCATGACGTGGTGGCGGCTGCAGTCGCTGACCCGCCAATGAGCCCGGGGAGCCCCATGCGTCGCATCGTCCTGCTCGTGGCCGCGCTGCTCGCCGCCTTCGCGGCGACCGGCTGCTTCAACCCGTTCATGCCCACGGTGCTCAACGAGCGCGTGACCACGACCGCGCCCTCGCCCACCACGCCGGCCGACGCGATCCGACTGTTCGAGTGGTGCTGGGTGAACCGTGGCGTCGAGGAGTACAAGGAGCTCTTCACCGACGACTACGTGTTCCAGTCGGCCAGCCTCGACTCGGCCGGCAACGGGGGACGCGACATCCTCACGCGCCGGCAGGACGAGATCGAGACCGCGGAGAACATCTTCATCGGCACCGCCGAGCGCCCGCCGGCCTCGCGCATCACGCTCAACTTCGACCGCAACCTGGTGCCGTTCCCCGACACGCGCCCGGGCAAGAACCCGATCTGGCACAAGACCATCCGCACCTCGGTGGACCTCAAGGTCGAGGTCGGCGACGGCAGCACGCTCGAGGTGACGGGCTACGCGCTGTTCTACCTGACGCGCGGCGACTCCGCGGCCATCCCGGCCGAGTTGAAGGCGCGCGGCTTCAAGCCCGACTCGCTGCGGTGGTGGATCGACCGCTGGGAGGACGAGACGCTGGCCTCGGAGGGCGCCTCGGCCCGCCGCAGCCGCCCGCTGGGCTCGCGGGCGTTCGTCATCCCCATGAGCATGCCGCAGCTCAAGGCGCGCTACGCCACCCGCTGAGCCCGTCCTGACGCTCCGAGGCCCCGGCCGCGCCCGCGCGACCGGGGCCTCGCGGCATCCGGCCCCCGGTCCTTCGGTCGTAGCCGGTCGGGTGGGCGGTCAACTCGGGGACAAGCCCGGCCACATCCCCCCGCCGCGAGCGACCTGAGAGCCCTCCGCACCTTGTCGGGGCGTTCCGGGGCCGCCTATAGTGCGTCGGCCGCCCGTCGTTCGCGGCCCCGAACAAAGCCTTCCCCGCCCCCGGCCCGCCGGGGGCCCGACCCCGACCATCGCGCGCCGACCGGCGCGTGGAGGCTCCCATGGCCGTCGCCGTCAACAGCCAGCTCAACCCGCTCGAGAACGCCGAGCGTCAGTTCTCCGAGGCGGCCGCCCGCCTCAAGCTCGACGCGGGCATCATGGAACTGCTCAAGCGTCCCCGGCGCGCCACCATCCAGTGGCTCCCGGTCATGATGGACGACGGTTCGATCCGCATGTTCGAGGGCTTCCGCGTGCAGCACAACATCGCGCGCGGCCCCGCCAAGGGCGGCATCCGCTTCCACCCCGACGTGTCGCTCGAGGAGGTCTCGGCGCTCGCGTCGTGGATGACCTGGAAGTGCGCCGTGGCCGACCTGCCCTTCGGCGGCGGCAAGGGCGGCGTCAAGGTGGATCCGCGCACGCTCTCGAAGACCGAGCTCGAGCGCCTCACGCGCCGCTACGCGGCCGACCTCTCGGACCTGTTCGGGCCCGAGAGCGACGTGCCCGCGCCCGACGTCAACACGGGTGAGCGCGAGATGGCGTGGATCGCCGACACGTACTCCATGCACGAGCGCCGCACCGAGCTCGCGGTCGTCACCGGCAAGCCGCTCGAGGTCGGTGGTTCGGCCGGCCGTCGCGAGGCGACGGGCCGCGGCGTCATGATCTGCGTCGAGCAGATGTGCAAGCACCTCGGCATCCCGCTCAAGGACGCCACCGTGGCCGTGCAGGGCTTCGGCAACGTCGGCAGTGTCTCGGCCGACCTGCTGGCGCGCGAGTGCGGCGCCCGCATCGTCGCGGTCTCCGACGTCACCGGCGCGATCCAGAACCCGGCCGGACTCGACATCCCGGCCCTGCTCAAGTACGTGGCCGAGAAGAAGGGCGTCGTCGGGTTCCCCGGCTCCACCCCGCTCACCACGCCGATCGTCGAGTTCGCCTGCGACATCCTGGTGCCGGCCGCACTCGAGAACCAGATCACGAGCGAGAACGCCGCGAACGTCAAGGCGCGCATCGTGGCCGAGGGCGCCAACGGCCCCACCACGCCGGACGCCGACAAGATCCTCGAGTCGCGTGGCGTCCACGTCATCCCCGACATCCTGTGCAACTCGGGTGGCGTGACGGTGAGCTACTTCGAGTGGGTCCAGAACCGGATGGGCTTCTACTGGCAGGAGGCCGAGGTGAACAGCCGCCTGCGCGAGAAGATGGTCAAGGCGTTCGGCGACGTCATCACCATGCAGCGCAAGTCCGAGAAGGACGGTGCGGTGTCGCTCCGCATCGCCGCCTACATGGTGGCGATCCAGCGCGTGCTGCGGGTGCACGAGCTGCGCGGCATGTACTCCTGATCGGTCCGGACCGCGGTACGCACGGGACCCCGGTGGGTGCGAGCCCACCGGGGTCCTTCGCTTGGGGCGGCGACCACTCCACCCAGGACGATGCCCCCGGCGGGCTCGGGCCGCGCCGGGGGCATGCACTTCGAAGGCTGACTGCGACGGCTAGAAGCGCACCGTCACCCCCAGCTCGACGATGTCGTCGAACCACTCGCGCACGGGACGCCACGCCACGTCCACCCCGACCCGGCCCCCGTCGCCGAACCCGGTCTGGAAGCCCGCACCGAGCGCATAACCCGCGTACAGGTCGTCCCCCGAGGACAGCTTGAACGTCTCCTCGGCGGTCAGTGGGTCGGTCGTGCCGTTGAAGGTGCCGTACACCGAACCGCGCAGTTTGAACTGGTCGCGGTACGACCACTCGGCCCCACCCCGCACGTTGTCCCCATGGAAGTTGTTGTTCTGGTAGGCGGCCAGCAGCGTGAGGCGCTGACGCGGACCGCTCACCGCGTCGTAGCTGCTCGCGAACGTGAAGTACGACGGCATCTCGAAGCCCGCCGTGGAGAAACTCAGGCCACGGCTGCCGGCGTTGGGGTCGGCGTTCGGGTCCCGGGTGAAGATCTCCAGCCCCGGTCCCGAGTACGCCATCTGCGTGCCGATGTGCTTGAGCGCCATCCCGAAGGCCAGCCCGCGATAGCCGGTGCGGTACTGGACCCCGAAGTCGAACGCGACCCCGTTCGCGATGTGGTTGGCGATGTTCTCGTTCACGTACGTCACCGTGCCGCCGAAGTTCACGCGATCGGTGAACGAACGCGCCCACGTGAGCCCGAGCACGGTGAACGTCGGCGACATGATCTCGCCCGTGCCGTCGGGTGCGGCCTCGGTGGTGACGATGACGTCCCCCACCGACAGCACCTTGGCCGAGAAGCCGAGCGTGCCGAGCGTGCCCGCCGGCATCGCGCCGGCGGCGTGGGCCACCGTCATCCCGGCGAAGTAGCGGGTGTGCGAGAACGCCACCTCGGCGCGCTCCCCCCCCGCGAGCCCGGCCGGGTTGTAGTACATCGCCTCGAGCCCGGTGGCGTCACTCACCACCGCGCCGCCCAGCGCGGTCCCGCGCGGGCCGACGGGGATGAGCAACTCCGAGGCCCCGGACGTGCCCTTGCGGCCGTCCGAACCGGCATGCGCCCGCGACGCCACCCCCGCGAGGAGGGCGACCAGCGACAGCGCGCAAAGGGCGGCCCGGGCACTGCCCCGGTCACGACCCATATTCCGCGTCATGCGATCCATCGTCATCCCCTCCTTAGAAGGTCAGGAGCCGTTCCTTCTCCATGAAGACCACCAATCGCCCGGTCGTGCTCCCCGCGCCGGGGATGTCCACGTGATAGACGTAGACCCCCGACGCCACCGGCAACCGGTTCTCGTTCTCGAGGTCCCACTCGAGGATCGAACTCCCGGCGTCGGTCTTGCGGAGCGTGCGGACGAGCTGCCCGGCGAGGTTGAAGATCCTCACCGTCGCGGCCTCCGGCATGTTCATGAACTTCACGATGCGGTTGAACGGCGAGAGCTCGTAGGTCGAGCGCGCGTAGTACGGGTTGGGCACCACGCGGATGTCGTCCTTGCGGGCCTGCTGCAGGTCGGTGAGACCGCGCGCCGGCGCCGTGGTGGTGAAGACGAGCGAGTCGTTCGTCGAGGCGGCCACGTCACCGACCCGGATCTCGAACCTGTCGCCCGCGAACGGCCCGGGCCCCGTGCGCAGCAGCCACGCCGCGTACAACCACAACGTGTCGACGCCGAGCACGGCGGCGTTCTGCGCGAGCTCGGGCACCGGGGACCCGGTGTAGCTGCGCTGACTGATGAACAGGTACTCACGGCCACCGAGTTCGGTGGCGTCGGGCCCCCAGGCCCCGTCATGCGTGGCGGGCTGCGTGTCCGCGGCCACACCGGCGTCGTCCGTCACACGGCGCTCGACGAACCCGACCTCGAGCTGGCGGGGCGGGACCACCGACATGTCCCACGCCGTGAACGGTGCGGTCTGGTACCCCCCGTAGGTGTAGCCACGCCCCACGGCGGGCGCCCCCCCCGACTCCAACTCGTCGCGGAAGTACCGGTAGGCGTTCTGCGTCGAACCGAAGCGCAGCTCGACCGGGACGAACAGCTCCGGCTGCACGCTCGGGTCGATGCCCGCGAAGAAGTCGTAGGCGTAACCGAAGCTGTCCTCGAAAGTCCCGAGGCCCGCGTGCACGCCGCCATAGGCCTTCTGGGCGCGGAACGGCGTGTACTGGACGTCGTTGAGCGGGCCGGTCGCGGCCTGCACCCCGCGCAGCTTCACGAGCAGACCATCGATGGGTGCGTAGCTCGGCTGGTCGCTGCGCTCGGTCTGGTTGGAGAGCAGCGTCTGACCGCGGGTGAGGTCGACGAGGTTCCACGTCGCCGGGGCGGGCCCGGGGTTGAACGTGATCGCGTAGGTGCGTCCGGTCACCGAGGCCGGGTCCACCACCGCGATCTCGACGTGGTCGGTGGTCGGCGGCGTGGCCGGGTTCACCACCCGCGAGGCCGCGCTCGACGCCGAGGCCACGCTGAGGTCGGTGCCCGAGGCCGGGCGCTGGACCGTGACCACGACCGGCTGGAACGAGGTCTCGAGCACCTTCTCGAGCCCGGCCGGCGGGGTCGGGTTCACGGCGTAGGCCGTGACCGCGTAGTAGTAGGTCGTGCCGTCCTTGAGCACACCCCCTCGGATCGCGTCACCGTTGGTGCTGTAGGTGTACGAGACACCGTTGTCGCCGCCGAACGCGGTCGGGGTGTCGTTCACGATGAGGCCCGTGGACGGGTCGAAGACGGGCTCGCGCACGTCCTTGATGCCGTTGTCCACGTCGAACGTCTTGATGCGCTTCCACGGGCCCGAGATCGAGGCCCCCTGGTAGACGTTGTAGCCCTCGAAGGCGTAGCCCGGGTCGGGCGTGTAGTTGAAGCGCGAGCCCGAGTCCCAGAACAGGTTCACCTGCTCGTGATCGGTGCTGTAGGTGATCCGCGGCGCCGGCGGCGGCGGCGGCAACTGGAAGCCGATGTCGAACGCCTTCTGCGCCTTGACGTCGAAGAACTTGAGGCCGGTGAGCGACGACAACCGGTCGCCGCCCTGCGCCACCACGATGGCGCCCACGATCGTCTGCGTGTCGCCGGCCGCGAGCTGGAAAGGCCCGGTGATCATCATGAAGCGGCGGTCCGACGGGTTCGTGTCGAGCCAGCCGGTGCCGGCGACCGGGTCGCCCGGGTAGTAGAACCGCGTCGTGTCGCCCGTCACCGGGTCCACGACCGGCTCACCGTCGCGCGTGTAGCCGCGCATGTAGTTGAAGGTCTGCGTGGCGTTCGCGGGGTCGGTGCCGTTGATGTAGTAGATGAACGAGGTCAGCCCCAGGGTGTCGCCGTTCGCGACCGGGCCCTTGAAGAAGTCGTAGCCCAGCGCCGGCGGACGGTCCCCGTACAACTGGTCCACGTTGGTGGCGTTGTAGACGTAGCCGAGCGACAGGGCCGGGTCGCAGCCCACGAGGTCGTCGCCCGCGCCGCCCAGGTCGGGGTCCGACCAGAACATGACGTAGCAGCTGTCGACGTCGTTGCCACCCTTGTTGAGCAGCGTGTACTCGATGAACACCGTGTTGCCGAGCGCACCCTGACGGTCGAACCCGAACGTCTTCTGACGGACCTCGACCCCGAGCGGCAGCGACTGACCGCTACGGTTCGTGTGCACGCTCGGGTCGGCGTCGTTGTACACCGCCCACAGCATCTGGTCACCCGAGACGTCGGGCCCCAGCACCGGAACGAAGCCACCCGGGTTGGCCGGGTCGGGCAGCAACCACGTTCGCACCGGCGCACCGTAGGGCGCGGCCCCGTTCAGGTACTCGCTCCACGAGTGGTGCACGATCGGGTCGAGCGTGCGGTCGCGGGCGAGGTCGGCCGGGTCGCGCTCGACGTGCGCGGTGTCGCTGGGATTGCCCGTGAAGCGCGAGACCTTGTAGACGATGTAGTCCGGCTTCGAGGCGTCGTCGAACCCGGTCCCCACCATGGCGCCGGGCGCGAACTCCTGGCTGTACTCGGCGATCGCCACGCGCGGCTCACCGTTCACCTTGCCGCCGATCCACAGGCCGGACTGGTAGACCGCGGTCCGCACGGTGCCCTTCGGGAAGAACAGCCCGGAATTGCCCTGGTTCTCGATGTCGTTGGCGAACGTGCCGTAGTTCGTCACGAACATGTTGATGTTGTTGACGTCGATGCGGCGCGCCTGACTGTACGCCTGCGTGCGTGCATCGCGTTCGGCCTTCACGGGCGGCGCGACGCGGCGCACACCCGGTCGCGGCGCTGGCGCGCCCGGGGCGCGGTCCGACACGGCCGGACCGGCCATGAGCAGGACCGCGAGGGCGATGCCGGCGCGGACGGGAACGAGGCTTCTCATCGGTGACCTCCTGGGGACGGTTCGCTCAGAAGTCGGTGCGGAACCCGAAGCGGACCAGACGCGGGTTGGAGTAGAGGTTCGGGTTGTTCGTCGCGAGGTCGTAGAGCTGGGCCCCCTCGTCGCCGGTGCGCGCGAGGTAGTCCCGACCGTCCGCGGTCTGCAACCAGGTCGTCGAGGTGGCGGTCCCGCTCGAGGTGTACACGGCGGTCGCGTTCTCGTTGTCCGTCACGTTGAGCGCCCACACGAACGCCTCCAGCTCGAAGCCGCCGAGCGAGAAGCCGCGACTCGCCTTGAGGTCGAGGCTCATCGTCCACGGGCCGTAGCGCGAGTTGTAGGGCTGTCCGTTGCCGTCGGGCGAATTCGCGGCGAGCGAGACCTCGTTGTACACCCGCGTCGGCGTGTACGGCGTGCCACTGCCGATGTTGAGGAGCGCGTTCACTCCCGTGCGCTCGAGCACACGGAACGCGCCGAGCGCAGGACCCTGCCCCTTCTCGGTGCGCCAATCGAGGTTCAGCGAGATCTTGTGGCGCTGGTCGAAGTCGAGCGGCGAGGTCTGCTTCGGGGTGGCGGCGCCGACCCACGCGGCGTTGCGCTGCGTGTTCGAGACCGACCCGGTGCCCTGCGCGAACGACAGGCTGTAGTTGAGGCTGCCCGAGAGCGAACCGCTCGGACGCATCGCCAGCCCCACGTCGAGCCCCTTGATGGTCGCGAAGTCGCGGTTGCGATAGCTCGAGAAGCTCTTGGGGCTCGACGGGACGTTGGTGATCTCGACGAGGTCCTTGACGTCCTTGTAGTACGCGGTCACATCCACCCTCGCGCGCTCACCGACCTGGCGCTGGAAGCCGACCTCGTAGGCGGTGGTGCGCTCGGGGCGCAGGTTCGGGTTGCCGAACCCGACGAAGTACCCGCCGGTGCGCACCTTGTGCTGCAGGAACCGGTACGAGACGTAGAGGTCCTGCAGGTTCGGCTGCTGGTAGAACTGTCCGTAGTTGAAGCGCAGGATGGAACGGTCGTCGAGCGGGAACGCGACGCCGAAGCGCGGCGAGAGTCGCCCGTAGGTGCGCGCCGCCGAGAGGTCGCCCGACTCGAGCGAGTCCGGCAGGTTCGCCGGGTCCGTGGGATCGCCGAGCGGGAACCGCTCGCTGCGCAGGCTCTGCGTGGCCACGTCGAAGTGGTCGAAGCGCAGGCCGCCGTTCACCACGATGCCCTCGTACTCGAACTTGTCCTGCGCGTAGGCCGACCACGACTTGGGCTTGCGCATGCCGTCGCGGCCGCCATCCACCTCCTCGAGTCGGAAGCGCCCGTTCGGGTCGGTACCGATCGTGTAGCCGTACCCGTCCCAGTCCTGCAGGTTCGGGTTCGGCCCCCCGAGGTTGGTCGGGAAGAAGTGGTTGAAGTAGCGCAGCGAGTGCAGCTGGAGGTCGGCCCCGACCTTGAGCTGGTGGTAGCGATTGAGCTGCGACGACATGCTGCCCTGGAACCCGACGTAGGACGACTGGCGCTGCATGTAGTCGTCGAACACGTGCCCGGACTCCCAGAACAGCGGGATGTCCTGGTCGAAGAGCGGGTTGCCCGACGCCTGGTAGTAGTCGCCGATACGGTCGAAGTGCACACCGTCGCCGCGCTTGCGCAGGGTCTGGAACCAGTTCACGCCGAGGTTCACGAACGTCCGCGGGTTCACGACCTGGTTGTAGGTGGCGTAGTAGTTGAGGTTGCGGTCGAGGTAGCGCGGCATGTGGTCGGCGTTGAACAGGTAGGCGTGCGAGTACTGCCGCCAGTCGTCCTCGGAGCCGAGCCCGCCGACCTTGAGCGTGATCGCGTCGTTGGGCTGCCACGCCAGCTTGCCCTGGAACGTGAAGCCCCCGAGCGAGTTGTTGGGCTTGCGCGCGCCGTCGAGTCCGCGCTCCTCGAGCGAGCTGCGGAACCCGTCGGTGAGCGTGCTGGGCGAGCGGTCGCCCTGCCACCGGCGCTCGCCGGAGACGTAGAAGCTGAGGTCGTCACGGCCCGGGACCACGGGACCGCCGAACGACAGGTCGTAGACGTTGTAATCGGTGCGATCCGCGCCGACCCACGAGCCCGCGAGCATGTCGGAGACCGCCTCGAACGACCCGAAGTAGCGCTCGGCCCCCTCGCGGGTCACCACGTTGACCGCACCCGACATGATGCGACCGTACTCGGCGTTGAACCCGCCCGTGAGCACCACCACCTCGGAGATCGCGTTGTTGCTGATCGCGGTGCTCGACGTGCCGGTGAGCGGGTCCTGCTGCGAGAAGCCGTCCACGAAGTACGCCGTCTCGTTGGGACGCCCGCCGCGGATGATGAGCGTGTTGCCGTTCTGCGCCTCGTTGTCGATGTTGCGTGTGAAGTTCACCACGCCCGTCTGCTGCGCGGCGGCATCGCGGTAGCCACGCGTCGGCAGCTTCTGGATGTCCTTGCCGCTGATGAAGCGCGTCGTCCCCGTGGCGTCCTTCTGCAGCAGCGAGCGCTCGGCGCTCACCACCACCTCGCCCATCTGCACCGCCTCGGTCCGCAGCACCGCGTCGAGGCGCGTGGAGAAGTCGGGCACGATCTCCACGCCTTCGGCCACGTACGGTGCGAACCCGATCACGTTCATGCGCACCACGTAGCGACCGGCCGGGACGGCGAGCACGAAGTACTCGCCGTTCTCGTCGGTGACGGCGCCGAGCCGCTGCCCCTCGATGCGCACGTTCACGCCGGCCAGGGGCTGCTTCCGCTCATCGGTGACGCGGCCGGCGAGCTTGCCGGTCGTGCCCGCGAGCGCGGTCGTGGCGAGCAGCAGGGCGGCCGCGGTCGCGGCCCAGGCCCGCGCCCGCCTCAGGATGCGGCGCATGATGGGATCTCCTTTCGGGCGGGTCGCCCCCTCCCCCCGCGACCACGACGGGGCCGGGATCGGGGCACGACAGGACGCGGGGGATCGGTGCGACAGCGTGCGACACTCGAGCGGCATCGGGACCTCCCGTCCTCCCGGGAACGCACGGGGGACGCCCTTCCATGGCGTGGCGAGGTGTGGCGAGTGGACGACTCGATCGCAGAGTAGGTTCAGGAGATGAAAAGTGTCAACGGTTCAGCGGTGCAGGTAGCCGCACGGACCGCCCGCACACCGGGAGGGCATGCCGCGCCGGACGGTCACTTCGCGAGTCCTCGCCGGAGAACGCGCAGGACGGGAACGCGAGAGGGCCCCGCTCGTGCCTCGAGCGGGGCCCTCCCCCATCGCCTGCCCGCGCGCGACTAGAACGCGTAGCCGACCGAGACCTGCGGGAACGGTGCGGTCCCGAGCCCGTCGTTGATCACCGCGTTCACCGACCCGTCGTAGAAGTCGGGCGCGAGCACGGCGTCGAGCGTGAGCGTACCCAGCTTCACCGATGCGCCCATGTTGAACGCGAAGGTGTCGAACCGGCCCGTCGAACTGGGCGGCGTGAGCGGCCCGGAGTTGTCGTCCTTGACGCTATGGAACAGCGTGTTGCGCGCACCGAAGCGCAGCGTGAGCCACGGCTGCACCTTGGACTCGAGCGCCATGAAGACGGCGGGGCTCAGGTTCTCGGTGCGCTTGAACGTCGCCGTGGGGTCGATCTGGTCGCGGCGGTTCGAGGCGAACTGCGCCCCGAACACGAACAGGTCGTCGCCCGAGATCGCCCAATTGCCCGCGAGCCCCACCTGCCAGCCCGAGTACTGGAGCTTGCGGAGCGCACCGGCCGCATCGTCACGGTCGAGGTTGAACTGGTAGGCCTTCACGGCCGGGATCCACGTGACGCCGTCGCTCCCCTTCTGGAAGCGGCGCGCGGCGACGAGCCACGACGTCCCACCGGTCGAACCGGCGACGTCGGGCGTGGCCGCACTCGAACCCTGGAACGTCCGGTGCTGCCAGTGCACCGCCACCTCGTGGTCGTGGCCGTGGAACGGGAACCCGATCCCGGCTGCGAGCCCGTTGACGTTGCGCGAGCCCGGACCGTCACCCTCGGTGGTCCCAGCCACCGTCTCGCGCGACTGGAACGAACGCTGGTAGCGCAGTCCGAGCGTGCGGTTGCCGTAGGTCCGCGCCCACGAGAGGTCGAGCGACTGCCCGGTGGTGTTGGGGTCGCTCATGAACGTGAACGGGGGCACGCCCGAGGGGCCGATGGGGTCGAGGTACATGGCCTGCCCGAGGGCCGGGGCGAAGCGGCGCACGCTCACGGCCCAGGTGCCGTAGCGCCCACCCCACAGGTTCTGCAGGACCGCGCCAGCGCCCTCGTTACCGCCGTTGCCGGGCTCGACCCACAGGAGATTCCCTTGCGAGGCGAGCGCGGAGAGGTAGGTGAACGAGCCGACCTCGTCGCGAACGAGGTCCGCGGGGACGGACAGGCCGGCGATGCGGGCCGAGGAGGCCTGGGCCGCCGTGGGCGCGACGAGCGCGAGCACCAGGGCGGTGACGACGACGAGGGTGCGCGACTTCATGGGGACGTCTCTGAGTTGCGGGTGCGAGCGACCGGGTGTCCCCGGCCACGAGGGCCTGAGGGCACACCTCGGCGAGGGGGGGAACGAAGGAACCGGGGGCGCCACGATCCGCGCCCCCGGTCCCAGTACCGCTTATGCCTTCAGCGAGCCGATCAGAACGTGTACGTCGCCGACACGTTCGCGAACGGGTTGCCGTTCAGCACGTTGTTCACCGCGCCGTTGTAGAACGACGGGGTGACCGTCGCGTCGAACTGCAGCGTACCGACCTTCACGCCCGCGCCCGTGTTGAACGAGAACGTGTCCGTCTTGACGACGTCGCCGACGAAGTTCTCGCCACGCGCCGTGATCGAGTTGCTCGCGCCGAAGCGGAGCGTCAGCCAGCTGTTGACGCCCGTCTCGAGGCCCATGAACACCTTCGGCATGAGCGAACCCTTCGCCAGCGTCACGCCGTTGTCGTTCTTGGTGTTGCTGAACTCAGCGCCGAAGACGAACAGGTCGTTTGAGCCCAGCGTCCAGTTGCCCGCCAGACCGGCCGACCAACCCGTGTTCTTGTTCGTGGTGACGACACCGCCCGGCACCGTCTCAGTCGACTTGTCGTTGCTGTTGATCTTGACGGCCGTGGTCAGGCTCAGGTTGCTGCCCGCCTTGGTCAT
>JBJTRI010000078.1:0-4883 GCA_046076045.1 bacterium
GCCGCGAGGACTGGAAGAAGGTGGACATGATGCCGGCCAGTACGGCGGCACCCACCACGAGCGTGACCATGAGTTCCAGCAGGCCGAAGCCGCGCTGCGCGCGGTCCATGCGGATCGCAGGGCGGTTCATGTTCAGCCTCCCGAACGCGCGGTCACGATGACGAGCCGCGCCTCGGGCGGAGCCGAGGGCGAGCGGCGGGCGACGGTGACCGTGATGCGTTTGCAGTCGTCGGTGGGCTCGTCCTCCTCGACCACCCAGCGCACGTGGTACAGCCCGTCGTGCGGGTTGGCCGGGTCGTCGTGCGTACCGTCGCTGAGCGTGCCCGAACCGTACGGTTCGGTGAGGAGTTCCTCGGCCGTCTCGGAGGCGATGGACGAGGCGCGCGTCTGGGTGCCGGCTGCCATGACGCGATCGGTCGCCATGGGGATGGTGAGCGCCATCGCGAGCATGCCGGTGGCGAACACCGTGAGGGCGATCAGCACCTCGATGAGCGTGAAGCCGGCCGCGGGCCGGTCGTGAGTCCAGGTGGGTTCGGTCATGGCTCGTAGCAGATGCCGGCGGCCGAGATGGCGAGCGTGTCGCGGGCACCGAGTCGGTTGGCGACGACCAGCAGCCCGCCCTGCGTGCCGAGCTTGAGCGTGCCGCTGATGTCGAAGGTGACGGTGTCGGGCTGGCTCGGCATCTCGACCGAGTCCAGGCGCGTGCTGCGCGGCAGACGGCGGAACGTGCGCATCTCACCGGCGTCCACGAGGTTGTCCGCGTCGCTGTCCACGTGGATCTCGTAGGTGGTGACGTTGGTCGTCACGGGCGGGGCGCCGAAGCGGATGACCACGGGGGCGCGCCGGGTCACGGCGAGCTGGCGCGCACGCCGGACGTCCTGGAGCACCTGCGTGTGGGCCTGCTCGAGGGCGAGCGTGCTGCGATAGCGCTCGATCGCCGGCAGTCCCGTCGCGATCATGAGACCCGCGATGACGAGGGCCACCATGAGCTCGATGAGGGTGAACCCGGGGGAACGGGACATGAATCCTCCCCAACACGAGAAGGTCCCCGGCGCACCCGGGGGATGTGGATCGTGCTGCTATGGAGAGCAAGACCGACGCCAGTCGGGGGTGGGAAGCGCGACCGACCTCGCAGTGGGTGTCAGCACAGGCAGTTGCACGGGCGGCGCGGGGTCGTGGGCGGGTGGGGCGCAGGGGGGCGGGGGCGTGCGGACCTGCATCGCGCACCCCGGACGATTGCAGGACGCACCCGTGCGCGGGAGCCGGACCATGTGAGGAGGGGATGGGGTAGGAGTGGCACGAGCGTCGCGGCGCGCCCATCAACCGCTGCGATCCCGTCGCCGGGGTGCCTAGTAGGGCCGCGCCAAGATCCTCGTCCAGGGGCGCTCGAGGATCCTCGCCTCACGACCTCCTCTCGGCTCGCCTCGGTGGCGATTGGGAATCCAGAAGGAGAACGGAATCGCTGCAATCTGTTATCCCGCAGTAGAATGGCGGCTCAACTCACGGCCTGCTTCGTGCTAGTTTCACTCGCTCGCGACCCCGTCATGGAGCACGAGGCTCGATCGGGCGGTCGCGCAATCCCATCCGCCACAGAGGGTTCGAATGTCGGGCAGGCTCGATTTCATCCTGCGGGCGAACGCCGAGTACATCGAGGAGCAGCACCGCCGCTGGTCGGAGAATCCCCATTCGGTGCCCGAGGATTGGGCGCTGTTCTTCTCGGGGGTCGAACTCGGCGAGCGCAAGCCGGTGCCGGGGGGCGGGCAGGACAGCGCCTACGCGCTGGTGCACGCCTACCGCGAGTTCGGGCACCTCGTCGCGCGGCTCGACCCGCTCGGGCTCGAGACCGCGGACCGCCACCCGTACCTCGAGCTCTCGGCGTTCGGCCTCACCGAGGAGGACCTCGACCGCGAGGTGACCGCGCCGTTCCACGGCGAGTTCCGCGGCACGCTCCGGCAGCTCGTCGAGGCCCTGCGCGAGACCTACTGCGGCACGCTCGGCGCGGAGTTCATGGACATCCCCGATCCCGTCCAGCGCGAGTGGTTGCAGCAGCGCATGGAGGGCACGCGCAACCGTCCGCAACTCGGGGACGCGGCGCGCATCGGGATCCTGCGCGCGCTGCTCTCGGCCGACGGCTTCGAGCAGTTCCTGCACGCGCGCTACACGGGCCAGAAGCGGTTCTCGCTCGAGGGTGGCGCGTCGGTCATCCCCATGTTCGAGGCGCTCGTCGGGGCCGCGGCCGGCATGGGTGTGGAGCAGCTCACGGTCGGCATGCCGCACCGCGGGCGCATCAACTTCCTCGCCCACGTCATGCGCAAGCCGCTCGAGAACATCTTCAGCGAGTTCGAGTCGGCGTTCGCGCCCCCCGAGGTGCAGGGGCACGACGACGTGAAGTACCACCTCGGCTACTCGTCGGACCACGACGCCGCCGACGGTCGTCGCGTCCACCTCACGCTCACCTACAACCCGAGCCACCTCGAGTTCGTGAACCCGGTCGTACTCGGGGCCATGCGCGCGCGTCAGGAGATGATGGCCGACGTGCAGCGCGATCGCGGCATCCCGGTGCTCATCCACGGCGACGCCGCGTTCTCGGGCGAGGGCATCGTGCCCGAGACGCTCGCGCTCGCGCAGCTGCCGGCCTACCAGACCGGCGGCACGCTGCACATCGTCGTCAACAACCAGGTCGGATTCACCACCTCGCCGCGCGCCGCCCGCGTGACGCGCTACCCGTCCGCGATCATGCGCGTGGTGGACGCGCCCGTGCTGCACGTCAACGGCGACGACCCCGAGGCGTGCGTGCACGCCATGACGATCGCCCTCGAGTACCGCATGCGCTTCAAGCGCGACGTCTGCATCGACCTCGTGTGCTACCGCAAGCACGGGCACAACGAGATGGACGACCCCACGTTCACGCAGCCGGTCATGTACCAGCGCATCGCCGAGCACGTGCCGGCCTCGCGGCGCTACGCCGACCACCTCGTGCGCACCGGTGTGCTCGATGCCGCCGCCGTCGAGCGCATCGAGAAGGAACTGGACGCCGCGTTCCGCACCGCGCACCGCCGGGCCTCGAGCGAACCCATCCCGCCCGTGCGACACGAGCCGCACGGGACGTGGCGCGGTCTGCAGTGGGCGGGCGAGGACTGGAGCGCCGACACGCGCGCCTCGCGCGAGACGCTGGAGCAGGTGCTGCACGGCGTGACCCGCCTGCCCGAGACGTTCCACCCGCATCGCAAGATCGCGCAGCTCATCACCGACCGTCGCCGCATGTTCCTGGAGGACCGCGTGGACTGGTCGCTCGGCGAGACGCTCGCCTACGGCACGCTGCTGCTCGAGGGGCGCAACGTGCGCCTGACCGGGCAGGACGTCGGGCGCGGCACGTTCACGCACCGGCACGCGGCCCACTACGACGCGCAGGACGGGCATCGGCACGTGCCGCTGCAGCACCTCGTGCCCGAGCAGGGGCGCTTCGAGGTCGTGGACAGCATGCTGTCCGAGGCCGCGGTGCTGGGCTTCGAGTACGGCTTCAGCACCGCCGACCCGCACACGCTCACCGTGTGGGAGGCGCAGTTCGGCGACTTCGTGAACGTCGCACAGGTCATCGTGGACCAGTTCATCGCCTCCGGCGAGGCCAAGTGGGGCCGCATGTCGGGGCTCACGCTGCTGCTGCCGCACGGCTACGAGGGGCAGGGGCCCGAGCACTCGAGCGGTCGCCTCGAGCGCTTCCTCGAGTTGTGCGCCGACCGCAACATGCAGGTCTGCAACCTCACCACGCCCGCGCAGTTGTTTCATGCGTTGCGGCGTCAGCTGCACCGTTCGTTCCGCAAGCCGCTCGTCATCCTGAGCCCGAAGAGCCTGTTGCGTCACAAGCTCGCGGTCTCGAGCGTCGCGGACTTCACCGGGGGCACGTTCCAGAGCGTGCTCGACGACGCGCGGGCGGGCGACCGCGCCGCGGTCCGGCGCGTGGTGCTCACCACCGGCAAGATCCACTACACGCTGCGCGAGGCGCGTGAGGCCCGCGGCCTCACCGACACCGCGCTCGTGCGCGTGGAGCAGTTGTACCCGTTCCCGGCCGCCGAACTCGCGGTCGTGCTCGCGGGCTACCCCGCCGCGCGCGAGGTGGTGTGGGTGCAGGAGGAGCCGGCCAACATGGGGGCGTGGCTCGCGCTGCGTCACCGTTTCGAGGCGGTGGTGCCGTCCGCGCTCTCGCTGCGCTTCGTGGCGCGCCGCAGCGCGGCCTCGCCGGCCACCGGCTTCTACGCCACGCATCAGCAGCAGGAGGCCGCGCTCATCGAGGCGGCGCTGGGGGATGGATCCGCCCGACCGACGGGCAACAACGTGGGCGTGGCGCAGGCCGCGATCCGTGAGGGGGCACGTTCGTGACGATCGAGGTGAAGGTCCCGCGCCTGGCGGAGTCGATCTCCGAGGCGACGCTGGTGGAGTGGCTCAAGGCCGATGGCGCGGCGGTGCGTGCCGACGAACCGATCGCGACGCTCGAGACCGACAAGGCGGCGGTGGAGATCGTCGCCGACGGGGCGGGCGTGCTCTCGCATGCGCGCAAGCCCGGCGAAGTGGTCAAGGTGGGCGACGTGCTGGCGCGCATCGCGCCCGGCGCAGCACCCACGGCGGCTGCGCCGGCCGCTCCTGCGGCACCCGCCGCTCCGGCACCGCAGGCGGCGGTCACGCCCGCGGGGAGTGCGCCGTCGGCTCCTGCGCCGACGCGCGAGGCGGTGCTGTCACCTGCGGTGCGTCGCATCGTCGAGGAGCGCGGCCTGGATCCCGCCACGCTCTCCGGGACCGGACCGCACGGTCGCGTGCTCAAGGAGGACGCGCTCGCCGCAGCGCCTTCAGCGCCGGCCGCACCGTCTGCACCGCCGGCGGCCGCTGCG
>JBJTRI010000079.1:0-2346 GCA_046076045.1 bacterium
GTTGAAGAGGTCGTAGTACCCCTTGCCGTCGGGCCCGAACAGGCGGTCGTGGATGACGAGCGGAACGTCGAAGTCGCCGCTCGGCAGGCGCCAGGCCTTGGGGTTCGGGTCGTTCTCGTCGCCCGAGTCGAACTCGGTGAACTGGTAGTACAGACCCATGTTGCCGCGGTACACGTTCTGCGCGGTGAAGTCGTGGCAGTGGTCGTGGTACCACATCGTGGTGAGCGTCTCGCGGACGTCGCCCATGGGACCGAACTGCGGATCCGTGAAGCCCGCGTTGCGGTTCAGGATCAGGCTATCGTGCCACGTACCACACTCCAGCATGTCGAGCGGGTTGCCGTCCGACTCCGAAGCGATGTGGCCGTTATGGAGGTGGATCGAGGGCGTGGGACGACCGTAGCCCTTGTGCGCCGCGAGCGACGGCAGGTTGTTCCGCCAACGGATGAGCACCGGCTTGCCGGCGCGGGCATGGATGCGCGGACCCGGGAACTGGCCGTTGAACGCCCAGCAGTCGTCGGTCGGGAGGTCACGGTGCCAGGAGTACTGCGCCGGGGCGTTCACGTTCGTGTAGCAGTCGAGGTCCTCGACGCTGATCCTGTCCCAGTGCTCGTGCGAGGTGCGCATGCGCTCCCCACCGCCGCTCTGACAGTCCCGGGTGGGCGCGCAGTCCAGCATGGCCGCCGTGCACGGCTGCGCGACGGGGAGATTGGTGATCTCCTCGATCCAAGGACGGGTCTTGGGGCTCACCGGGGCGGCCGCATCGACCGCGCGGGTGGACAGGCCGGCCTTGGCGACGAGGAAGCCGCCGCTGGTGAGGAGGCCCATCTTGAACAGGTCGCGACGCGAGAGCTTCGCGTCCACGAGCTCGACGCGGTTGCGGCGCGCCGTCTCGGCCAACTTCTGCTTCCAGGTCATCATCGGGGTGCGTCCTTTCGTGGGGGCGGGGACGGCGCGCGGTGCGCGCCCGGTCCTCCGCATGGCAGTGGGGTGGTCGTGGGCGCGCTTACCGCAACACCACGAGCTTGAGCTTGGACTCCTGGCCGCCCGTACGGCTCACCAGGAAGTACACGCCGTTCGCGACGTTCCGGCCCGAGTCGTCACGGCCGTCCCAGGTGATCACCTGGCGACCCGCCTCGAGCGTCCCGCGCTTCAGCGTCCGCACGTGACGCCCGGCGAGGTCCACCATGCCGACCTCGGCCTGGCCACCGCGCGACGGGATCACGAACGCCACGTTCAGCGCACCGCCCTTGTACGGCAGCGGCCACGCCGCCAGCGAGCGCGCCGGCATGGCCGCCTCGCCGCCACCCGCCGGGCGCCCGCCGAACTGCACGCTGGCCGACACCATGCGGAACGAACCCCGACCGCCACGCGCCGTGTACGCCACCACCGGCGAGCCGCTCCGGTCCAGCGCCAGCGTCGTGTTGCGGCCCGTGCTGCCCTGCGCGTCGATCGTCTCGGTCATCCAGATCCCGTCCGCCGACGTCGCGTACTTCAGCGTCTGCTGCTTCGCGTCCATGTAGCTGATGTGCGGGTGGCCCTCGGCGTCCAGCTCCAGCGACGAGTACGCGCCCACGTCGCCGCTCGCATCCACCGTGGTCACCGACCACGAACCGTCGGCCTGCTCCACCGCGTAGCGCAGCGCGCCGTTCTGCAGGTCGTAGTACGTCACGTGCGTGCGGCCCTGCGCGTCCACCGCCAGCGACGCGTCCATGCCCACCGAGCCGCGAGCGTCCACCGTCTCCGCGACCCAGCGGCCGTCACGCTTCATCGCCACCTTCAGGTCCGAGTTCGTGATGTCGTGGTACGCCACGCGCGGCTGACCGTCGCGGCCGAACGCCAGCGACGAGTAGTGCCCCACGTTCGGGACCGCGTCCGACACCGCCGGCTGCTTCTCCAGGCGGTCCGCACGGTTCTGCGCCGTCTCCGCCTCCACGGCGTTACCCGCACCGTCCACCGTCTCGATCGTCCAGCCGCCCGCGCCCAGCGTCGCGTAGCGCAGGCTCAGCGTCTGCGAGTCGTAGTAGCTGATCGCCGGCGCGCCGTTCGCGTCCAGCGCCAGCGAGCAGTAGTGGCCCACGCCCTCGTTCGAGGCGTCCACCACCTGCGTGCTCCACACGCCGCCCTGACGGCTCGCGTACTTCAGCACGCCCGCCGTCGCGTCGTAGTACGCGATGCGCGCCTGGTCGCCGCCGTCCAGCTGCAGCGAGGCGTACCAGCCGCTCTTCGCCGAGCCGTCCACCAGCTCCGTGCGCCAACCGTTCTGGGTCTGGTACGCGTAGACCAGTGCCTCGCGCATCACGTCGTAGTACGCGACGTGCGCGCGACCCGACAGGTCGAGGTCCATCG
>JBJTRI010000080.1:0-22902 GCA_046076045.1 bacterium
GTCGGTCGGCCCTACCACGACACGCGCACCCGCCACATCTACAACCAGTACGTGATCCGCGTCGCGCGCCGCGACGAGCTCAAGAAGCACCTCGGCGAGCGCAACATCGGCTGCGAGGTCTACTACCCGGTGCCGCTGCACCTGCAGAAGTGCTTCGCGCACCTCGGCTACAAGGCGGGGGACATGCCGCACTCGGAGCAGGCCGCGCTCGAGACGTTGGCGCTGCCGATCTACCCCGAACTGACCGAGGACTTGATCCGCCACGTCGCGCACACCGTGCGCGAGTTCGTGGACCGGGCCTGAGACGGACCGGACGGGGCACGACGCCCCGCCCGGAGTGACACCCGCGAGGCGCGTCCCCGCGGCGCAGCACGAACGGAATCGAACCGCATCGCCCACCCGCCCTGTTCGGCGGTGCGGTTCCGGTGGTCTCCAGCAGACCGCGGTCCCGGTCCCCTCCGGGTCCCGCGCGAGACGGTCCCATGGCCGAATCGAACCGGACATACCCCGACGCCTTGGCGCGCCGGGTCGAGGAGGTGCGCGGCCTGTCCCACGGATCGGGACAGCCGGGCCTCGGTGCGCTCGACGACCCACGGGTCCTCGCCGAGACGGTGGCGGGACTCGCGGACGACCTCGAGCTCGCGCACCGGCGTGTCCTCGAATCCCAGGTGCAGCTCGCCGCGCTGCGCGAGGTCGGGCGATCCCTGCTCGAGACCCGCGAGGTCGGCGAGGCGACGCGCCGCATCGTGCGCTTCCTGCGCGGCACCCATGACCTCGAGCAGGTCGGGCTGCTGCTCGTGGATCGCGAGCGCGGCGTGCTCACCGGCACGTGGGCGGCCGGCGCCTCGCTGACGCCCGTCGAGGTGCCCCTCGTCGGGGCCGGCGGCGCGCTGCCGCGCGCGCTCTGGGACGGGCGCACGGTGCAGCACCACGACCCGGTCCGCCATCCCGCGCTGGTGCTGCCCGAGGGCCACCCGCTCGCGCGCGTGATCGCGGGTCACTCGTGGTACGCCGGCGTGCCGCTCGAGCCCGCCTCGGGCCCCGTGACGGCCGTCGCGCACGAGGACTGCACGGGCTGCGCGCTCGGGCGCACCGCGCCCGTGCCGCCGCCGGGTGCGGACACCGCGGTCTGGCGCGGCGAGGTCGAGGCCGCGCAGCGCCGCTGTGCGCGCTGCCCTCGACTGCCGCTGCTCGGCGTGCTGGTCGCCGCGCGCGGCCCCGAGTCCACGCCGCCGCCGACCGGCGAGCGCGCGCGCCTCGAGGCGGTGGCCGCCACGCTCGCGCCGCTGGTGGAGAACATGCGCCTGGTCCACGACCTCGCCCGCAGCGAGCGGTTCCTGGGCGACGTGCTCGACTCCATGCCGAGCGCCCTGGTGGCGTTCGACGACCTCGGGCGCGCGCTCACGCTCAACGCGGTCGCCCACGACCTGCTCGGTACCGACGACGGTGCCGTGGGCACCCGCGCCGACGCGCTGCTGGGCGAGGAGGGGGGCGCGGCCGTGCGCGGCACGCTCGACACCGGGCTGCCGGTGGTCCGCCGCGAGCTCACGCTGCGCTCGCCCGCGGGGCTCTCGCTGCCGGTGCGGCTCACGACCTCACGGCTGCGCGACGCCGACGGTCGCTCGTACGGCGCGCTCGCCACGTTCCTCGACCTCACGCCGCTGCGCGCGGCCGAGGATCGTGCCCGCCAACTCGACCGGCTCGCGGCGCTGGGCCGCTTCACCTCGATGGTCGCGCACGAGATCCGCAACCCGCTCACCGGGATCGGCATGGGCGTGCGTCACCTCGCGCGCGCGCTCCGCGACCGTCCCGGCGAGGAGGAGCACGTCGAGTTCATCCTGCGCGAGATCCGCCGTCTCGACGGCATCGTGCAGGAGCTGTTCGACGTCACGCACCCGCGCAAGCTCGACCTCACCCCGCGCGCGCTCGGCGACACCCTGGCCGCCGCCGCACGCTCGGTCGCGGGCGTGTACGACGAGCGCCACGTCACGCTCACGCTGGAGCCCGCGACGCTCCCGCTCGTGCCGCACGACGCCGACCGCCTGCAGCAGGTGCTCATCAACCTGCTCAAGAACGCGGCCGAGGCCTCGCCGGCCGGTGCCCGCGTGACGGTCCGCGCCACGGTGCCCGCGGTGCCCGGCGGCACGGTCGTCGTCACGGTCGCCGACGAGGGCCCCGGGCTCGACGCCGAGGCGCAGCGCACCCTGTTCGAACCGTTCTCCACGACCAAGCCCAAGGGAACCGGGCTCGGTCTCTACGTCAGCCACGAGATCGTCAAGAGTCACGGCGGCAGCCTCACGGTCCGGAGCATCCCCGGTTCCGGTGCCACGTTCGCCGTGGAGTTGCCGTTGGACCACACGGGAGGTACGCGATGAGCAAGGCCAACATCCTGGTGCTGGAGGATCAGGACTCCATCCGCCACTTCGTCGTCCGTGCGCTGGAGGACGACGGGCACGTCGTCCGCGGCGTGGACTCCATCCGCGAGGCGCGGGCGGCTCTCGAGCGGGAGATGCCCGACCTGGCCTTCCTCGACCTCAAGCTGCCCGACGGCAGCGGGCTCGACCTGCTGCGCGAGATCAAGCGTCTGCAGCCCGAGACCGCGGTCGTGCTCATGACCGCCTTCGGCGAGCTCGAGACGGCCGTCGAGGCGATGAGCGCCGGCGCGTACTGGTTCATGAAGAAGCCGTTCGAGACCGAGGAGCTGCTCGCGCTCGCCTCGCGCGCACTCGAGTCGCAGAAGATGGTGCTCGAGCTGCGCCGCCTGCGCCATCAGGCGTTCAGCGACGACGAGTTCCTGCACTCGTCGGCCCCGGTCATGCAGGAGGCCTACGCCATCGCCGAGCAGGTCGCGCGGGGCGAGACCACCAGCGTGCTCATCGAGGGCGAGAGCGGCACGGGCAAGGAGTACTTCGCGAACCTCATCCACCGCATGAGTGCGCGGCACGCCCAGCCGTTCGTCGAGATCAACTGCGCCGCCATCCCGGCCGAGCTGCTCGAGTCCGAGCTGTTCGGGCACGAGAAGGGCGCGTTCACCGACGCGCGCGCGCAGAAGCTCGGCCTCATGGAGATGGCCAACGGCGGCACGCTGTTCCTGGACGAGATCGGCGAGATGGCGCCCATGCTGCAGGTCAAGCTGCTGCGGGTGCTCGAGCGCCGCACGTTCCGCCGGGTCGGCGGTACCAAGGACATCTCCGTCAACCTGCGCATCATCTCGGCCACCAACCAGGACCTCGAGCGCATGGTGAGCGAGGGCACGTTCCGCGAGGACCTGTACTACCGCCTCAAGGTCGTGCCGCTCCACGTGCCGCCGCTGCGCGAGCGTCGCGAGGACGTGCTGCCGCTGGCGCGCCTGTTCATGGAGCGCTACGCGAAGCAGTTCAAGAAGCCGTTCCGCGGCTTCACCGAGGCCGCCGAGCGCGTGCTCACGGACTACGCCTGGCCGGGCAACATCCGCGAGCTCAAGAACCTCATGGAGCGCACGGTGCTGCTCGAGACCGCCGAGCGCATGGACGCCGGGCACCTCAAGCTCGCGGGCCGCGTGCGCGGCCCCGAGGAGGCGAGCCTGGGCCAGCGCGTGGACGAGGTCATCACCGGCATCCTGCCGCCCACCGGGATCCCGTTCGAGGCGCTGGTCGAGGAGCTGGAGCGAGCCTTGATACTGCGTGCCTCGTATGCTACCAAGTGGAACCAGAGCCGCACCGCGGAGATGCTCAACCTCAAGCGCGACAAGCTGCGCTACCGCATGAAGCTCTACGACCTCCACGCCTCGGGGCAGGGGACTCCCAGCCATCCCAACGCGTAGCACGAACTCCCGGACCCGCGGTCGTCTCGCGGCCCTGCGGGCCGCCTGTGCGGCCGCGGGTCTGGTGTTGCTCGCCGGGGGCTGCGGCTACACCGCGAGCCCGGCACTGCTGCCGCCGCACCTCAAGACGGTGGCCATCCCGGTGTTCGAGAACGGCACGCCCGAGGCCCAGCTCGAGCAGCAGGTCACCGACGAGGTCGTGCAGCGGTTCGTGCGCGACAACCACCT
The DNA here is from genome assembly GCA_046076045.1 of bacterium. Lineage (GTDB taxonomy): Bacteria > Eisenbacteria > RBG-16-71-46 > RBG-16-71-46 > RBG-16-71-46 > JAIOPA01. The sequence goes on from JBJTRI010000080.1 coordinate 4,031, forward strand.
GCGCATCGTGGACGAGCGCAGCGCGAACTCGGTCCTGCGCGGCAAGGTGACCCAGTACCGCAACGCGGTCTACGGGTTCTCGGGCAGCAGCACCTCGGCCAACGCCTACCGCGTCACGATCGGGGTGCAGGTGACGTTCAAGGACCTCGTGAAGAACCGCGAGGTCTGGAGCGACGAGATCGTGAAGAGCACGATCTACTACGTGCAGGACGTCCCCGGGCAGACCGCCAAGACCGAGCTCGATGGCCGCAAGGAGGCCATCACCAAGCTCGCCGACGAGATCCTGAGCCGCAGCGTCGAAGGCTGGTGACGCCATGGCGACCCGCAAGACGAGCGCGCGCGGTGGCCGCGGCGGCGACTCGCTCCCGGCCCCGGTCCCCGCGCTCGAGCTGCTGAAGCGCCTCGAGGGCGGCGACTTCCCGGGCACGATCCACCTCGAGGGCAGCGACGAGGCGATCAAGGCCGCGTTCCTCGCCGACCTGCGCGCGGCGTGGGCGCGCGCGGTCCCCGAGGCGCCCCCGGCGCGCATCATGCGACCGGGCGACGAGGACGGCGTGGACGCCATCCTGGCCGCCTACCAGAACACCTCCATGTTCGACCCGCGCCAGCTCGTGATCGTGTTCCGGCTCGAGGAGCTGGTGCGCAGCGAGAAGCGCGTGCAGGCGTTGGCCGAGGGGCTCGGGCGCCCGGGCGGCGAGTCGTGCCTGGTGCTCGTCGAGTCCGCGCCGTCGGACAAGCCGCGCAAGATGCTCGACGCGGTGCGCGCCGCGGTCGAGGTGCGCGTCGAGGTGGGGCCCGCCGACCCGCGCACGCTCATCGAGTGGGGCCGCCGCCGGCTCGCCGCGCACGGCGTGAAGGCCGAGGCCGGCGTGCTGCAGGCGCTCGTCGAGCGCTGCGAGCAGGACCCGCTCGCGTTCCTCAACGAGGCCTCGAAGCTCGCGGTGCTGGCGGGCGAGGGCGGCACCGCGAGCGAGGAGCACGTGCGCTCGCTGGCCTCGCCCACGCTCGACGCCGAGCTGCCCGCGTTCCTCATGGCGGTCGCGCAGGGCGACGCGGCGCGGGCCGCGCAGCGTCTGGAGCGCGTGCTCGTGGGCGGGGAGAGCGAGGGCTCGGTCATGTGGGCGCTCGGCCACCTCGCCACCTCGGCGCTCGCCTCGACCTCGCAGCGCTTCGCGTGGAGCCGGTGGAAGGAGGCGACCGCCGCCATGGTGCGCGGTCGCGACGCGAGGTCGCTGGCCCGGGCGATCGACGCGGTGTACCGCGCCGAAGCCGCGTGGAAGGGCGGGCGCTGCGACGCCCGCACCGCGCTCGAGCAAGTCACGCGCGAACTGGCCGCACGCTAGCGCACGCGCCCGCCGCGGGGTGACGCGGCGCGCGCGAGCCGCTATCCTCGCGGGTCCATTCCACCCTTGGGGCCCCGATGAGCAAGTACTTCCCGTTCGCCGAAGTCGAGCCGCGCTGGCAGCAGTACTGGGTCGAGCACAAGACGTTCCGCGCCGTGGAGGACCCGGCCAAGCCCAAGTACTACTGCCTCGACATGTTCCCGTACCCGTCGGGCGCGGGCCTGCACGTGGGCCACCTCGAGGGTTACACCGCGACCGACATCATCAGCCGGTACAAGCGCATGCGCGGGTTCAGCGTGCTGCACGTGACCGGCTGGGACGCGTTCGGACTGCCGGCCGAGCAGTACGCGATCAAGACGGGCATCCATCCGGCCCTCACGACGCGCGAGAACATCGCGAACTTCCGCCGCCAGATGCGGCGCGTCGGCCTGTCGTACGACTGGGATCGCGAGGTGGACACCACCGACCCGGCCTACTACAAGTGGACGCAGTGGATCTTCCTGCAGCTCCACGCGCGCGGGCTCGCCTACGTGGCCGAGGTGCCGGTGAACTGGTGCCCCGAGCTGGGCACGGTGCTCGCGAACGAGGAGGTGGTGGACGGCAAGAGCGAGGTCGGCGGCTACGAGGTCATCCGCCGCCCGATGCGGCAGTGGGTGCTGCGCATCCCCGCCTACGCCGAGCGCCTGCTCGAGGACCTGTCGCTCGTCGAGTGGCCGGCGAGCACGCTCGAGATGCAGAAGAACTGGATCGGGCGCTCGATCGGCGCCGAGGTGGACTTCGCGCTCGACGGCGTGAACGGCAAGCTGCGCATCTTCACGACGCGCCCCGACACGCTGTTCGGCGCCACCTACATGGTGCTGGCGCCCGAGCACCCGCTCGTGGACGCGCTCACCACGCCGGCGCAGGCCGAGGCCGTGCGCGCCTACCGCGAGGCCACGGCGCGCAAGAGCGACCTCATGCGCCAGGAGGACAAGCAGAAGACCGGCGTGGCCACCGGCGGCCACGCGATCAACCCGGTCAACGGCGAGCGCCTGCCGGTGTGGATCGCCGACTACGTCCTCATGAGCTACGGCACGGGCGCGATCATGGCCGTGCCCGGGCACGACGAGCGCGACTGGGAGTTCGCGCGCACGTTCGGGCTGCCCATCCGCGAGGTCGTCTCGGGCGGCGACGTGCAGCAGGCCGCGCACACCGACACCTCGACGGGCACGCTGGTGAACTCCGCCTCGGCCGACGGCAGCGTGTCGCTGGACGGGCTGACGCCCGACGCCGCGATCCCGCGCATCACCGCGTGGCTCGCCGAGCGCGGCGCGGGCCAGAAGGCCGTGAACTACAAGCTGCGCGACTGGCTGTTCTCGCGCCAGCGCTACTGGGGCGAGCCGTTCCCGCTCGTCTGGGTGGACGGCGCCCCGCAGGCGCTGCCCGAGCAGATGCTGCCCGTGCTGCTGCCCGAGGCCAAGGAGTTCAAGCCGTCGGGCACGGGGGAGAGCCCGCTCGCGAACATCGCCGAGTGGGTCGAGACGACCGACCCCGCCACGGGCAAGCCCGCCCGCCGCGAGACGAACACCATGCCGCAGTGGGCCGGCTCGTGCTGGTACTACCTGCGCTTCCTCGACCCCAAGAACCCCGACCGCCTCGTGGACCCGGCCAAGGAGCGGTACTGGATGCCGGTGGACCTGTACGTGGGCGGCGCCGAGCACGCGGTGCTGCATCTGCTGTACGCGCGGTTCTGGCACAAGGTGCTGTTCGACATCGGGGTCGTGAGCACGCCCGAGCCGTTCCTGAAGCTCGTGCACCAGGGCATGATCCTGGGCGAGGACAACCGCAAGATGAGCAAGTCGTGGGGCAACGTGGTGAGCCCCGACGACATGATCGACCAGTACGGCGCCGACGCCACCCGCATCTACGAGATGTTCATGGGCCCGCTCGAGGCCATGAAGCCGTGGAGCTCGAAGAGCGTCGAGGGCATCTCGCGGTTCCTCGACCGCGTGTGGCGCCTGTTCGTGAACGAGGACGGCACGCTCGCGCTCAACGACGTGGCGCCCGACGCGGCCACGCAGCGCCTGCTGCACCAGACGATCGCCAAGGTCGGCGTGGACGTGGAGGCGCTCAAGTTCAACACCGCCATCTCGCAGATGATGGTGTTCGTGAACGAGGTCATGAAGCAGCCCTCGCGCCACCGCTCGCTGCTCGAGCCGTTCGTGCGGCTGCTCGCGCCGTTCGGTCCGCATCTGGCCGAGGAGCTCTGGCAGCGGCTGGGGCACACCGACACGATCGCGTACGCGGCGTGGCCCGAGCACGACCCGGCGCTGCTCGTCGAGGACACCGTGACCGTGGCCATCCAGGTGAACGGCAAGCTGCGCGCCACGCTCGACCTGCCGCGCGGGGCCTCGCAGGAGGACGTGCAGACGGCCGCGTTCGCGGACGAGCGCGTGCGCAAGTTCCTCGAGGCGGGCACGGTCAAGAAGGTCATCCACTTGAAGGACAAGCTGCTCAACGTGGTGGTCGCGGGCGCATGAGGGGTCGCGACGCGTGAACCCCGTGCACGCACGCGCGGTGCGTGCGTTCGTGGCGCACGCCGCCGACGCGGAGGCCTATGCGGGCCGCGTCGCGCACGAGTGCAAGGCGTTCCCCGAGGGCGACCTGTTCCCGTTCGTGTTCCCGGCCCTCAGCCTGTTCGCGTGGCCGGGGGACCGCCGCACGCCGCGCGCTGCGGCCCGCGCCGCAGCGCACACGCTCATGGACGCCGCCCGCCGCCGGGTCGAGGCGCGTCTGGGGTCGCTGTCGGCGCTCACGCCCGCCTCGACCTACGCGGTGCACATGGGCTGGCTCGCGCTCGCGTTCGCGGTGGTGCGCGACGAGGGCACGGCCTGCGCGCACGACGAGGCGCGCCGCCACCTGTGCGACGTCCTGCGCGCGCAACTCGACGACGCACCGGGGGGCGGGGCGCTGCTGTCGTACCCGGGGCAGTGCTACCCGTTCGACACGCTGCCCGCCGTGGTGGCGCTGGCGCTGGACGACCGCCTCACCGGCACGCCGCGCGCTCGCGAGACGATCGCGCGCCATCTCGCCTGGCTGCGCGGCCCGGGCGCCGAACCCGGGACCGGCCTGCCCGTGAGCCGGCTGGCGCTCGACCGGGTCCAGGTGCTCGAGGGTCCGCGCGGCTGCGACCTGTCGCTGCGCATCGCCCTGTTGGGCCTGCTCGATGCAGCGCTGGCGCGATCGCTGTACGCCGCCTACGTGCGCGGCTACGCGAGCGAGCGCGTCGTGCTGGCCGGGTTCCGCGAGTACGCCCCGGGCCGCCCCGTGACCGAGGACCTCGACTCGGGCCCCGTGGTGGCCGGGGTCGGCATGGCGGCCTCGGCTTTCGGGCTGGCGACCACGCGCGTCGTGGGTGACCGCTGGCGCCACGGCCGTCTGACGTTCCAGTTGGGGCTCTGGGACCTCGGCTGGCGGCTCGCGGTCCGGACCCGAGGGGCGCGCCTGAGAGGGGCGACCGTGCCCGGGCTGGGCGTGCCGGTGGATCCCGCGTGCGTCACCGGGTTCCTGTTCGGCGACGCGTGCCTGCTGCTCGCGTTGGGTTGGCCGCCGAGCGCCCGGGCCTGAGCACGCCGGGTCGGATGCAGCGGCGGGGAGGATGGGCGGCGGCAGGAGCCGGTCGGGGGGCGGCGCGAGGCCGGGACGATGGTCACGGTCGCGGACCGATTCGCAGGTTTACATAATACATATTATGCGACATAGAATTCTGGCGCTGGCCGGGGCCGAGCGCCGTGCCCGCAGCGCCCGGAACCCCTCTCGGCCCGTCCTGCGCCCGCTCGTCCAGCCCGCGGTCGCGCCCGCGTCCCACCCGGGCCCTCGTCGTCCGCGTCTCGCCATCGCCCGTGTGTGCGCTGTGCCCTGTTCGCGTCGGCTCCCGATCCTTCGCGCTCGCACAGCGCTCCCGTCTTCGCCACCCGCGCCGAGTCGACCGGTTCCGTGGCCGGCGGCCCGGGCGCCCAGCCGGACCTGACTTCGCCGAGCCGGCCGGGCTCGGGCTCAGCGGCTCGGGCTCAGCGGCCCGTGCTCAGCGGCCCGTGCTCAGCGGCCCGGGTGCCCAGCCGGACCCCGAGCACCCGACCGGCGGCTCGAGCCCGTCCTGGCCCTGAGCCGGCCCCGGCGTCCGTAGCCGCCTGGCCAGGCGCACGGCCCCGAGCCTCGCGAGCCCGACCGCCGGACCGCCGACGTCGCACCGGGCCGCAGCCGGCGAGCCCGAGCACCGGCCACATGGCCCGGCGGGCCAGGTCACACGGGGATCCCGCCCGCCACACGCCCATACTGCACACTTGTGCATCATGACCGGACAGGGTAGAAGTCCTCCCATGGCCGCCGACCTCCGCCTCGAGCCCTGCCGCTCGGCCCTCAACCGGGTCACGGGGATGCCGTTCCGCTGGTCGCTCAACCCGTACATGGGCTGCGCGCACCGCTGCACGTTCTGCTACGTGCGCGCGTTCGAGCGTCGAGCCGAGCGGCCCGCGGACGATCGTTACGGTCGCAGCGTGCGCGTGAAGACGAACGTCGTCGCGGTGCTGCGCGGCGAACTCGCACGGCCGTCGTGGGCGCGCGAGACCGTGGTGATCGGCGCGGCCACCGACCCGTACCAGCCCGTCGAGGGCCGCTTCCGCCTTACGCGCGGCTGCCTCGAGGCGTTCGCGGAGCGCTCGAGTCCGGTCTCCATCATCACGCGCGGCCCGCTCGTGGTGCGCGACATCGACGTGCTGCAGGACGCCGCCCGCCGCGCCCGCACGCTCGTGAGCGTGTCGGTGCCGACGCTCGACGACGACGTCTGGCGCGTCACCGAACCCGGCACCGCGCCGCCCCGCCAGCGGCTGCGCGCGGTGCGGGCCCTGGCCGACGCCGGGCTGCGCGTCGCGGTCGCACTCGCACCCATCATCCCGGGCGTCTCCGACCGTCCTCAGCAACTCGCCGACGCGGTGCGAGCGGCGCGCGACGCGGGTGCGGCCAAGCTGTGGAGCGAGTTGCTGTACCTGCAACCGGGGACGCGCGAGCACTTCCTCGAGACGCTGGCCGCGGTCTGGCCGAGCGAGGCCGAGCGCCTCGCCGCCGCCTACGCCGCTCGTGCGCACCGGCCGCGGGTCGAGGTCCTGGCGCACAAGGAGCGCATGACGGTGCTGGCCCGCCGCCATCCCGTGCGCCCGATCCCGCCGCCGATCGAACCCGAGGCCCCCCGGGTCGCACTCCAGCTCGGGCTGGGGTTCGCGGAGACGTTGGCGCAGGCCTGAGCCGGAACGCCGCGCGGGCGCGGGGGATTCGCGAGCGGTCCGAGTCCGGACTCGAACCTCGGGCGCGACTCGAGACCCTCGCGCCAACGCGTTGCGCGAATAACAGGTACCGAGGCGCCGCACGCACCCGGCGAACCTCCACAGGAACCCGAGCTCCCGGCCGCATCTCGTTGCGCGCAGGCCTTTCGGGCGGTACGGGCACGCGCCGGACGACTCGACCGAAGGTGCAGGTGGGAGGCGCCCTGCTTCCGGCCGACGCCCCCTACCCCTCCTCCGCTCCACCGCCTCCCGCACCGCGGGCCTCGCACACCGCCCCTCTTCGGCCCCACCCTCGGCGTACCCCAAGAACGACGAGGCCCCGGTGCCGTGGGGCACCGGGGCCGGTCGAACGCGCGCGGGGCGCGGAACGTCAGTTCAGGATCTGCGGCGAGAGGCGGCCGAGTTCCATGCGGGCCTGGATCTGGTAGCTCGAGTCCGGGAACTCGTCGAGGATGCGCTGCAGGCGCTTCTTCGCATCGTCGGGCTTGTTGGCGGCCACGAGGCAGCGCGCCGCGGCGTACAGCATCTCGCCGCTCGACTCGCGGTCGAACGCGCCCACGAGCTTGTCGAAGTTCGCGGCGGCCTCGGCGTGCAGGCCCGAGCTCTCCTGCGCGTACGCAAGGCTGCGACGCACGCCGTCCGCGACCACACCGGCCGAACGCTTCTTCAGGTAGGCCTCGTAGTCCGCGATCGCGTCCTTCCAGTTGCCGCGCCAGTAGGCGTCGTCGCCCGCGATGCGCAGCGCGTCGATGCCGCTGGGCGTGCCGGGATAGGCCTTCGAGACCTCCTGCGCGATCTGGCGCGAGCGGTCGTAGTCGGCGCGCCAGAACAGCTCGTTGGCCTCGGCCAGCTTCTCCGACGCGGCGTTCTCCTGCCGCACCTGTCCGGCGTTCCAGTAGAACCAACCGGCACCGGCGGCGGCCACGATCAGCAGGCCGATGAGCACCTTCTGCCCATACTGGGCCCACGCGCCGTGGGCGCGGTCGAGCAGCTCGGCGCCCGGGTCGTCCATGGCGGACTGCTTCTGGGTCTCCAACGACAAGGCGAACCTCCGGGGATCACGGCGCGGACCGACGCCCGGACGGGCGCAGGACCGCGGTAAGGGACGGGAAAGACTACGGTTCCCGGCGCGGACGGGTCAAGCGGGCGCGCACGCGGGGCACAGGGCCGTGCCGTGGTCGCGGACCAGCATCTCGGCGGGGCGCCCGCAGTGCGGGCACGCCGGCAGCGCGACGCGCCCACGGGCCGCGTCCACGTCGGCGCGCAGCTTCACGTGCATGGCCCCCGAGCGCAGTTCCTGCTCGATCCGCGCCACCGGCCACGACCACTCCTCGATGCCCCACAACCGCACCTCGGTGCGCATCTCCCACCGGTGGCGGACCTCGGCGGCCCGGCGCTCCCACTCCAGCTTCATCGCGGTCGCGTCGCCGTGCTCGATCTCGAGCTCGTCGTGTCCGACGCGCCGGCGCTCGCGGTCCTCCTCCTCCTCGATGCGCGCCGAGAAGAACGCGCCGAGCCGGTCGAGCTCGTCGTCGCGCAGCCGGCCGACCGACACCGCCCACTCGCGCTCGCGCTCCTCGGCGAGTTGCTCGAGCGTCTGGCGCGCGCTCATCAGCCAGCGCTCGCGCACCTCGGGCTCGAGCTCCTCGGGCAACTGGTAGAGGCCCTCGCGCGGCCGCACGTCGGTGACCTGCGCCGCCTGCACGCGCTCGAGCACCTCACCCGCGGCGCCCACGAGCACCACCCACTGCTCCTGCCACGGCAGGCCGCCCCAACGCGTGATGACGGCGTGGAACGCCACGCGCCGCTCGTAGTGCACGGGCCCGAGCCGCGGCGGCCCCCACGTGAACCCACGCACGCGACACACCGACGCGATGCCCTCGGGCGGCGCACCGGGCACGTGCGCGAGCGCGGTGCGCCGCGTGAACAGCGGCTCGGAGAGTGCGGCCTCGAGGATGCGACGCCCTCCCGTGCTGCCGGGCGCGGTGAACCACGCCCCGCGCGGCACGGTGGGACGCGAGGGGTCGAACACCAAGCGGACGCGCTGGCGGCGCCACGTGCGCTGGAGTGCGGCCGACAGCTCGACCTCCCAGTCGCCCCGCGGCGCGGGCTCGACCTTGCAGCCGTGCGCCTCGAGCCACGCGCCCACGAAGCGGCGCCACTCGGGCGACTCGGCCGCGGTCTCGCCGCGCGGCACGTTCGGCCCGACGGCCGCCTTCCTGGCCACCGGCTTCGCCTTGCCGCGCGCGGTCGCGGTCGGGCGCCGGGCGGCGGTGCGCTTCGCGGCCGGGCTCACGACCGCTCCTCCTCGACCTCGCCCGCGCCGTGGAACAGCATGCTCTGGCTGTCGCGCTGCTGCTGGTAGAGCTTGCGCGCGGTCACGAGGTGCTGCGCCAACTCCGTGAAGCGACGCTTGCGCGCCACCGGCGTGCCGGCCTCGGTCCAGCGCCGGAACACCTCGTCCTCGAACGAGCCCTGCAACTGCCACGCCCCGAGGATCTCCTCCATCTCGCCCACGACCAGTTCGAACATGCGGATCTTGCGCTCGAGGATCTCGAGCACGTAGGCCTCGAGCGTGCCGCGGCTCACGAGGTTCACGACCCGCACCGGGTGCTCCTGCCCGAGCCGGTGCACGCGACCGATGCGCTGCTCGAGCCGCATCGGGTTCCACGGCAGGTCGTAGTTGATGACGATGCGCGAGAACTGCAGGTTGCGGCCCTCACCGCACGCCTCGGTGCTCACCAGCACCTGGTCGTGGTGGCGGAAGCGCTCGAGCGACTCCTCCTTCTCCCGCCAACCCATCTCGCCGTGGAACTCCACCACCGTCAGCCCGGCGGCGCGCAGCGACTCCACGATGGCATCCTGCGTGGCGCGGAACTGCGTGAACACGATCGCCTTCTCGCCCTTGAGCTTCTGCACCGTGCGCACGAGCGTGCGCAGCTTGCTCGCATCGCCGGCCAGCGCGCGTGCGCGCTCGGCGAACGCCATGACGCGCTTGGCGTCGAGTCCGTCGGGGTGCGCGGCGAGCTTCTCGAGCGTGCCCTGCGCCGAACTCCACGACGAGCCCATCTCCTTCTGCAGCACCATGAGCGTGAAGTAGTGCGGGCGCCCGGGCTGCCCGTGATCGGCCCGCACCGCGTCCGAGACGAAGTCGCTCACCTGCCGGTAGAGCTGGCGCTCGGCGGCGGTCTGCGGCACCCACACGGCCTCGACCTTGCGCGGCGCGAACGTGAGCTCGGTGTCGGCGCGCCGGGTCCGCACCATGACGCTCTTGAGCAGACGGCGCAGGCGCGGCGTGTTGCGCGGGGTGCGCTTGTCGTGCGTCGAGAGGAAGTCGCGCCGGAACTGCGAGAACGTCCCGACGGTCCCGGGGCGCACGAGCGTGACGAGGTTGTAGAGCTCGCGCAGGTCGTTCTGCACCGGGGTCGCGGTGAGCAGCAGCAGGTAGCGCGGGTTGAGGTCGTTGAGGAACTTCCAGCCGAGCGTGAGGTGGTTGCGCAGGCGGTGGGCCTCGTCGCACACCACCATGTCGTAGTCGGCGCCGCGAACGCGCTTGCGGTGGCGCTCGTGGCGCGCGGTCTCGAGCGACGAGATGACGAACGGGTGCTGGCCCCATTGCCCCGACGGCCCGCGCGAGACCACGAAGTCGAGTTCGAACTTCTCCCACAGCTCGGCGCGCCACTGCTCGCACAGCGACGCCGGCACCAGCACGAGCGCGGTGCGCACGGCACCGCGCAGCACGTACTCCTTGAGCACGATGCCGGCCTCGACCGTCTTCCCCAACCCGACCTCGTCGGCGAGGATCGCGCGCCCGCCGAAGTCGCGCAGCACCCGCAGGCAGACCGACTCCTGGTGCGGGAACCGCTCGACGCCGCGCAGCGAGTCGAGCGACACCAGCCGGTCGGCGCTCGCCCACCCGGCCCACGCCTCGGCATCGGCGCGCAGGTCGAAGTTCGTCTGGGACCTCACGTCGTTCTCGAGCCAGTGGCGCAGCAGCTCGTCGCCCTGCGGGTGCCAGTGCCGGCGACCGTGCGGCACCGGACTGGTGAGCGGCGTGGCGACCTCGTCCGCGGGCTCGCCGGCCGCACCGGGGCCCTCGGCCTGTCCGTCGAGGATCACCCACTCGCGCGTGGCGGACAGGCGCTTGAGCTCACCCCCGAACACCACCTCGAGCACCTCGCGACCGCGATCGGTGTGCACCTCGACCACCAGCCCCTCGCCGAAGACGGGGTGCTGGAGTCGCTGCCCGATGCGGTAGCGCGGCTCGATCACGTCCACAGCGCGAACTCCTGCCCCTTCTCGGGCACGTGCACGGTGGCCCCGGTGCGCTCGCGCAGCAGGGCCGCGAGCGTCTCGGCGGGCTCGAGGTCGCCGTGGACGAGGAAGATGGTGCGCGGTGCGGGCGACAGCCGCCCGACCCAATCGAGGAGCTCGCGCTGGTCGGCGTGCGCACTGAACCCGTCGAGCCCGGCGATCTCGGCGTGCACCTCGCACGGCTCGCCGTACACGTTCACCGTGCGCGCGCCGTCGCGCAGACGGCGCCCGAGCGTGCCCTCGCCCTGATAGCCCACGAACAGGATGGTGTTGCGACGGTCGCCGAGCGCGTGCCGCAGGTGGTGCAGGACGCGCCCGCCCTCGCACATGCCCGAGGCGGAGATGAGGATGCAGGGCTCGCGCAGGTCGTTGAGGCTGCGCGACTCCTCGACCGTGCTGACGTAGCGCAGACGGTCGAACCCGAACGGCGCGCCCGCCTCCTCGCGGAAGCGCTGCGCCGTCTCAGCGTCGAAGCACTCGGGGTGACGCACGAACACCGCGGTCGCCTCGCGCGCCATGGGACTGTCCACGTAGATGCGCAACTCGGGGATGGCCCCGCGCTCCATGAGCCCGTGCAGGATGGCGACCAGCTCCTGCGTGCGGCCGACGGCGAACGCCGGCACGACCAGGCGCCCGCCACGGTCCACGGTGCGCCGCACCGTATCCACCAGCTGCATCTCGGTGTGCGCGTCGTCGTCGTGCAGCCGGTCGCCGTAGGTGCTCTCGAGCACGAGCGCGTCGGGCCCCGGCGGCACCTCGGGGTCGCGCAGGATCGCGCGCCGAGGCCGACCGAGGTCGCCCCCCATGAGCAGGCGGAACGAGCGCCCGTCCTGCTCGAACGTGAACGTCGTCATCGCCGACCCGAGGATGTGCCCCGCGTCGTGCCACGTGCCCGTGACGCCCGGGAAGAGCGTGAACGACTTGCCGTAGCGGTAGGTCTCGAACCGCTCGATCGTGGTCCGCACGTCGTCCATGGAGTAGAGCGGCTCGCGCAACGGACGGCTGCGGCGGTGCCGGTTGACGTGCTCGACGTCGCGCTCCATGAGGTAGGCGCTGTCGGGCAGCATGACGCGCGCGAGGTCGGCGCTCGCCTGGGTGAGGTGGATGGGACCGCGGAACCCCTTCGCGACCAGCGTGGGCAGGTTGCCCGAGTGGTCCAGGTGGGCGTGCGAGACGACCACCGCGTCGAGCTCGCGCGGGTCGAACCGGAACGTGCGGTTGATCGCGTCGGCCTCGTCGCGACGCCCCTGGTACAGCCCGCAGTCGTAGAGCCAGCGCCGCTCCCCCCACGTGAGGAGGTGCCGGGAGCCGGTGACCGTGCGGGCGGCGCCGTGGAACGCGATGCGGAGCGGGCGGGCCATGTCAGTAGGCGGCGTAGAACACGAAGCCGGCGTTGGCCTGCAGGCCGTGGTTGAGGCCGCCGTCGTGCAGCAGCGCCTGGTAGCGTACGCCGACGTCGTAGGCCCAGCTGCGCCAGAAGAAGCGCTCGATGCCCGCGCCCGCGCTCAGGTAGAGGGCGTCGGCCGAGTTGCGCGGGTACTGCGTCTCGTTGTTCGAGAGCTTGGCGTTGATCTGCGACAGCCCGAAGCCCGCGGAGACGTAGCGCGTGGTGCGCGTGCGCGTGTCGAACATCTGGTAGAACTCGAGCCCGGCGTTGTTCAGGCGCAACTGCTCGCGCTTGACGACCGGCGCGTCGGTGAGCGCATCGAACGCCCCGGCCTCGCCCGAGGCGTCGCGCGCCCCGAGGCGCTGCATGTCGAACGTCAGCCCCATCGCGCGCTCGAAGCGCATGCGGTAGCGCAGCCGCACCGCGAGCCCGCCCCCGCTGCCGAACTCCTGGCCGAAGCCACCCGAGCCGAGCAGCGTCCCCGCCTGGCCCGAGAACGCGAAACCGACCTGTCCGGCGCGCGGCAGGACGATCGTGGCGGCGTCGCTCGCCGAGGGCGCCGCGACAAGTGCGGCGGTGAGGGCGAGTGCGGCGGCGGCGAGGGTTGTGCGGCGCTTCATGGAGTCCTCCGGGACCCGGTCGTGTGGGAACGGACGGCCGTGACGGTCACGCCCGTGGATGGAACTGACGGTGCACCTCGCGCAGGTAGCCGCGGTCGAGGTGGGTGTAGATGGCCGTGGTGGTGACATTGGCATGGCCGAGCAACTCCTGCACGACGCGCAGGTCGGCCCCGCCCTCGAGCAGATGGGTGGCGAACGAGTGCCGCAGCGCGTGCGGGTGGACGCGCACGGTGAGCCCGGCGCCGCGCGCGTGCCCGCGCAGGACCTTCCACCAGCCCATGCGCGACAGTGTGCCGCCACGCGCGTTCACGAACACCGCGTCGTGGCGGGCGCGTGCGGCGAGTTGCGGGCGGCCGCGCTCGAGCCACTCGCGCAGCGCGCGCTCGGCCGCGCGCCCGAACGGCACCACGCGCTGCTTGTCGCCCTTGCCCGTCACCGTGAGCGCGCGCCCCGACAGGTCCACACGCGTGCGCTGCAGCGAGACGAGTTCCGAGACGCGCAGCCCGCTGCCGTAGGCGACCTCGAGGAGCGCGCGGTCGCGCAGCGCGAGCGCACCGTCGCCCTGCGGGTGCGCGAGCAACGCCTCGACGTCGTCTCGCCCGATCGCGTGCGGCAGCCGGCGCTCGCGGCGCGGCGCGGGCAGCAGTGCGACCGGGTCGTCGGCACGATGCCCGACGCGCGCCAGGAACCCGTGGAAGCCGCGCAGCGTGCTGCGGCGCCGGGTGACCGTGGACGAGGCCAGACGACGGCGGCGAAGCGACGCGAAGTACGCGTCCACGAACGTGAGCCCCGCCTCCTGCCACGACCCGAGTCCGTGCGTGGCCGCGAACGCCGAGTAGTCGGCGAGGTCGCGCCCATAGGCGTCGAGGGTGCGCGGGGACAACCGGCGCGCACGCCGCAGCTCGTCGAGCCAGGCGTCGATCGGCGCGACGAGCGCACGCACCGGGACCGGGGCGGTGACCGTGCTCATGCCGCCCCCTCGCGGCCGGCGAGGCCCTCGGCGACCCGGCGCGCGGTCGCGAGCGGGACGCGCGCACGCGTCACCATGTCCTCGGGACTCGCACCGCGGATCGCCTCGACCGAGCCGAACGCATTGAGCAGCGCCGCGCGGCGCGCCGGGCCCACGCCGGGGATGCGGTCGAGCGCGCTGCCGATGCGCGCCCGGCTGCGCAGCTTGCGGTGGTAGTCGAGCCCGAAGCGGTGCGCCTCGTCGCGCAACCGCTGCAGGGCGCGCAGGCCCTCGGACCGGCGCGCCAGCCGCAGCTCGGGCAGTCCCTCGCGCACCACCAGTTCCTCGCGCTTGGCGAGCCCGATCAGCGCCACGGGCCGCGTCGCGACGCGGTCGAGCGAGGCGCGCGCGGCGGCGACCTGCCCCGCCCCGCCGTCGATCACCACCAGGTCGGGGCGCGGCAGCTCACCGGACTCGACGCGCGTCCAGTAGCGCTCGACCGCCTCGCCGATCATCGCGAAGTCGTCCGGCCCCGGGTGGTGCATGCGCATGCGGCGGTACAGCGACTTGCGCGGGCGGCCGTCCTCCGAGGCGACGACCGCGGCCACCGCCTGGTCCCCGCCGAAGTTCGAGATGTCGAAGCACACCATGCGGTGCGGCGGCGCGGGCAACGCGAGGTCGCGCTGCAGTCCCATGACGGCCTCGGAGAGGCGCGCGCGCCCACCGCTCGTGCGGGCCGCCATCTGCTCCAGCACCGAGACCGCGTTGCGCTCGGCCAGCTCCAACAGCCGCCGGGCACGCCCACGCACCGGCGCGGAGAGTTCGACCGCACGCCCGGCGCGCTCGGCGAGCGCACCCGCGAACGCGGCGTGGCCCTCGGGCAGCGACGCCACCAGCACGCGGCGCGGCAGGTCGGGACGCGCGAGCGCGACCTGCGTGACCCACGCCTCGAGCAGCGCCGCGTCGTCGAGCCCACCCGCACGCTCGAGCACGCGCGTGTCCTTGCCGATGACGCGCCCCTCGCGCACGAACAGCGTCGCGATCGCGGCGCGATCGCCGTGGCGCGCGAACCCCAGCACGTCGGTGTCGCGCGGGTCGGCGGTCACCACCGACTGCGGCACGCGGGCGCGCTCGAGCAGCGCGATCTGGTCGCGCCGCATCGCCGCGCGCTCGTACCGGCGCTCCTCGGACGCGTGCGCCATGTCGTCGCGCAGTCGCTGCACGAGCTCGTCGTTGCGCCCGGCGAGCAGCAACAGCAGGTCGTCGATCATCGCGCGGTACGCGGCCGGGTCCACGCGGGCGCGCGAGTAGCACGGTCCGGCACAGCGCCGGATGTGGTAGTACAGGCACGGACGGTCGCGCCGACGGTAGTCCTCGAAGTTGCGGCACGTGCGCAGCGGGAAGATGCGGCGCAGGTCGCGCAGCGTCCCGCGCAGCGACTTCACGTCGGTGAACGGCCCCACGTAGCGCGCCCCGTCGTCCACCACCCGGCGCGTGATCGAGAGCCGCGGCCACTCCTCCTGCACCGAGACCTTCACGAACGGGAAGCTCTTGTCGTCCTTGAGCAGCACGTTGTAGTGCGGACGGTGCTGGCGGATGAGCGTGGACTCCAGCAGCAGCGCCTCGACCTCGCTGCCGGTCACGATGGTGTCGAGGTCGGCCGCCCGCTCGCGCATCTCGTCCATTTGGGGGCGCTGCGGGTCGTGCACCAGGTAGGCCCGGACGCGGCTGGCGAGGTTCACGGCCTTGCCCACGTACAACACCTCTCCCCGGGCGTCCTTGAACAGGTACACCCCCGGGAGAGCGGGCAGGGCGGCGATCTTCTCGCTGAGATGGCTCACGGAGCCTCCGGATGGACCCTCGGGGAGCCCCCGAGACCCTGCAGATTACCGCCCGCCACGCCACGCCACAATGCCCGCGAGGGGGCCCCGGGCTTGACCCGCGGGGCCCGGCTGGCCTATCTTCCCCCGGCTCGACAGCTACCCTGTCCATACCCGGAGGCACCCATGCCGCATCACAAGTCCGCTGAGAAGCGAGTCCGCACCAACGAGGTGCGCCGCCAGCGGAACATCGCCGCCACCACCCGCATGCGCAACGCCGTCAAGGCCGTCCGCACGGCCACCACGCGCAGCGCTGGCGAGGCCGCGCTCAAGACCACCGTCGCGCTCCTCGATCGCACCGCCCAGAAGGGCGTCATCAAGCGCGAGACCGCCAGCCGCCAGAAGTCGCGGCTCGCGAAGTTCGTCCAGAAGCTGCCGGCCTGAAGTCGGGCCGCACCCGTCCGCGTCGCTCCCCCGTTCGCGGGTGAGCGCACCCGAGACACCACGGCCGCCCTCGCTCTCGCGCGGGCGGCCGTTGCGCATCCGGTGCGGGACTCAACGCGCGCGGAGCACGTCCTCGAGCGTCCACAGCCCGGCGCCCGCGCGGGCCACGAAGCGGGCCGCGGCGACCGCCCCGTGGGCGAACGCGGCGCGGTCCTGCGCGACGTGACGGAGCTCCAGCCACTCGCCCTCGCCGGCCAACAGCACCTGGTGGTCGCCCACCCACATGCCCCCGCGCACGGCGTGCACGCCGACCTCGGCGGCGGGGCGCGGACCGACCAGTCCCTCGCGTCCGTGCCGCACCGACTCGGGCGGTAACGCGCGCGCGGCGCGCACGTCGTCCACCAGCGTGCGCGCGGTGCCCGACGGACTGTCCTTCTTGAGCCGGTGGTGGCGCTCCACGACCTCGACGTCCCACGACCCCGGCACCGCGCCGAGCGCGGCCCGCAGCGCGACGCGCAACGCCGCCACGCCGAGGCTGAAGTTGCTCGCCCACAGCACCGCGACGCGGGCTGAGGCCTCGCGCAGCACACGCTCGTCGTCGGGCCCCAGACCCGTGGAACCACTCACCAGAGCCGCCCCCGACGCGGCGCAGACGGCAGCGGCCTGACGCGCCCCCTCGGGCCCCGAGAAATCCACCACCACGTCCCCGGCACGCACGACCCCCGCGAGGTCGTGGCTCAGCGGCACGCCGTCCACCTCGTCCACGCCCGGACGGTCGACGCACGCCGCGACCTCGAGACCCTCGACGCCGCACGCGGCGGCGGCCACCGCGCGGCCCATCCGACCGGCCGCACCGTTCAGGATGAGGCGGATCATGCGCGCGCCGCCGCCCCGGTGAGCGTCACGCCCACCGCGCGCCCAGCCTCGAGCACGGCCTTCTCGGTCGCGGGCTCCACGGGCACGAGCGGCAATCGCAGCTCGTTGGCGCAGATGCCCATCTCGGACAGCAGGTACTTGATCGGCGACGGGTTCGACTCGAGGAACGCCGCGCGGAAGATGGGCATGAGCCGCTGGTGCATGGCCAGCGCCTCGGCGTTCCGCCCGGCGAGCGCGTGGTCCACCAGGGTGCGCATCTCGCGCGGCACCACGTGGCCGACCACCGAGATGATGCCCGCACCTCCCACCGAGATGCACGGCAGCGTGAGCGAGTCGTCCCCCGAGAGCAGCGTGAAGCGCGTGCGCGTGCGGACCTGCGCCATCTGGTCGAGGTTGCCCGAGGCCTCCTTGACCGCGCGGATGTTGGGGATGTCCTGCACCAGCGCGAGCACGTCGGGCGTGGTGTTGGTGCCGGTGCGACCGGGCACGTTGTACAGGATGACGGGCAGCCTCGTGCTGCGGGCCACCGCGGCGAAGTGCGCGGCCTGTCCCTTCGGCGTGGGCTTGTTGTAGAACGGCGTCACGACCATGGCACCGTCGAGCCCGATCTCCTCGGCCATGCGCGTGAGCACGATCGAGTCGGCGGTGCTGTTCGTGCCCGTGCCGGCCACCACCCACGCGCGCCCCTGCGCGCGCTCCTTCACGAACCGCCACAGGTCGCGACGCTCCTCGACCGTGCAGGTCGCGGCCTCACCGGTCGAGCCCGAGACCACCAGGCCCTGCACGCCGCCACCGATCAGGTGCTCGACCAGACGCGCGGTGGCGTCGCGGTCCACCTCGCCGCCACGGAACGGGGTCACCATCGCCACCGACAGACCTTCGAACATGCTGCCTCCTCGTGCCGCCTCGGGCGGCCACCGGGTCAGGGCTCGCGCCACTCCCCTTCGAACACCGTCACCGCGGGCCCCACGAGCACGACGTCGTGCCCACCGGGGACCGCCTCCATCTCGACCGTGAGGTCGTCGCCACCGGCGGTGCGCACGGTCACCGGCGCGCGCGCGCCGGCCTCGAGCACCGCCCACAGTCCGCACGCCATCGCACCGCTGCCGCACGCGTGCGTCTCGCCCTCGACGCCGCGCTCCCACGTCCGCATGGCCACACGGCCGTCGGCACGGCGCTCCACGAAGTCCACGTTGGCGCCCGCGCTCCCCAGGTCCGGGTGCGCGCGCAGCGGCGGGGCCCAGTCGGCGAACGGGATGGCGTCCAGTCCCGTCACCGGCAGCACGAGGTGCGGCACGCCGGTCACCGCGAACCACCCCTCGAACGCCCGACCGGCCGCCTCGAGCCGCACGCGCTCACCGGGCGCGACGAGTCCGAAGCCCACCGCCATGAGCCCTCCGGGGCGCGGCTCGGCCCACTTGGGCCCGACCGCGGTCGCGAACCGCACGCGCCCGCCGTGCCCCAGCCCGCGTCCGATCGCGAAGCGCGCGAGGCAGCGCGCCCCGTTGCCGCAGAAGTCGGCGGGGCCGCCGTCGGAGTTGTGGTAGGTCATCGCGAAGTCGTACTCGATCGAGGACTCGAGCAGCAGCACGCCGTCGGCCCCGATACCGCGCCGCCGATCGCACAGCCGCGCGAACAACGCCTCGCGCCCGTGCGCGGGCAGGAACGGTTCGCGATGGTCCACGACCACGAAGTCGTTGCCCGCCCCGTGCATCTTCGCGAAGGGGAACCTCACGGCGTGCCCCCGGCCGGACGCGGGCGCACGAGCACGATCGTGCCCAGGTCGAGCAGGCCGCCGGGC
>JBJTRI010000081.1:0-42054 GCA_046076045.1 bacterium
CACGACGAACCCCGCCACGACCACCGGTCGCGGCGGGGTTTCGCTTTGCGGGGAGGCCTAGGACGTACCCCCCGCGGCGCTTGGGGACCACCCCGGCTCAACCCCCTCGAGTCGCGAACGCACGGACAAGGGAAGGCGCCACCTGGTCCTCTGGGGCTCAGGGCGAGAGCACGCTACCGATAGCCCCCGAGCCTCGAGAGACGTGCTGCGTACGCGTTCGATTCGGGAGACGGCAACAACTCTGGCGAGGACATCGGGAACGATCGCAGCCAGATTCGTCCACCGTCATCAAGACACGTTCGTAATTGACGGCCGTGGACTTGCCGCGTGGAACTCAGCAACAATATCGTATCCTTGAGCTACTGCTCATTTGGCACAGCGGTCGCAGGCAAACCACCTCCGATTGAGCCTCTGGCGCCCTAGCTCCGGCAACCGCTTTAGCCGAAGCCGTTCGACACCCCTAGGCCGAATACCCCGCAACACGAAGGGCCCCCGATGACGCCTTTGCCCCGAGCAACCCAAACGCGAGTCGCATGGCTCGCCGCCTCACTCTTCTTCCTCGTACTCTCGGTGGTGGGGTGCGATAAGGAGCGGGAGCCCGCGGTCGTGTCGATCGGCTCGACCCGCGCAGACACGCTGGCTTACATGGAGGGGCAGGCGGCGACCGGCGACACCGCTGCCATCCTGAATCTGTCCAAGGCATGGCTGGACGACGAGACACCCGTTGCCGACACAGCCGTCGCGTTCAGTCGTCTGCGACAGGCGGCTCGTTCGGGATGCCTGAGGGCGAGTCTGGTGTTGGGTGACATCTATCTCGGAGAGGCCAACTGGGGCATCCCGAAGATCGACCACAAGAGTGTCTTTGACTGGTACCGCATGGGAGCGGACCACGGTTACGCCTATTCGATCGGACGGCTTGGTGTCAGGTTCCTCGACCAGGACGATCCAAGCGCAGACCTCGATAGTGCGGTCGTCTACCTGGTCGATGCTGCGAAGCGTGGAGATGGGTGTTCTTGGTATTTCCTTTCCGCGCTCTACGACCCTGGTAGTTCCCTTTATCGCGCCGGCCGGACATACCCTGCCATCGAAGAGTTGGTCGGTGACGTACGGCGACCGGAGCACGAGACGCGAAGGCTTCTGCTCGAGGAGGGAGCACGGCGGGGCTGTGCCCAATCTCAATCTTCTCTTGCCTTTGCATACCAAAATGGATCGAACGGCTTCGCGCGCGACTACGCCCTTGCTAAGCAGTACTACGAACAAGCAGCGGCGCAGGGTATTGCCTCAGCCTACAATAACCTTGGTGTTATGCACGAGCTTGGGCAAGGCGTGCCCGTGAACAAGGCGCTTGCACTCCAGTTCTACAAGAAAGGCGCCATGCGTGGTGATGCTTGGGCACAGCGGAATGTTGGAAAGTGTTTTGTGTGGGGAGTAGGCACCAACCCGGATCCCATCCTCGCTTACGCTTGGTACAACATCTCAGCCCCCCGCTTTGAAAAGGAGTTCGGTCGCGGCGAGCAACTGACCGAAGTCATGCGCTTTCGAGATGCTGCTAGCAAAGCCCTCTCGTTCGAGGACCGCGCCACCGCGGAGCGCCTAGCCACCTCATGGAAGGTCGGCCTCGACCTCGTGAATCCGAACACCGCGGGTTCGGGTGGGGACGGGACTCAGTCTGAGAAGTCCGGCACCGGTACTGCGTTCGCCATCACCCCCTCCGGACTTGCGCTTACCAGCCACCACATCGTCGAGGACGCCAAGAACATCCGGGTGGCTGGGCATGACGGCGAGGTGCGGCTCGTCGCGGTGGACAAGGCCAACGACCTCGCCATCGTGCAACTCCCCTTCCGCCCGGAGGGGACACTCTCGTTCCGCTCCGATGCGAGTCGGCCCGGCCTGGGTGACGATGTCGTGGTGTACGGGTATCCGTTGAGCACCCTCCTCTCGAGCGGAGGCAACGTCACCACGGGAACCCTCAGCGCGCTCACCGGCATGGGCAACAACGCCTCGCACATCCAGATCACCGCGCCCATCCAGCCAGGGTCGAGTGGTAGCCCCGTGTTCGACCGCACCGGGAACGTCATCGGGATCGTGGCGAGCAAGCTCAACGAAGCCTCAGCGGTCGAGATGACGGGCACGGCCAGCCAAACCGTGAACTTCGCGGTGAACATCCAGACCATCGAGGCGTTCCTGGACGCGTCCGAAGTGAAGTACCGCAAGTCGTGGCCATGGCCGTCGTTCGAGCGCTCGACCCGTCAGATCACGAACAGCGCGCGCAAGAGCGTGTTCATGCTCGAGGTCGGAACCCGCTAGCGAAACGCCCCCGGGGTCTCCCCCGGGGGCGTTCGTGCTTCGTGCGGCTCGCGCCGCGACGGCTCAGTAGTCCGTCGCGTCGAAGCCCGGCTGCCCGGGCGCCGGCGGACGCTTCTTGTCCGGGATCTCGGTGATGAGAGCCTCGGTCGTGAGCAGGAGGCTCGCCACCGACGCCGCGTTCTGCAGCGCCGAGCGGGTCACCTTCGTCGGGTCGATGACGCCGGCGTCGAACATGTCCACCATCTCCTCGGTGTCCACGTTGAAGCCGACGTACTTCTTCTCCTTCTTCACGTTCTCGACGACCACCGAACCCTCGAGGCCGGCGTTCTCGCAGAGCGTGCGGAGCGGCTGCTCCAGCGCGCGCTTGATGATGTTCACGCCGATGCGGATGTCACCCTCGTTCTCGGCGGCGAGCGTCTCGAGCGCCTTGAGGCAGCGCAGGTAGGCGGTACCGCCGCCCGGGACGATGCCCTCCTCGACCGCGGCGCGGGTCGCGTGCAGCGCGTCCTCGACACGGGCCTTCTTCTCCTTCATCTCGGTCTCGGTCGCGGCACCGACGTTGATCACGGCCACGCCGCCGGCCAGCTTCGCGAGGCGCTCCTGGAGCTTCTCGCGATCGTAGTCCGACGTCGTCTCCTCGATCTCCTTCTTGATGGTGCCGATGCGGCCCTTGAGATCGTCCTTCTTGCCGAAGCCCTCGATGATCGTGGTGCTCTCCTTCGTCACCACGATGCGCTTCGCGCGGCCGAGGTCCTCGAGCTTGGCGTTCTCGAGCTTGAGGCCGATGTCCTCGGTGATGACCTTGCCACCCGTGAGGACCGCGATGTCCTCCATCATGGCCTTGCGGCGGTCACCGAAGCCCGGAGCCTTCACCGCGCACACGTTGAGCGTGCCGCGCAGCTTGTTCACGACCAGCGTCGCGAGCGCCTCGCCCTCGATCTCCTCGGCGATAATCACCAGCGGCTTGCCGCGCTGGGCGACCTTCTCGAGGACCGGGAGCAGATCCTTCATGCTCGAGAGCTTCTTGTCGTAGAGCAGGATGTAGCCGTCCTCGACGACGGCCTCCATCGTGTCCTTCTCGGTCACGAAGTACGGCGACACGTAGCCCTTGTCGAACTCCATGCCCTCGACGATGTCCTTCGTCGTCTCGATGCCGCGGGCCTCCTCGACCGTGATCGTGCCGTCCTTGCCGACCTTGTCCATGCACTCGGCGATGATCTTGCCGATCTCGGTGTCGCCGTTGGCGGAGATGGTCGCGACCTGCTCGATCTCCTTGTTGTCCTTCACCGGCTTCGAGAGCTTCTTGAGCTCCTCGACGACGGTGGTGACACCCTTGTCGATGCCGCGCTTGATGTACATCGGCGACGAGCCGGCGGTCACACTCTTGAGGCCCTCCTTGAAGATGGCCTCCGCGAGCACCGTGGCGGTCGTGGTGCCGTCACCGGCGACATCCGACGTCTTCGAGGCGACCTCGCGCACCATCTGCGCGCCCATGTTCTGGTACGGGTCGTCGAGCTCGATCTCCTTGGCGACGCTCACACCGTCCTTCGTAACGGTCGGCGAACCCCACTTCTTGTCCAGGACGACGTTGCGGCCACGGGGACCGAGCGTCACCTTCACGGCCTTCGCGAGGATCTCCACGCCCTTCATGATCTCGGCGCGGGCCTGCTCGCTGAAGAGAAGCATCTTGGCAGCCATTGGGCCTCCGGTGAGGAAGAGTCAGGCGGCGCGCCGTCCGGCGCGACCGCTCGGGATCACTTCTTGGTGCTGAGGACGCCGAGGACCTCGTCCTCGCGCAGGATCACGTACTCGGTGCCGTCGATCTTGACGTCGGTGCCGGAGTACTTGCCCACGAGGATGCGATCACCCTTCTTGACCTCGAGCGCGACGCGCTTGCCGTCCTCGGTGAGCTTGCCGGGGCCCACGGCCACGACCTCGCCCTCCTGCGGCTTCTCCTTGGCGGTGTCCGGGATGATGATGCCGCCCCGGATCGTCTCCTGCTCCTCGATGCGGCGCACGAGCAGCCGATCGGCGAGAGGCTGGAAGTTCATTGCACGGTCTCCTTGCATGGGACCCTGCGACGCGCGAGCGCGCCGGGGTCCGGGTGGGACGGTGTGTGAGGGAACCACGCGCGCCCCGCGAACGGTCCGTCGTGGACCCTCGGGGACGCAGCCGGGTGGGAATCTAGGGTCCCCGCAGCGCCGCGCAAGTCGGCCAATTGCAAAGCCTGTCAGCGCATTGCATCACAACGCTTTGCGATATTACGACAGCGTTTCAACCTGAACCGCTTTGCCATTATGGCAAATCCGGAGCAGCAGTCCCCCCATCCCCCCGCAGCCCCAGGGCACCACCGATCGAGCACCCAAGAGGCCGGGCCGCCCCGCGAGAAGCCGACCACGCGCCCTCGCGCATCCGATCAACGCCCTGCGCGAACGTCCTGGAGGCGGGCCCGGGGCTCGCACCCGCAGCAGGGCGAGAGCGCAGCGACGGGTCCCCTGCGAGGACGGCGAGCCCCGGGTCCGCCGCCCGCACGACCTCACGAACCCGCGACCTGCGCCCCGCGACCGCGTGACCGCGCGACCCGCGAGGCTCGCTCGATTACCGCGAGTTCGACTCGAAGATCGCGACGCGCGACTCGCCACCCAACCAACCGCGGCTCACCGTCCCCACCACCTCGACGCGCTCCCGCGCCTGCGGTTCCCGCGCACGCGTGAAGACCGCGATCGTGTCGCGGCCCTGCACCAGCGTGTACGCCCAACTGCCGCCGACGGGGAACACCTCCGAGACGCGGCCGGAGACGCGCACCTCGGTGTCCACGAAGCGCTCGGGGTGCGTCTTGATGTTGTGCAACGAGGTCACGTTGCCCCCGCGCGGCCACAGCGCGAACGCGGCCACGGCCAGCACCACCGCGAGCACCGCGCCCTGCACGCGACGATCGGTGCGCAGCGCACCGAGCGCGTCGGTCCACCACGGCGCCGGGGCCTCGGGCACCGCGAACTCGTCGGGCCGAACGAGTTCGTGCGGCCGCGCAGCCACTTCCGCCGCACGCGCCTGCTCCTCGGCCACGCGGGCCGCGGTCGCGGCGCGTTCCTCGGCGTCGTCCATCGGGAAGTCGCGACCCAGTTCGGGGATCGCGCCCAGGTCGGGCACGCCCACCTTGGGTGCACGCGGCATCATGGGCACGCTGCTCGTACCCGCATCCCACGACGGCAGCGCAGCACGCTCCCCCGAGGGAGCGGGCGGCGGCATCACGGGTGCGAGCGGGGCGGGCGGCGCGGGGGCCGCGGTCGCACCGGGGCGCACGAGGCGCGGCGGCGCGAGCGGGGCCGGGTGCGACTCCCCCTGGGCGCGACCGAACTCCGCGCCCAGCCCCTCGTCGGCGCCCACCAGCCAGTCGGCACGCGCGATGGACGGCCGGGCCTTCACGACATCGGCACGGTCATCGTTGGGCAGCGACTCGGCGGGTTCACCCACGGCGGGCCTCCTTGCACGGACAGGGTGGGACCCTTGGGTTATCGGCCGCCCCTCGCGCCGCCTTCAGCCCCGTCGCGGGCGCGCCGGGCGCGGCCGCGAGCGCACCGGGGCCGCGCCACCCGCCCAATCGTCGAGCCGGCGGTAGAGCGTGCGCAGCCCGATCCCCAGCATGGCCGCGGCCCGCGGCTTGTCACCGCCGGTGTGGGCCAGCGTGGCCTCCACCAGGCGGCGCTCGACCGAGTCCAGCGTCATGCCCACGCGCATCACCAGCGCGGTGTCCGCGGAATCGTCGCCGCGCAGCGCGGCCGGCAGGTCGGCCACGTCCACGGGGCCGCGCCCACGCCGCGTCGCCACCAGCGCGCGCACGGTCTCGCGCAGCTCGCGCACGTTACCGGGCCAGGCGTGGCGCGCGAAGCGGTCGAGCACGCCCGCGGTCACGCCGGGCACGCGGCGCCGGTGCTCGCGGTTCGCGTCGCGCACGAACACCTCGACCAGCGCCGGTAGGTCGTCGAGTCGGTCGCGCAGCGCGGGAACGAGTACGCGCAGCACGTCGAAGTGCACTCGCAACTCGGGGTGCAGACGGCGCTCGCGCGCGAGCGTCTCAAGCGACACCTCGGTGGACACCACGGTGCGCACGTCGGCACGCCGCGCGGTGGACTCGCCCTCGCGCGCGAAGCGTCCCTCGGCGAGGAACGCCACCAGTCGCAACTGCGCACCGCTCGAGAGGTGCTCGACACCCTCGAGGTGCAGCGTGCCGCGGTCGGCTCGTTCGAGCGCGCCCGGCGAACCCTGCGTGCCGAACAACTCCAGTTCGAGTAGCGCCGGCGGCAGCGCGGCACAACGCACGCGCACGAACGGTCGCTCGCGGCGCGGACCCGCCAGGTGGATGGCGCGCGCGATGAGGCTCTTGCCGGTGCCGGGCTCACCCTCGAGGCACACGGTGGCGCGCACCGCGGCCGCGCGGCGCACGGTCTCGCGCACGCGCTGGATGGCGCGCGAGCGACCGACCAACGCCTCCACGCCGGCGTTGCGGTCGAGTTGGTGCTCCATCTCGGCCACGCGGCGCGCGAGGTGCTGGCGATCGATCCCCTGCCGCAACGCGGCGACGATGGCCGCGGGCTCGACCGACGCCGGCAGGTACTCGTACGCCCCGCGCCGCACCGCCTCGAGCGCGACCGCGCGCGTGGCGGGTGTGCTCAGCAACACCACGCACGCCCACGGCGAGGCGCGCAGGGCGAGGTCGGTGAGCACGAGTCCGTCGAGCCGCGGGGCGCGCGTCTCGGCCACCACGGCCTCGACCGGGCCCTCGCCGAACGCGCGCTCGGCGCCGTCGTGGTCGCGCACCGTGAGGGGTTCGAAGCCCGCGCGCTCGAGCGCGGGCACGAGCGCGCGGGCCGTGGCGCCCTCGCGCAGCGCAACGAGGACGCGCGGACGAGGACCGGGTTCGGCGGCGCGCCCGGGCACGGCGTCAGGCGTCGGCGAGTGCCGCCAGCGCGCGCTCGGGGCTCGGGATGGCGTCGATCGCGTCGAGGTCGTCGGCCGCGTCCACCCACTTCACGCGCCCGTCGCGCCCGATCACGAACGTCGCGCGCCCGCTGATGCTGGCCTCGGGGATGAGCACGCCGTAGGCCGTGCTCGCCTCGCGCTTCCAGTCCGACAGCAGCGGGAACGTGAGCCCGAGCGAGCGCGCGTACGCGGTGCCCACCCAGTGACTGTCCACGCTGATGCCGTACACGATCGCACCCGCCGCCTCGAAGCGCGACATGTAGCGCTGCAGGTCGGGCAACTGGTGGCCGCAGGTGGGCGAGAACGCGAGCGGGAAGAACACCAGCACGACCGGGTCGTGTCCGCGATGCTCGGAGAGCGTGTAGAGCGCACCGCCCGGACCGCGGAGTCTGAAATCGGGCGCCTCATCGCCCGGCTGCGGGACCTGCTGGGGGACCATGGTCGTCGGCTCCTGTGGGGTTGGGCCTCGGGTGGCACTCGTGCGCCCGATAATGGCGGTCGTGGTTCCGCTCGTCCAGCCGCTCAGCGGCGCGCGGTCGCGCGCATCACGTCCTGGCTCGCGGCGGCGAGCTCGGCGATCGAGCGCACGCCCTTCTCCTGCTCCCAGCGCGCGGCGAGCGTCTGGAACACGCGCGCGGTGGTGCGCGTGTCGCCGAGCGCGCGGTGCGCGGTCTCGGGCGGCAACTGCAACTTCACCTGCAACTCGGTGAGCTTGTTGCCGCTCGCACCGAACAGCCCGCGCGCGAGCCCGAGCGTGTCCACGATGGGGTTCGTGAGCGGCGGCGCACCGGCCTCGCGAAAGAGGTGCACGAGGAACGGCAGGTCGAACGGCGCGTTGTGGAACACGAGCGGCAGGTCGCCGCACGCCGCGCGCAACACGCGACCCACCTCGGCCATGCTGGGTGCGCCCGTCACCATGGTGTCGGTGATGCCGTGCACGCGCGACGCGTCGGGCGGGATGGGGCGCCGGGGATCCACGAGCGAACTCCACTCCGCACCCAGCGCGCCGCCCACGATGGCGACGTGCGCGACCTCCACCAAGCGGTGCCCCTCGGCGGGGTTCATGCCGGTCGTCTCGGTGTCCACGGCCAGCACGGTGACGCCGTCCAGCAGACTCATGGGGCCTCCGGGAATGGGACGGCGCGGCGCGCGCTCAGGCGTGCACCGTGTGCCGCAGCGTGGCGGCGATGTCGTCGGGGTCGAACCACACGCCGCACAACCCGGGTTGTCCGAACTGGCCGGGGTTCACCACCGGGGTCTCCCCGATGCGGTCGCGCCACGCCCCCGAGACGCGCGGCGACTCGTGGATGTGGCCCGACAGCACGAGTCGCGGTTGGCGCGCCTCGACGAACGCCCGGCTCGCGCGCGAGCCCACGTGCGCGCCGCCGGCCATGGTGTCGCACGCGGTGTCGCGCGGGGGCGAGTGCAGCACGTACACGGTGTCCTCGGCGGGCGAGAGCACGGCGAGGTCGCCGAGCGCCTCGGCGATCGTGGGCGAACGGTCGGCCGGGTCGAACGCGTGCTCGCGCACCGCGCCTCCGGGCTCGGAGCGCCAGCCGGCCAGGCGGACCGGCGACTCGTCGCGGCCGTCCTCCCAGCGCTCCCAGTCCTTGATCGTGAACGGCGTGATGGGCACCCACGAGCAACCCGCGACGGCGCGCCCACCGACCTCGACGACGCGCTCGTGCAGCGTGTGCCAGAGCGTGCCGTCGTGTCGCGCGAGCACATCGAGGTTCGCGGCCCAGTCGTCGTTGCCCATGAGCAGCAGCAGTCGCACGCCGGGCGAGGCCTCGTGCACGCGGCGCGCGAACTCGACCAGGAACCCCTCGAGGAACAGACGCTGGTGGCGCACGCCGGGCGCACCCGTGGCATGGGGCGCGAGGTCACCCCCGAGGATCACCGCCTCGGGGCGGTGCTCGGCCGACCACGCCACCACCTGCTCGTACAGCGCGCCCTGACCATGCAGGTCGGACGTGAAGAACCACCGCGCCACGCGCCCTCCGATGCGAACGGGTCCGGGCGCAGGCTACCGAAGGCTTTGCAGGGCCTCAACCGTTCGGGGGTGGGCGGGCGCCCTTCGCGCTTGCATCGTATGGAAGGGCTCTCGATACTTTCCCGGCCCGCGCCCTCCCGGCGCACACCCCCGCACCCCTCAGGCCCCGGAAGACCCCATGCCCTCGTCCCGTCGTCCGCTCCTCGTGCTCGCGGCACTCGCGTTGGCGACCACCGCCGCGTTGTGGTTCGACCCGCCCGCGAACGCCCAGACGAAGTCGCGTCCCGCCGCGCGCACGCTGCTGCAGAATCCCGGCTTCGAGCGCGGGGTGGCGAACCACCCGTGGATGCCGACCGGCTGGGACACCTCGCGTGCCGACCTGCCGACCGTGTTCTTCGGCCGCGACACCTTCCTCGTGCGCTCCGGGCAGTGGGCGGTGAACGTGGCCAACATGAGCACCGCGTTCCCCATGGCGCACAACTGGAGCCAGACGCTGCTCGTCGGCCCCGAGCACTGGGGCAAGACCGCGGTGTTCCGCGTCTGGACGCGCAGCAACGGCCTCGAGGGCCGCGCGTACATCCTGGTGCAGGCCTACAGCGACACCGCCACCAAGATGGGTCGCATCTGGGGCGTGGACCACGACGAGGCCCTGCGCCGCATGGGCATCCACAAGATCGACGACCCGCTGCTCGACCTCGGCTGGAGGCGCACCACGTTCGACGACCCGCTCACCGAGTGGGTCGAGCGCGAGGCCCGCACCTACGTGCCGCGCGGCACCAACGTGATGTTCGTGCGCGGTGGCATCCTCGGCACCGGGCAGGTCATGTTCGACGACGCCTCGCTCACGTTCGAGCCGTCCGTGCCGGTGCGCGTCGCCGAGGGCGAGAACCTGTTCCGCGAGCCCGGGTTCGAGGAGCGGGCGCTGGCGTGGGACATCGCGATCCCGCCGTTCGAGGGCGCGCGCGTGCAGGTGGACTCCACGGTCTCGCGCAGCGGGCGGGCCAGCCTGCTCGTGCGCGACTTCCACGACGGGTTGGTCGAAGCACGCATCGGGGTGGGGCAGCCGTTCGACGGGCGCGCGCTCCGCAACAAGCGCGTGCGACTGACCGGCTGGTACAAGGGCGACTCGCTCATGAACTCGGCTTACGTGAAGGTGTTCTCGCACGGGCTGCAGTCGCGCGTGAAGCAGTCGCCGGCGGGCGAGTTGCTGTCGGGCACGTGGGACTGGAAGCCGCTCAGCATCGAGTTCGACGTCGCCCCCGATGCCGACCTCGTGTGGGCGAACCTGCTCGTGACCGCGCCCGCGCGCGGCCGGGTGTGGATCGACGACGCGAGCTTCGAGGTGATCGGCCCCGCGCGCAGCGCGCGACCCGCCGCGACACCGAAACGCTGACGCACCGCTGCGCGCACCAAGGGCCGGTCCCCACCTCGGGACCGGCCCTTCGCGCTTGCGAACGAGCGGCGCGTTCGGGCGTTGACAGCGCGCGCGCGCGGCGGCCACACTCCGCGCCGCAGTAGGGCAGGGAACGTCCTCGGCAAAGGACGCACCCCCGGCCCGTCCGGGGGGCCCGTTCGCTGCGCGGGTCCCTTCCCGGATCGCCGGACCCGTCACGGGCGACCGTGCGGGGACGACGCCGAGGGAACCCGCCGGCGGGCCTCTGCACCCCGTCCGACCACGACGCCCTGCGTGGGATTCCCGCGGTCCGGTGGGGCCCCACCTTCTCCCCACCCCGCGGGGCCGGACCCCGCCCCGTCGCGCCCGCCCCCCATGCGCGGCCCTCCCCGACGACCCAGGAGCGACCCATGGCCGCCCCCGACCGCGAGAAGCATCCCCCGGGCCTCTACGTGCTGTTCGCCACCGAGATGTGGGAGCGCTTCAGCTTCTACACCATGCTGGCGATGTTCACGCTCTACCTGCGCGACGCCACCGACGGGTTCGGCTGGACGTCGGACCGCGCGACCGCGCTGTACTCGAACTACCTCATGTGGGTGTACGCGAGCCCGCTCATCGGCGGCTGGATCGCCGACCGCGGACTCGGCTACCGGCGCTCGGTCATGGTCGGCGGCGTGTTCTTCATCGCCGGACACCTGCTGCTCGCGTTCAAGTCCGAGATGGCGGTGTACGCCGCGCTCGCCTGCCTCGTGATCGGCAACGGCTTCTTCAAGCCGAACGTCTCGGCGATGGTGGGCAACCTCTACCCCGAGGGCAGCCGTCTCAAGGACCGCGCGTACAACATCTTCTACATGGGCATCAACGTCGGCGCGTTCCTCGCTCCCGTCATCGCCGAGATGGTGAAGAGCCGCTGGGGGTTCCACCCCGCGTTCGCGGTCGCGGCCATCGGCATGGTGATCTCGGTCGCCATCCTGTGGATCTGGAAGCGCCACGTCACCGATCCCGCACGCACGCCGGGGGCCACGGCGACCGCCAAGACCACCGCGCCACAGGCCATCGACGCGGTGCCCGACCGCTGGCGCATCGCGGCGCTCATCGCCATCTACGCGATCGTCATCGTGTTCTGGATGGTGTTCAAGCAGAACGGCTCCACCATGACGTACTGGGCCAACGAGAACACCGCCTGGAACGTGAGCGGTGTGCTGTCGAACGCCATCAACCCGCTCTACATCATCCTGTTCACGTTCCCGCTCGTGGGGTTCTGGCGCTGGCTCGACCAGCGCGGCCGCGAACCGTCCACGCCCGCCAAGATGGCGATCGGCATGTTCCTCACCGCGAGCGCGTTCGCCCTGCTCGGCATGGGGGCGATCCAGGGCGAGGCCACGGTGCCGGCGGGGTCCTACGACTACCGCGTCTCGCCGTTGTGGCTGCTCGGAGCCTACGGCGTGCTCACGCTGGGCGAGCTCATGCTGTCGCCCATGGGGCTGTCGCTCGTCTCCAAGGTGTCCCCGCTCCGCCACCGCGGCATCATGATGGGCGGCTGGTTCATCGCGACCGCCATCGGCGGCAAGCTCACCATGATCGGCAAGCTGTGGGACGACATGCCGCACTCGACGTTCTGGCTCATGCTGGCCGGGATGGCCGCGTTCATGGGGCTCGTGCTGTCGCTGGCACTGCGCCCGCTCAAGCGGGCCATGCCGGGCGTCTAGCGTTCCTCGCTCCCGGATCCACGACGGCCGCGGACCTCCTCGGTCCGCGGCCGTTCGTGTCTCGGTTCGCGTCTCAGTCCCAGTTGCGCGAACGCAGGAACCACCACGTGGCGAGCCCCGTGACCGCCATGAGCCCGAGCGCGTACCAGTGCCCCCAGTGCCACTCGTACTCCGGCAGATTCAGGTTCATGCCGTAGTAGCTGGTCACCACGGTGAGCGGCAGACCGATGGTGGCGATCACGGTGAGCCGCTTGATGACCTCGTTCATGCGGTTCGAGACCGCAGACAGGTGCAGTTCGAGCACCGACGCGATCTCGTCGCGGAACGAGTCCAACATGTCCGAGACGCGGGCGATGCGGTCGTAGACATCGCGCAGGTAGGGCCGCAGTTCGGGCGGGATGACGCGGATCTCGTCGCGCGTGAGCGCGAGCACCGTGTCGCGCTGCGGGCCCAGGATGCGGCGCAGGCTGCTGATGCCGCGCTTGATGCGCAGGATGCGCGCATGCATGGCCTGCGAGGTGTCGGTGAAGACGTCCTCCTCCAACTGGTCCACGCCGTCGGCCAGGATGTCCACGAGCGGCAGGTAGTGGTCCACGAGCACGTCGAGCAGGAAGTGCATGAACACCGCCGGGCCGCGCGCGAGGATGCCCGGGCGCTTGGGCAACAGTGCGCGCGCTGCCTCGGCCGAGCGCGTGGGCCCGTCGTGGTAGGTGACGATCCAGCGATCCCCCACCACGAAGTCCACCTCGCGGAGCGAGGGCCGATCCTCGAGCCGCTCCCAGCGCGCGGAGTGCACCACCACGTAGAGGTGGTCGCCGTAGTCGTCGAACTTGGGCCGGTTGACCTGCAGCACGAGGTCCTCGATCACGAGCGGGTGGACGCCGAACGGCGCCAGCGCCTCGCGCACCACCGACTCCTCGTCGCCCTCGAAGTCGATCCACGCCACCCCCTGCCCGGCGCTCGTGATGCGGTGCGCCTCCTCGAGCGTGCTCTCGCGGGCGCCCTCGGGGCCCGCCACCCAGACGCGGATCATGCCGTCCTCCGTCGTGCCGACGCGATCGTGACGACCGCGGTCGTGGTGTGGATGCGGACGAGGTCCGCGAACTCGCGCGCGTAGCCGCCGCCGAACGTGCTCACGACGGGGATGCCGCGCTGCGCGCAGCCCTCGATGACGGCGCGGTCGCGAGCCTCGAGCCCCGCGAACGACAACGCGAGACCGCCCAACTGGTCGTCGTGGAACGGGTCGGCGCCCGCCTGGTAGAGCACGAGCTCGGGCGCGAACGCCCAGACGCGCTCCAGTGCGCCCGCGAGCACACGAGCGTAGGCCTCGTCGCCGGTGCCGTCGTCGAGACCGAGGTCGAGGTCGCCGGTCTCCTTGGGGCTGGGGTAGTTGCGCTCCTGGTGGATCGAGAGCGTGAACACCTCGGGCTCGTCGCGGAACAGGTGCGCGGTGCCGTTGCCCTGATGCACGTCGAGGTCCACGACCGCGACCCGCCGCACGCGACCCTCGGCGCGCATGGCCGCGGCGGCGACCGCGAGGTCGTTGAGGTAGCAGAAGCCCTCGGCGTGGTCGGCGTAGGCGTGGTGCAGGCCGCCGCCGAGGTGCGCGACCGCGCCCACCTCGAGCGCGCGCCGCGCGGCCTCGGTGGTGCCCGAGGCGGCGGTGGCAAACGAGTCCACGATCCCCTGCGACAACGGCAGCTCGCTGTACTGCGTGCGCGGGGTCCAGCGCAGCGCCTCGAGGTCGTCGAGGTACGCGGGGGTGTGCGCATGAAGCAGGAGCTCGCGCGTCGCAGGCGGGGGCTCGGTGCCGACGAGGTCGGGGAGCACGCCCTCGGCGACGAGTGCGCGCGCCACGGCCTCGTACTTCGCGGTCGGGAACACGTGCGTCCCGATGTCGCAGGCGTAGAGCGGCGACCACACCACGGCACGGCGAGGGTCCATGTCGCGAGGGTGCCACCCGGCACCGGTCATGGCAACGGCGGGACAACCGCCCCGAACGCT
This sequence comes from bacterium, assembly GCA_046076045.1. Lineage (GTDB taxonomy): Bacteria > Eisenbacteria > RBG-16-71-46 > RBG-16-71-46 > RBG-16-71-46 > JAIOPA01. Next base: position 14,387 of record JBJTRI010000081.1, read on the forward strand.
GTCCTATACTCATGGTCCATGCCCGCCCCCACCCCCCAGGCCACCGCGGCCCCGTTCCGCGAGCTCGCGCGCACCCTGCTGCGCCACCGTGTCCGCGCGCTCGGGCGACGCCTCACGGCCACCATCGTGATCCTCGTGGTGAGCGTGTCGCTGTGCGCGTACTGGCAGGCTGGGCTCGTGATCGCACTCGCGACCGTGCGCCATGGCGAGGGCGCGGGGCTGGTGCGCTTCGGGCTCATCGCCGTGGCGGGACTGGTGCTGTCGGCGATCGTGACCGCGATGCGCGCCCGCGCTTACGCAGGGCGCACCCCCGGCCCCGAGTGGCTCGCGCTCCCCGTGAGCGCGGACGAGGTGGAGTCCCACCTCGTGCGCGAGGCCCGACAGCCCGCATTGCTGTTCCTGCCGCCGACGTTCGCCGGACTCGTGGGGGGCGTCGGGTTGCTGCCGCACGCCGCCGTGCTCGCGACGTTCGTCACGCTCGTGCCGGCGTGGCTCGCGGTCACCCACCTCACCGCGCGCATCGCGTTGCGCCTCGGTCAGCCGGCGCGAACGGGGCTCTCGGCTTCGGCGCGAGCGTTGGTGTCGTCGCGTCGGCCGGCGAGCGGGCGTGCACGGGCAAGGGCGCGGTTCCGTCTCGAGCCCGCATGGCGCGCACTCGCGCGACTCGACGCGCGGCTCTCGACGCGACGCGGCGCTCCCGCGGTGCGACTCGCGTTCGCATGGTCGTTGTGGGCCATGAGCATCGCGATGGCGTTGGTCCCCGGCCGCGACCCGCGCGTGGTCGCGTTCGCGGCGTTCCTGCTCGGCTGCACCGCGTGGGGGGCGTGGGCGGCGTGGCGCGCCTCGGGCGACCCCGCCTCGACGCTGCGCGCGTTGCCGTTCGGACTCGGTGACGCCTGGCGCGCGCGCATGGTGTCGGCGGTGGCGATCGTGGTCGGGCTCGCCGCCATGCAGCTCGCTGGAGCGGCGTCGACCGGGAGCAGCATCCCGACCGCGCACGCGTTGGGCTGGATGGTCCCCGGACTCGCCATCATGGCGCTGGGGCTGCACCTCGGATTGTCCCTCGGCGGTCTGCCGCGTGCGGCCGAGAACCTCCACTACGGCTGGCTCGCGTCCGCGGTGGTGCTCAACCTCGTGATCCCGCTGCTCGGTTGGGTCCTGCTCGTGGTCGCGCTCGTCCAGTCCACCCTCCGACTGCGCCACTGGCATACCCCGGAGGTGGCGTGACGCTCGAGATCGTGGGGCTGGTTCGCGACTACGAGGCACGGCGCGCGCTCGACGACGTGTCGTTGACGGTCGCGGCGGGCAGCATCACCGGCCTGCTCGGCGCCAACGGTGCCGGCAAGAGCACGTTGATGCGCACGGCCGCGGGGCTCCAGCCACCCGACCACGGCCACGTGCGCGTCGCGGGCCACGACGTGTGGACCCACCCGCTCCAGGCCAAGGCCGAGCTCGGCTACGCCGCCGAGGACCCGGTGTTCCACGACGAACTCTCGGCGAGCGAATACCTGGCGTTCGTGGCCTCGGTGCGCGCGCTGCCGCCGACCGAGGCGAGCGAGCGCATGAACGACCTCGCCCGCCGCCTCGACCTCGATCGCCGCCTCGACGAGCCCATCGCCGGGTTCTCGCACGGCATGCGCAAGAAACTGTCGTTCCTCGCCGCGGTCCTGCACCGCCCGCGCGTGCTGCTGTGCGACGAGGCACTCGAGGGCTTCGACGCGCCCTCGGCGCTGGCGGCCAAGCAGGAGGTGCGCACACTGGCGGCCAGTGGCACCGCCGTGCTGTTCTCGAGTCACGTCACCGAGACCGTCGAGCGACTGTGCGACCGCGTCGTGGTGTTGCGCAGCGGCCGCATCGCCGCCACGCTCGAACGCGCCGATTGGGGCGCGCCCGAGGACCGCGTCTCGCCGCTCGAACGCACCTTCCTCGACCTCACCCGAACCCCGGACACCGTCGCATGAGACTCCGCTCGCTCGCCCTGTTCGTGTCGTCGCTCCTGTCGGCCGCCACCGTGTTCGCGGCCGCGATCCCGGCACCGCCGTACATCGAGCACATGTGGAACGGTCGCGACGCCGCCGACGTGCGGGCGTTCCTCGCGCGCACCGCGGCCGACGGCGAGGCTCCGAACGCGAGCGCCGAGTCCAGGCTCGACGCGGGCGATGCGGCGTGGTGGATGAGCGTGCAGGACGCGCGCGCGGGTCGCGCCGACAGCGCGTTCGCGCAACTGCGGCGCGCGATGCGACTGCGCGGCGACTTCGACGAGGGATTCGCGTTGGTGGACGCGCTCGCGCGCCGCGGCCGCAAGGCCGATCTGCTCGAGGCGCGCGCGATCGCGGGCGAACTCGCGCAGCAGGCCGACCTGTCGCTCGTGCGCCGGAGCGCCGAGTCCCACGCCCGTCTGGCGTGGACGCTCCACCTGCTCGGACGCAGCGACAGTGCGCTCGCCGAGGTGCGCGAGCACGCCGGCGTGCTCACCCGTCGCCCCGCGTGGACGCGACGCTTCCTCGACATCCACCTGGCGGGCGGCGACCTCCCCGGCGCGTGGCGCGCGGCCGCGATGGTCGCCGTGCGCCGACGTGGCGCCGACGCGCGCGTGGACAGCGTGGCACGCGCGCTCGCGGCGCGCATGGTCGGGGGGGGCGATCGGTTCGAGAACGCGGTCGGCCTCGGGATCGCGCGCGCGGTCGAGGGTGAGCGCGGTTTCGCCGCGGGCCTGGGTGGCACGGTCGAGACGGTCGTCACCAAGGACGGCTTCCCGCTCCAGGTGTTCGTGTTCCCGGCCATGCCCGGAACGCCGCACCGCGCCCCCCTCCTGGTGACGCTCGCGGCGAGCGACACCGTCACGGCGTCGGACTCCCTGGTGGCGGGCGCCACGGCGGCTGGACACCCGGTCGCGCTGCTCGCCCCCCGCGGGGCGTTCGGTTCGCTCGCTCGCGGATCGTTCGGGCCCGAGGACTGGCAGGGACGCGAGTACGCGCATCGTGTCGCCACCACCGGCGACGCGGCCCTCGTGATGGACCTGCTGGCGAAGCGCCCCGCGTTCGCGGGCGGCGGGTGGATCGTGGGGGCGGTCGGCGAGCACGCGCCGGTGGCGCTCGAGATCGCGCGCACGCGCCGCGACGTGAGCGCGATGCTGCTCATCGCGCCGCGCGTCCCGGTGGTGGACGCCGCCGAGTGGCGCGACCTTCTGCGCACGGTCGGCACGCCGGTGTTCGTGCAGGTCTCGCCCGAGGAACCCGAGGCACTCGAGTTCGGGGACCTGATTGCGCGCGACACCGCTCCGGGCCAGGTGCGCGTGGTGGATTCGGGCGAACCGGGGCGCGGCTCGGCCGTGTTCCGGGGCGCACCGTTCTCGGTCCGCCGCTTCCTCGTGTGGTGGCGCGACGGCCTACCGAAGCGCCGCTGAGTCCTCGCGGTCGCGGGCCGTCGCGGTGGCGGCGCGCCACTCGACCAGCACGACGGCGCACAGGATGAGCGCCGCACCGAACCACCACCGCGCGACGAAGCGCTCGCCGCCGAGCGTGAGCGCGAACAGCAGCGCGAACACCGGCTCGAGCGCGAACAGCAGTGCCACGCGACCGGCGGGCAACGTCTGCTGTGCGAACACCTGCAGCACGGGTGCGAGCGTGCTGCCCGCGACGGCGAGGTACGCGAAGTGTTGCCAGCCGGCCACGCCCAGCGTCCCGAACGCGGCGCCCACGTCGCCCGCGAACGGCGCCAACACCACCGCCACCACCGCGGCCTGCACCATGGTGACCCCGAGCGGGTCCACCGCTCCCGCGTAGCGCGCCACCCACACGATCTGGAGCGCATAGAGCGAGGCGCCCGCGAGCGTGATCGCCTCGCCACGACCGAATCCCAGCTGGCCATCGAGCGACATGAGCGCCGAGCCGGCGACCGCGAGTCCGAGCCCGGCGAACAGTTCGCGGGACGGGCGCTGCCGCAGCATCCACCACGCGAACGGCGCAGCCAGCAACGTGCCGGCGCAGGTGAGGAACGCCGACGAGCCTGCCGAGGTCCAGCGCAGGCCCAGCGCCTGCAGGTAGAACGAGCCCACCATGAGGATCCCGTTGCCGAGCCCCGTGCGCCACTCGGCCGGCCCCAGGGCGCGCCGGCGCACCAACGCGACGAGCGCGAACAGCACCGTGGCGACCGCGAACCGGCCCGCCACGAGTGTCTGCGGGTCCATCTCGCGCACGCTGTCACGGATGGCCACGAACGTGCCGCCCCACAACAGCGTGGCGCCCAGCATGGCGGCGAGCGCAGCACGCTCGCGGACGTGTGCGCTCATGCGCGGCGGCGCGACGACGCGCGGCGACGGCGCGGAGCGGGGTCGGACGCGTGCGTGAGCGAGTAGGTGAGGCTCTCGAACTCCATCGTCATGTCCACCGTGCGCAGCATGACCGTGGCCGGCACGCGCAGCTTGCGCGGCGCGAAGTTGAGAACGCCTTTGACGCCGGCGGCGACGAGCAGGTCGGCCACCTCCTGCGCGGCGCGCACGGGCGTCGCGATGACGCCGATCTCGAACCCGGCCTCGGCCGAGAGCTGCGAGATGTGCTGGATCACCAGACCCTCGAGCGTGCGTCCGACACGGTCGGCGTCGGCGTCGAACACCGCCTGCACGTCGAAACCCTGGTCGGCGAAGCCGCGGTAGGCCGCGAGTGCGGACCCGATGTGACCCGCCCCCACCACGCAGACCCGCCAGCGGCGGTCGAGACCGAGCAGTGTGCGGATCTCCTGACGCAGGTGCTCGACGTGGTAGCCGAGGCCGCGCCGTCCGAACGAACCGAACGACGACAGGTCCTTGCGCACCTGCGCCGAGGTGATGCCCTCGCGCTCGGCGAGCAGGTGCGACGAGATGAGCCGCTTGCCCTCGGCGGACACCTCCTCGAGCACGCGGTAGTAGTTCGACAGGCGTCGAACGGTCGGCTCGGAGATGCGCGTCATGGGCGGACCTCGCTCGTGAAAGGTTTCACATGCGCAGGTGCGAGAAGGGCCGCGGGGCACATCGCCCCGCGGCCCACTCGTTCGATCAGGCTTCGGTCGTGCCCGCGTCGGACGACTCGCCGTCGTCCTCGGAGACCACGCGCGTCACACCCGCGACCGTGTCGGGGAGCAGGTTGCCCGTCTCCTCGCCCTCGGACAGGTTGACCAGGCGCACGCCCTGCGTGTTGCGCCCGAGCACGCTGATGCCCTTCACCGGGGTGCGGATCATCTGGCCCTGCTTGGTGATGATCATGAGCTCGTCACCGTCCACGACCTCCTTCACGGCGACGACGTTTCCGTTCCGCTCGGTGGTCTTGATGGTGATGATGCCCTTGCCGCCACGGTGCGAGACGCGGTACTCGGAGATCTCGCTGCGCTTGCCGTAACCGTTCTCGGTCACCGCGAGCAGCGTGGCCTGGCGCTTCACGCCGACCATGCTCACGACCTCGTCCTCCTCGTCGTCGAGCGTGACCGCCTTGACGCCGTACGCGGTGCGGCCCATGGAGCGGACCTCGCTCTCGTGGAAGCGGATCGCGAGACCCTTCTTCTTGGCGAGCACCAGGTCCTGCGTGCCGTCGGTGATGATCGCCTCGATGAGCGCGTCCCCCTCCTCGAGCAACACGGCGTTGATGCCGGCCTTGCGCACGTTGCCGTACTGCGAGAGCAGCGTCTTCTTGACGAGGCCCTTGCGCGTCGCGCACACCAGGAAGTGCTGGTCGTCGAACGTCTTCACGGCCACGACGGCCTGCACGCGCTCCTCGCGCGACATACCCTCGAGGTGGTTGACCAGCGGACGCCCCTTCGCGGTGCGCCCGGCCTGCTCGATCTCGTGGACCTTGAGCCAGTAGCAGCGGCCACGGTCGGTGAGGAACAGCAGGTAGGCGTGCGTGTTGGCGATGAACAGGTGCTCGATGAAGTCGTCGTCCTTGGTGCGCGCACCGATGATGCCCTTGCCGCCACGGCGCTGCGCGCGGTACGACGAGATCTCCTGCCGCTTGATGTAGCCGGTGTGGGAGATCGTGATCACCATGTCCTTCTGCTCGATCGTGTCCTCGTAGTTGATGTCGCCTTCCTCGACCACGATCTGGGTGCGGCGGTCGTCGCCGTACTTCTCGCGGACCCGGCGCACCTCGTCCTGGATGATGCCGAGCATCTTGCGCTCGCTGGCGAGGATGGCGCGCAACTTCTCGATGAGCTTGATGACCTCGAGGTACTCGGCCTGGATCTTGTCGCGCTCGAGGCTCGTGAGGCGCGCGAGGCGCATCTCGAGGATGGCGCTCGCCTGGATCTCGGTGAGCTTGAAGGTCTTCATGAGGCCTTCGCGCGCAGTCTCCGTGTCCTTGGACTTGCGAATGAGCGCGATGACCTCGTCGAGGTGGTCGAGGGCGATCTTGAGGCCCTCGAGGATGTGGGCGCGGCGCTCGGCCTCGGCGAGGTCGAACTCCGTCCGGCGCCGCACGACCTCGCGCCGGTGCCGCACGTACTGGTCGAGCAGTGCGCGCAGCGTGAGCACCTGCGGACGGTTGTCCACGAGCGCCAGCATGATGGCGCCGAAGGTGCTCTGGAGCGGCGTGTGCACGAACAACTGGTTGAGCACGACCTTGGGGTTCGCGTCCTTCTTCAACTCGATCACGATGCGCATGCCGTCGCGGTCGGACTCGTCGCGCAGGTCGGAGATGCCCGCGACCTTCGCCTCGCGCACCATGTCGGCGATCTTCTCGATGAGCGAGGTCTTGTTGACCTGGAACGGGATCTCGGTGACGACCAGGCTCATGCGGCCGCCCTTGCCCTCCTCGACGCGGACCTGCGAACGCATGCGCATGCTGCCGCGCCCGTTCAGGTAGCAGTCGCGGATGCCCTGCGTGCCGTAGATGATGCCGCCGGTCGGGAAGTCCGGGCCCTTCACGATCTTGAGCAGGTCCTCGGGCGTGGTCTCGGGCTTCTCGATGATGGCGTCGATCGCGTCACAGATCTCGCGCAGGTTGTGCGGCGGGACCTCGGTCGCCATACCGACGGCGATGCCCGAGCACCCGTTCACGAGCAGGTTGGGAACCACGGCCGGCAGCACGACGGGTTCCTCGCGGGTCTCGTCGTAGTTGGGCCGGTAGTCGACCGTGTTCTTCTCGAGGTCGGCCAGCAACTCCATGGCGATGGGCGTGAGGCGCGCCTCGGTGTATCGCATGGCGGCCGGTGCGTCGCCGTCGATCGAGCCGAAGTTGCCCTGGCCGTCCACGAGCGGGTAGCGCATGACCCAGTCCTGCGCCAGACGCACGAGCGTGGGGTACACCACGCCTTCGCCGTGCGGGTGGTAGTTGCCCGAGGTGTCGCCGGCGATCTTGGCGCACTTACGGTAGCCGCGCCCCGGCGCGAGGTTGAGGTCGTTCATGGCGACCAGGATGCGGCGCTGCGAGGGCTTGAGCCCGTCGCGCACGTCCGGGAGCGCACGGGAGACGATGACCGACATCGAGTAGTTGATGTAGCTGGTCTTCATCTCCTCTTCGATCTGGAGATTGACGATCTTGGTGCGGTCGTTCAGAGCCATGTCGTCTTCCTTCGTCTCTCCGCTGCGCGTCCCGGCCCGCCTCCTGCGTGCCGTTCCGCGCGCGAGTCCGTCAGCGATCCTTCGGGGCGCCCTGCCACTGCCATTCGAGTGCCGCGACCGTGCCGTGCGTGGTGCGACCCGCGTCCGAGTCGCGGCTCACGGCGAGCCCCCGCCACAACAGCGAGAGCCCGATGCGGTGACCGTTCGCGACCGGGACGAGGTACGTGGTGCCGGTCGAGAACGTGATCCCGCTCACCGCACCGCGGATCTCCCCGCGCTGGTCCAACTCCTGGTGTCCGTATCCGAATCCGGCCATCCACGACCACTCGGACCGCCGGGTGCTGCGAAGGCTGTAGCCCCCCACCCACTCGGCGCCGTAGGTCCAGCGATGCGCGTCGCCGACCCGCCCGAGCGGGGTGCCGTCGTTGGGGTCGCGCAGCTCGGTGAGCGCGGTGCCGTGGTCGTCCACGAACCCCCGCACCCCGAACGACCACGGACCCTCGACCGGGAACGCGATGCCCGCGGCCAGCGCTGCGCCACCGGTCCCGGGATCGCCGTTGCCGGCGTTCGCGGCACCCGCGGCGAACGAGAAGCGCGGGCCCGCGTGGGCGGGCGCCGCCGCGAGGGCGAGGCCCGCCAGCACGGCGGCCACGTACGAGAGCTTGCCCGGACGCATCAGATGTCCAGGTTCTTCACCGACAGCGCGTTCTCCTCGATGAACTGCCGGCGCGGCTCCACCTGCTCGCCCATGAGGATGGTGAAGATGCGGTCGGCCTCGACCGCGTCCTCGGAGTTCACGCGCACCAGCGTGCGCGTCTCGGGGTTCATCGTGGTGCGCCACAACTGGTCGGGGTTCATCTCGCCGAGACCCTTGTAGCGCTGCACCATGACGTTCTTCTTGCCGATGCGCGCGATCGCCTCCTCGCGCTCCTTGTCGTCGAAGCAGTAGATCTCGTCCTTGCCCGACTTGACCAGGAACAACGGCGGCTGCGCGATGTAGACGTGGCCCGCGTCCACGAGCGGACGCAGCTCGCGGAACAGGAACGTGAGCAGCAGGGTGCGGATGTGCGCACCGTCCACGTCGGCGTCGGCCATGAGGATGATGCGGTGGTAGCGGAGCTTGGAGAGGTCGAACTCGTCCTTCACGCCCGCGCCCAGCGCCGTGATGATGCTGCGGATCTCCTCGTTGGCGAGGATCTTGTCGATGCGGGCCTTCTCGACGTTCAGGATCTTGCCGCGGATGGGCAGGATGGCCTGGAAGCGGCGGTCGCGGCCCTGCTTGGCCGAACCACCGGCCGAGTCGCCCTCGACGATGTAGAGCTCGCACTCCTCGGGGTTGTCCCACGCGCAGTCGGCGAGCTTGCCCGGCAGCGAACCGCCATCGAGGATCGTCTTGCGGCGCGCGAGGTCGCGCGCCTTGCGGGCCGCCTCGCGGGCGCGGGCGGCCGAGATCATCTTCTCGACGATCTTGCGCGCGACCGAGGGGTTCTCCTCGAAGTACTCGCGCAGCCCCTCACCCACGACGGTCTCGACCGCACCCTTGATCTCGTTGTTGCCGAGCTTGGTCTTGGTCTGACCCTCGAACTGCGGGTTCTGCATCTTGATGGAGACGACGGCCACCAGGCCCTCGCGCACGTCCTCGCCGCCGATGTCGGCCTTGAGGCTCTTGGTGAGCCCCTCGGTCTTGGCGTAGTTCACGAGCGTACGCGTGAGCGCGGAGCGGAAGCCGCCCACATGGGTGCCGCCCTCGATCGTGTTGATGTTGTTCACGAACGACAGCAGCGACTCCGAGTAGGTGTCGTTGTACTGGAGCGCCACGTCCACCGCGACGTTGTCGCGCTCGCGCTGGAACACGACCGGCTTGGAGTGGAGCGTCTCCTTGTTCGTGTTGAGGTACTTCACGAACTCGGCGATTCCGCCCTTGGCGAAGTACTCCGCCTTCTTGTCGGTGCGCTCGTCGTGCAGGTGGATCGTGAGACCGCTGTTGAGGTACGCCAACTCGCGCAGGCGGGCGGCGACGGTGTCCCAATGGTACTCGGTGGTCTCGAAGATGGTGGCGTCGGGGTGGAAGCGCACCGTGGTGCCGCTGCTCTTCTCCTTCTTGTCCGCCGCGCGCGAGGTCATGGCGGCCTTGGGCACGCCGCGCTGGTACTCCTGCGTGTGCGCCTTGCCGTCGCGCAGGACCTCGACCCGGCACCAGTCCGAGAGCGCGTTCACGCACGAGACGCCGACGCCGTGCAGACCGCCGGAGACCTTGTACGAGTCGCTGTCGAACTTGCCGCCGGCGTGCAGCGTGGTCATGACGACCTCGAGCGCCGGCTTCTTCATGGTGGCGTGGATGTCCACCGGGACGCCGCGACCGTTGTCGCGCACCGTGACGCTGCCGTCGGTGCCGATCGAGACGTGGATGGTGTCGCAGTGACCCGCGAGCGCCTCGTCCACGGAGTTGTCCACGACCTCCCAGATGAGGTGGTGGAGGCCGCGCACGCCGATGTCGCCGATGTACATGGCGGGGCGCTTGCGGACGGCCTCGAGTCCCTCGAGGACGGTGATGCTGGTGGCGTCGTAGTGGTGACCCTTGGGCTCCGCCGTCAACGTGGCTTCTCCTTCCTTCTTGCTCACCGCTGGTTCCCTCCGCGGGCCGGCACGAGACGGACGTCGCGCACGACGTCACCGCCGAGATGCCGGTTCAGGTTGCGCACCAGCTCGGGCTTGAGGAATCCGAGTTGGTGCATCCAGGTCGATCCGTCGACCTCCACGGTCAGCGTGCCGTCATGGAACGAGACCGCGCGGGCGTGGCGCGCGACGCGCGCACCGGCCACCGCGGGCCACTCCGTGACCGCCCGCCAACCCCTCGCCCCCTCCGTCAGACCCAACGACTCGAACAGGCCGGGCAGGATGGAGCCGAGTGGCTTCATGTCGTTCACGCGTCCGGGAGACGCAGCGGCATCACGAGGCACAGCAGTTCCTCCTCGGGCTGCGCGAGTGCGCCGACGGGTTCGACGATCCCCGCCGACAACTGCGTCTTGAGCCGGAACACGACCTTCTCGGTCGGGATGTTCTTGAGCGTCTGGAGCAGGTAGCGGGCGTTGTAGCCGATCTCCATGTCGTCGCCGGTGTACTCGGCCTCGACGTGCTGCTCGCCGGAGCCGTAGTCGTTGGTGGCCGACGACACCGACAGGTGGTCCTTGCGGACCGAGAACCGCACCTGCTGCGTGTTGCTGTCCGCGTGCGAGGCCACGATGTCCACCGCCTCGATGAGGTCGCTGCGCGACACGGTGAGCTGGCGCGGATTGTCCTTGGGGATGACCTGCTCGTAGTTCGGGTACGGACCCTCGAGCAGGCGCGCCGTGACCTGGACGCGGTACTCGCCGACCTGCGCCACGAAACCGGCGTGCGCACGACCGTCCGCGATGCGGACCTCGACCGGGCTGGTGGCATCGGACGCGACGCGGCTCATGAGCGCGAGCGCGCGGGCCGGCACGATGACGCCGTCGCGCGACAGGTCGCCGAACGCGCCGTTGCAGGTCGCGCGCGCCAGACGGTGACCGTCGGTGGCGACGAACGCGATCGACTTGGCGGTCCCGTGCACGTACACGCCGCTCAGGCTCTGACGCGTGACCTCGTCCGAGACCGCGTACGACGTGCGATCCACGAGGCGAGCGAACGTCTCACCGGGCAGCGTCACCTTGAGGTCACCCTTGAGCGCCGGCGGGATCGGGTACTCGTCGGCCTTCTGCACGGGGAAGCGCGACACGCCCTTCTTGTCGCCGTACGAGACCTCGAGCTGGTTCTTGACGATGGCCAACTTGAGGACGCCGCGCGGCATCTTGCGCACGACCTCGTTGAAGTGCTTGGCGTTCACCGCGACCCGCGCGGGCACCTGCGAGGCGCACGGCACGCTCACACTGGTCGTGAGGTCGAGGTCGGTGGCGGTGATCCGCAACTGGCCCTGCTCGGCCTCCAGGAGGAAGCAGTTGAGCAGCGGCTGGGCACTCTTCTGGGGAACCGATCCGAGGGCGCGGGCCACGGCGAAGGCCAGATCACCCTGCTGGATGGTGAGGTCCATAGGTCACTCCCTGACGGCGTGGAACATCATGTCCGGCCTCGGTTCCCGCCGCGTCCGAGGACGGGTTCGGGGGGCACTCCGGAGGGCCGCCGCATTGTAGGTGCGCACCCCGTGCGAGGCAAGCCCGGAGAGGCCTTCCAAGCGGCTTCTAAGTCTTTCTCTTTCAATCGATAATCTGTCCGTAACCGTAGGGGCTGTGGACGGTGTGGACAACCCTTCCGGAGCCCTCCTCGGACCCCTCGTGACAACGCTTTCCGAGGGTCGTCGCGATGTGGATGGAACCCCTCCCCATCCACGGACCACCAACACGAAGGGCGGGGTCTCCCCCGCCCTTCGGTACCTTCCACCACCGGTCCACGACCGGTTCACGCCTCATCCACAGGCGACCGTGGAGAACAGCGCGTTCACCTTGTCGCGGAACGCGGTATCCACCTGGATGCGCTCCGCCACCTGCTTGCAGGCGTGGATGACCGTGCTGTGGTCGCGCCCCCCGAAGACGCGGCCGATCTCGGCCAGCGACATCTCGGTGAGGTGGCGCATGAGGTACATGGCGACCTGCCGCGGGGCGGCGACCGCCTGCGTGCGGGTCTTGCCCACCAGCGCCTCGGTGCGCACCGAGAACCGCTCCGCGACCGCGTTCAGGATGCGTTCGGGGGTGGTGTGCTCGGGCTCGGGCTTCACGTACTGGGCCAGCACCTCGTTGGCGAGCTCGGGCGTGATCTCGCGGTGCGTGAGCGAGGCGACCGCCATGAGCCGCACCAGGCAGCCCTCGAGGTCGCGCACGTTGCCGCGCACGCGGTCGGCGATCAGCAGGACCACGTCGTCGGACAGCCACAGCCCGTTCGTCTCCTGCTCGCAGCGCTGGCGCAGGATGGCGATGCGCGTCTCGAGGTCGGGCAGCTGCGTGTCGGCCACCAGGCCCTGATTGAAGCGCGAGATGAGCCGGTCCTCGAGCTTGGCGATGTCCTTGGGCGGCTGGTCCGCGGTCACGACGATCTGCTTGTGGGCGTCGCGCAGCGCGTTGAAGGTGTGGAAGAACTCCTCCTGCGTGCTCTCCTTGCCCGCCAGGAACTGCACGTCGTCCACCAGCAGCACGTCCACGCCGCGGTACTTGTTGCGGAATGCGGGCGTCTGGCCGTGCTGGATGGCCCAGATCATCTCGTTCGTGAAGCGCTCGGCGGTGACGTAGAAGACGCGCGCGTCCGGACGCAGACGCTTCACCTCGTGCCCGACCGCATGCAACAGATGGGTCTTGCCGAGGCCCGAAGCGCCATGGATGAAGAGCGGGTTGTAGACCTCGCCCGGACGCTGCGAGACCGCCATCGAGGCCGCGTGCGCGAAGCGGTTGCTCGGGCCGACCACGAACGACTCGAACGTGAGTCGAGGGTGGAGTTGGCTGTCGAGCCATTCGCGCGCGGGGGCCGGCTTCGTCGCCACGGGAGTCGGGGCGGCGACGGGCCGGGGAGCGACGGCGGACGTCGCGGTGAGAGGGGCCACGATCGGCTCGCGCGGCGAGAACCGCAGCTCGGGGCAGTGCCCGAGCTCGTCGGTGAGCGCCGCACGGATGATCGTGAGGTAGTGCTCGTGGATCCAGTCCACGAAGAACGCGTTCGGGACCTCGAGGTCCACGCGCTCGGGGCCCAACTCGAGGGCCCGGATGGGACGGAACCACGTCTCGAATGCCTGGGGGCTGGCGAGGTGCGGCTTCACACGCTCGAGCACCTGCTCCCAGATCGAGGTGACCTGGTCGGGGGTAAGGGGCAGGACGGCCATTTCAAACATCCTTGAGAGAAAGGGGCCGGGATCCGCCGGGGCAGGGTGCATCGCAAGTGATTGCGTCTGTTCACTCTGGCCGGGTGGACCGGACTTACCAACATCGGGGACGGATTTGTCCACAACCGTGGACGGACCTGCAAGAAACCATTCCACAACGATTTACAGGATAATCGGAGACCCTCTCCACAACTCGTCCACAGACTGCCCGGTCCCAGCAGGATGGGGTGGGCCGGGGCGCGGACCCCGGGTTGGGGGCCGTTCTGCAAACGATTGCCGCGCAAACGAGTGGGGGTTCGTTGTCGGCACCCGCTCCGGTCGGTCGAGCGACCGTCCCGGATCGGGTCGAAGAACCTAGCACCCACCATGGGGCCCGACAAATTCAACCTTCTGGAATTCGTAAGACCTTGTGCCGTATCGGGTTGCGTGTAGTTCGGCGGGTGCTTGGGTAACCCCTAGAACGGCAACAGGATACCCAGCGTGAGCGCGGGTTCCTTGCGGATCTCGTCGCTCACCCCGACCTGCCCCTCGAGCAGCAGGCGCACGTCGGGGTTGGGCACGTACTCGATCCCCACGCGCACCGGGAACGAGGTGTCCACCTCGAGCCCCGCGCCGGCGTCGTAGCGCGAGAACAGCAATGCGGCGCCGCCGTAGGCGATCCAGCGCTCCGCGCCGCCGAGGGCGCGCGACAGCACCACCTGCGGGCCGATCGCGAGCACGGTGCGGTCGTCGGCGCTCTCCATGCCGATGGCGCCGCCGAGCGAGAGCGTGAACGGGAAGTCCGCCGCCTGGGTGGCCAACTGCCCGCGGAAGTCGCCACCCAGGCGCACCGAGGTGCGCGTGGTGCCGTCCGTGATGCGCGACAGCCCGCCCTGGAAGCCGAAGTCGAGGTTGGGGTGGAACGACTGCCGCAGTTGGCCCTGCAGCGTGGTGCTCTCCTCGTCCACCTGCAGGTACACGCCCCCCATGCGGCCGTTCAGGGGCAGGACGCGCGCGTCGGACAGCGCACCGTGGATCTGGGCCGCGGCGGGCGCGGCGAGCAGGGCCGCGAAGGTGGCGGCGAGCAACGGGTATCTCACGTGCGGACTCCCTTCCGTGGGGTCGAGACCGGGCGTTCCTCCATGAACGCGGGCTGGCGGGTGCGAGGCTGCGCCCTCCCGCGCCCGCGGTCAAGCCTCCCCCGCCGATCCGCCGCGGGCGGGGGAGGGGCTTGCCCGAACCCCGCCCGCCGTGAGACAAGCCCGCCATGCGACTGCTCAGCGACTTCGACGGTGTGTGGACGTATCCCGACGCCGAGGGCGTGGCCCACGGCCACGAACTCGACGCCGCGCTGCTGCGGTTGGTCCCCGACCCCGAGCACGATGCGGTGCGCGCTTGGATCGCGCGGGCGCGCGACGTGGTGCGCTCCGAGCCGACGCGCTGGGGCTGGGCGGTCGAGGGCCGCATCTCGGCGTTCGGCGACGAGGACCCGTTCACCGAACACGGCGCGCTGCTCCACCACCTCTCGGTGGTGCGCGCGCACGACCCGCTCGCCGACCGGCTCGCCCGTGCGATCGAGGAGCAGGGCCGCTCGCTCGACGCGTTCGGGGGCGAGGCGCACGTGGCCGGCGTGAAGCGCGTCGAGGCTGCGCGCGGCCCGGGCATCACCACCGCCGCCGCCGAGGCCGGCCGCCGCCTGCTCGCGGGCGGGGTCGAGATCGTGGTGGTGTCGAACTCCGGCACCGACAAGTTGCAGCGCTGGTTCACGCACGCCGGGGTGGCCAACCGCGTGCATCCCGAGAGAGCGCACGGTGAGCTGCGACTGCGTGGCTCGGCGCGCAAGTTCGTGCTGTCGCCCGAGGCCGGTGACCCGCTCGAGGTGGGTTCGCTCGCGGTGGACGTGGCGCGGCCGTTCTACGCGCAGGTGCTCCAGGAGGAGGCCCCCGACGCGGTCGTGGGCGACGTCTTCAGCCTCGACCTCGCGCTGCCGCTCGCGCTCAAGCGCACGCGGCCCGGCTGGAGGCACGTGCGGCTGTTCTGGCTGGTGCATCCGTACACGACCGAGCGCATGAAGCGCGAGATCGCACGGCTCGCCCCGGGCGAGGTCGAGGCGGTCGAGGGTGGTCTGGCCGCGGTGGCAGAGCGCCTGCTGGCCTGACGCGCGCCCGGTGGCGCCGGACCGCGCCCCCGGCTACCTGGGGACCATGCGACCTGCGGGTGAGGTCCGGTGTTGTCGGAATGCGAGGCGGTCGTTCGACGCGCTGATATCCTGCGCATCCCGCAACCCGCTCGTGTCCGGACGATCCCACCATGCGCATCCTCCTCATGCGGCACGCTCCTGCCGAGGATCGTGACCCGCAACGCTGGCCCGACGACCGCGCCCGACCGCTGACCGAGCGCGGGCTGCGGCGCGCCCGCCAAGCGGCGCGTGGCGTGTGCGCGCTCGAGCGCGAGGTCGCACGGATCTGGACCAGCCCGGCGGTGCGGGCCCAGGCGACGGCCGATGCGTTCGCCGCCGAGTCCGGCGGGGACGCGATCCCCGAACCGTTCGAGGCGTTGGCGCCGGACGCGCCGCTCAAGGCGGCCGTCACACTCGTCCGGTCGTTGAAGGGCGAGGGCGTGGTGTTGGTGGTGGGCCACGAGCCCGGGCTCTCGGCGCTGGCGGGCGCGCTGCTCGGCGCGCCGGCCCGCGCGCTCGGTTTCAAGAAGTGCGGCGCCTGCGCGCTCGAACTGGACCCGGCCGGGGCTCGGCTGGGGTGGTGGATGACCCCGCGCGCCCTGCGCGCCGTCGCTCGTGGAAGGAGTCGAACGTGACCCCGGATCGCCTCTATGGTCGCTTCCCGAACCCGTATCCCGGGAAGCTCATCGTCGTCGAGGGCATCGACGGCTCGGGCAAGAGCACGCAGCTCTCGCTGTTGGCGCAGTGGTTGCGCAGCGAGGGGCACCTCGTGGTGTTCAGTGAGTGGAACTCGTCGCCCATCGTGCGCGCCACCACCTCGCGCGGGAAGAAGCGACAACTGCTCACCCCGCTCACCTTCTCGCTCATCCACGCCACCGACTTCTCGGATCGCGTCGAACGCGACATCGTCCCCGCACTCAAGGCGGGCGCGATCGTGCTGGCCGACCGCTACGCGTTCACCGCGTTCGCCCGCGACGTCGCGCGCGGCGTCGACCGACGCTGGGTGCGGTCGCTCTACCGGTTCGCGCCCACGCCGACGCTCGCGATCTACTACCGCGTCCCGCTCAAGACGGCGTTGTACCGCATCCTGTCCGGCCGCCCGAAGCTGAAGTGGTACGAGGCCGGCATGGACCTGGGCCTGCATGCCGACGTGAACGAGAGCTACAAGCTGTTCCAGGGCCGAATCCAGGAGGAGTACGAGCACATCGTGGGCGAGTACGGCCTCGAGTGCATGGATGCGACCCGGCCGGTCGAGGTCCAACAGCGGGCCCTGCGCGAACTCGTGCGCCCGCACCTCGTGGACGTGACCCGCTCGCCGCACCATGCGCGGCCGGCGGAGGGCGAAGGAGGCCGCTCGTGAAGACGTTCGAATCCTACGGGCAGGGCGTGCCCGGCACCCGTCTCGAGGACCTTCCGGGCTGGCTGATCGTGATCGAGGGCACCGACGGCGTCGGTCGCACGACGCACGTGAACAAGCTCCGCCAGCACCTCGAGCGTCTCGGATACGCCGTCGCCGAGACGGGGCTCAGCCGCTCCGCACTGGCGAGTCGCGGCATCGACCGCGCCAAGATGGGCAACACGCTCGGCGCGAACGCGTTCAACCTGTACTACGCGACGGACTTCGCCGACCGCCTCGAGCAGCAGATCATCCCCGCGCTGCGCGCCGGGTTCGTGATGATCACCGACCGCTACATCTACTCCCTCATCGCGCGCGCGATCGTGCGGGGCGCCGACCCGGCGTGGATCAAGCAGGTTTACTCGTTCGCGCTCAAGCCCGACGTGGTCTTCCACCTGCGCATCGAGGTCGAGGACCTGGTGCCGCGCGTGCTGGTGGATGGCCCGTTCGACTACTGGGAGAGCGGCATGGACGTGCCCATGGGCGAGGACCTCTACGAGTCGTTCGTCCACTACCAGCGCCGCATCATCCAGCAGCTCGACGACCTCGCGTCCGAGTACGGCTTCCTGACCCTCGACGCGACCCGCGACGTGGGCGACCTGTCCGACGAACTGTGCGAGCGGGTCGAGGCGTTGTTGTCGCGATCGGGCGTCCCGAAGGCGTGAGCATGCGGTCGCGCGCGGCCGCCGCGTTGGCGGGACATGCGGACCGACTCTCGCGGTTGGTGCGCGCGGCACGGGCCGGGGATCCGGAGGCCGTGCACGACCTGCGCGTCACCGCCCGCCGGGTCGAGACGTGGTTGAGGTTGTGGGACGACGCCGGGGACACCGAGGCGTTGCGCCTGCGCGTGCGACGCGTGCGCAGGGGTGCGGGGGCCGCCCGCGAGGACGAAGTGCTGGTCGGCATGTTGCGCGACGGCCGGCTCGGAGGGGAGTGGGTGCCGCGCGCGATGCGCCTGCGCTGGCTCGCCCGACTGGAGGCCGCGCCCGGTCGTGTGCGTCGCCTGCCGTCGCCGCGGACCGTGGATGCGGTGGCCGAGTCGTTGCGCGACACGGCCCGACGACTGCGCGCCGGCCGGGGCGGGGGCGCGCGTGTGTCCCGTCGGACCGACCGCTGGGCGAGGCGCGCCCGCAAGCGGGTCGCGAAGGCGCTGGGGAGTGGTGACATGGCCGCGCTTCACGACGCGCGGCTGGCGGTCAAGCGCTGGCGCTACGCCGTGGAAGCAGTCGGGGGAGCGGTGGCGAGGCAGGCGCCGGAGGCTCGCCGCTGGCAGCGGGTGCTGGGGGATGCGAACGACCGCGCCGCGCTGGTGGCGTTCGCGCGTCGCCAGGGGCGCGAGGGGCGGGCGCTGGCGCGTCGTCTGGAGCAGGCGCGAGTCGCGGCGATCCGGTCGTGGCGTCGTCGTCTCGGCGACCCCGCGGCGCCGTCGTCCGCTCGCTGACGACGGGCACCACCTCGACCGGACGTCCGAGCAGGCGGGCGAGGTCGCTCGCGCGTCGCTGGCCGGCCCACACCTCGAGCTGCGCGTGGCGGCGGGTGTCGGTGAGCAGCTGGAAGCGGTCGCGCCGCAGCTTCACGGTGAGGGTGCGCACGAGCTGGTAGTGGCTGCGATCCAACCCCTCGGCCACCCGCAGGATCGCCGACAGCCAGCGGATGGTGCGACGCGCCGTCTTGGGCAGCGCCGCGTACATGGGGTCGCGCTTGCGGCGCGGCCGTGCACCACCGTGGTACTCCGCCACCAGTGCGACCAACGCCACCTCGTCCGCCGTGATGCCGCGCAGCCCCGCCTTGCGGATGAGGTACGCGGAGTGCCGCGCGTGTCCGTCGTAGGCGACCGTGGACCCGATGTCGTGGAGAAGTGCCGCGAACTGCAGCCACTCGCGCTCGCGCACGCTCAAGCCGTGCCACGGGCGCAACGCGTCGAACAATTGCAGTGCGAGATCCGCGACGTGCCGGGCGTGGCGGTCGTCGTGCTGGAACCGGGCCAGCAGCGAGAGCACGCTTCGCAGACGCAGGTCGTCCGCGGCCTCGAGGGCGGGTAGCTCCTCGGCGTGTCGCCGCAGCCAGTCGGTCACCAGTCCCTCGCGCACGCCGTAGTCGGAGAGCGTGAGCGCGCGCGCCCCGACGAGCCGCAGGACCTGTTCCAGCACGATGGCGCCCGGCACGAGGATCTCGGCGCGCGCCGCGTCGATGCCCGGTAGGCGCTCGCGCTCGGCGCGCGGCATCCTTTCGAGTCGTCGCGTGAGCGCGGTGAGCGAGGACAGCGTGAGCACGTGCCCGTTCACCTGAGGCAGCGGGCGACCGTGTTCCTGCAGGTGGGCCAACTGCGCGAGCGCGTGGATCGAACCCGAGGAGCCATAGAGTTGCTCGGGCTGTGGCCACTCCCCGCCCTCCCAGGCCGCGCGCAACGTGCGCCGCACGTGCCGGCGCAGCCGCTCGAGGGTGTCCTCCGAGGGAGGGTCCTCGTCGAGCATGGTCTCGGTGAGGCGCAATGCCCCGAGCGGCACCCCGACCACGCGCAGGAGCTCGGACCCGCGCACCATCACGAGCTGCGCGCTGCCGCCTCCGATGTCCACCACGAGCGCCGGGTCGTCGTCGAGCCGGAGCGCGGACTGCACCGCGAGGTGGATGAGTCGCCCCTCCTCCTCGCTCGGGATGACGCGCGGCGTGATGCCGGCCTCGCGCTTCGCCCACGTGAGGAACTCGCCACCGTTGCGCGCTTCGCGCACGGCTGCGGTCGCGGTGCACAGGATGCGGTCCACCGAGTGGCGGCGCGCCAACTGCACGTAGCGCCGCAGGGCGTCCACGGTGCGTCGCATCGCGACCCTGCGCAGGCGGCCGTCGTGGAACGAACCGCGTCCCACCTGCACCACCTCGCGCTCGCGGTCGAGCACGGCGAAGCCGTCCCCACGGGTCGCTTCCGCGATCACCATGTGGATGGAGTTGGTGCCGATGTCGATGGCGGCGATGCGCACGGGACCCCCGAGAGTGGACTCGCAGTGTATCGGCCGGTTCGGGCCTCCGGTCAATCGCGCCGGATATCGGCAACCTGCGGGGAGGACAGTCGGGGTGACACCCCGGCAGGAATCCTTTTCCGGCAACATCCGAAACACCATCGAAACATGTTGGAAACACGATAGACTGGTCGGAGATCGTTCGTGGCACGCCTCTTGGATTGGGAACCCGTCATGAACCGCCCATCCCCGTCGTCGATCCTCGTGCTGGCCCTGGTCGCGACCCTGGTCGCGGGTCCGGCGCGTGCGGAGCTCGTCCTCTCCGGCGGAGGGGCGTGGACCGGCACGGGTCATGGGGCTCGGCCGGTGGGCGGGCTCGCATGGCGAACCGGATTCGCGTCCTCGTGGCTGACCGAGGTGCGAGCCCACGACGGCGGGACGAGCCTCGCGCTGCGGCGGCAGGGCTCGCGGCTCACGCGCGCGTTCGGACTCACGCCGGCGTTCGCGGCGGGTCTCGTGCTCGGGGGTGACGCCCCCTTCCGGCCGAGCGGCTTCCACCTCGAGACGGCGCTCGCGTTGCCCTTGCCCGAGGGCACCGCACTCGAACTCGCGGCGCGCTGGGTGGTGCGCGGCGAGGACGACCCGCGCGGCCCCGACGCCTTCTCGACCCGGTTCGCCGAACTCTCGCTGGGGTTCGTGTTCGCCGCGGACTGATCGCCTACGGCTGCTCGCGCACCAGGAACACCGACGCCCATGCGGCGTGGGTGCGGAAACCGAGTCGGCGGTACACCGCGAGCGCGGGTCCGTTGACGGTGTTCACGAACAGACAGACGTGGCGCGCGCGTTCGAGCAGGCGCGCGCACAGTTCGCGCAGCGCGCGCGTGGCGAGCCCCTGCCCGCGTCGGTCGGGGGGCACGTACACGCCCGAGACCTGCGCGGCGTCGCGCGTGAGCGCGCTCAGGCCCGCGCGGAACGCGAGGCCCCGCGCGTCGCGCACCAGCCACGTCCAACCGTCGCGACACTCCTCCTCGACGCGGCGCGCGAACAGCACCGGGTCGGTCGTGCGCGGGTCCTCGAGCAACTCCTCGGCCCGTAGGTCCGCGCCCGACTCGTACACGAACGCGTAGTCCTCTCGCCGCGCGGGACGCAGGGCGGGTTCGCGCTCGCCCGCGGTGAGCGCGTCGGCGGCGAGCGACAGGTAGACCTGCTCGCGTTCGAGCCGCACCTGCCAACCCGGACCCGGGAACACCTCGCGCACGACCGCGACCGCGGCCGCGGGGCCGATCAACTGCAGTCGGTCGGGGCGCGGGTCGTCGGAGTTGCGCAGGGCGCGCGCGAGCGCGCGGAGCGCGTCGGCGTCGTCGCCGGCGGGGAGGACCGCACCCGAGGTGGTGCCTAGGAACAGGATCGCGACCAATCGCCCGTCGCGCCTCGCACCCCACCACGCGTCGGTGGCGCGCGCGAGGGCGTCGCGCAGCACGAGCGCGGTCAGGTAGACCTCCCGGATCGGGTCGCTCTCGAGGAACAGGAGCACCTCGGGGACGTCGCGCGGGCCGAGTCGGTCCACCACCGGTGAGCCGAGTGCGGGATGGAGCGTCATGGGGGTGGAGTCTAATCCCAGCGCGCGACGGGCGTCATTTCCGACAAGCGGCCGAACGCGCGGGATGGACGCCCACCGGCGCACCCGCGTAGCATGCGCGCGGGAGGACCGCACTCGTGAGCGAGCTCGTGATGGTGATCGAGGACGAGAAGGAGATCCGGGATCTCGTCCGCTACAACCTCGAGAAGGCCGGCTACCGCGTCGCCGCGGCCGCCGACGGCGAGGAGGGCCTGCGGCAGTTGTTCGCTGCGCGCCCCGACGCGCTCGTGCTCGACCTCATGCTGCCCGGCATGAACGGGCTCGAGATCCTGCGCGAGGTCCGGCAGGAGCCGGTCACGCACGACCTCCCCGTGCTCGTGCTCACCGCGCGATCGGCCGAGATGGACAAGCTGCTCGGCTTCGAGCACGGCGCCGACGACTACCTCACCAAACCGTTCAGTCCCCGCGAGCTAGTGGCGCGCGTGAAGGCGCTGGTGCGGCGCGCCAGCCCGTCGGGCCTGTCGCGCGCCCTCGAGGCGGGCGACCTGCGCGTGGACGTGGATGCGCGCGAGGCCCGCCTGCACGACCAGCGCCTCGACCTCACGCCGCGCGAGTTCGACCTGCTGGCGTTCCTCGTGCGTCATCCGGGCCGCGTGCTGTCGCGCGACGAGCTGCTGCGCAAGGTGTGGGGCTACGACTACGTGGGCGAGACCCGCACCGTGGACGTGCACGTGCGCCGGCTGCGCGCGAAGCTCGGCGACGCGGCCGATCGCATCGAGACGGTGCTCGGCTCGGGCTACAAGTTCGTCTCCGACGAGCGCACCGAGTGAGACTCTCGCTGCGGGCTCGACTCATCGTCGTCCCGGCGGTGTTGGTGGCGACCACCGTCGCCCTGTTGGCGGCCTTCGAGCAGGATGCGCAGCGACGCTGGCTGGTCGCCCACGAGGTCGAGGTGACGCTGCGCACCGCCGGCGAGGTCGCGCGCACGCTCGTGCCCGACCCGCAGGGCGGGTGGCAGGGGGCGGCGGACTCGCTCGAGTCGCGCCTCGCGCTGCGTGTCACGGTGATCGCCACCGACGGTCGTGTGCTCGCCGACTCGCGCGGTCGGGCCACCGACATGGAGAACCATGCCGGCCGGCCCGAGGTCGCCGCGGCACTCGCAGGCCGGACGGGTTCCGACGTGCGCCGATCCGAGACGTTGCACGAGCCCTACCTGTATGCGGCCGTGCCGTTCGTACGCGGGGAGGCCGCGGTCCTGCGCTTGGCGGTTCCCATGGGGATGCTCAGCCACCTCGAGGATGCGCTGGCGCGTCTCTCGTTGGCCTCGGCGGCCCTCACGCTGGTGGCCTGTCTGCTCGTCCTCGGCTACGTGAGTGAGCGGTTCGCGGCGCGACTGCGTCGGCTCGGCGACGTGGCGCGCGGCATCGGCCGCGGCGATCGTCGGGTGCGCGCCGAGGACGGCCCCGACGACCTCGGCCGCTTGGGGTCGGCGCTCAACGCCATGCGCGACGAGCTCGATGCGCGGCTGGCCGCCCTGCAGCAGGAGCGCGACGCCCGCGAGGCGATCCTCGCGCACATGACCGATGGCGTGGCGCTGCTCGACGCCCAGGACCGCGTGGTGCACGTGAACCACCGCATGGCCGCCTTGCTCGACGCCGTGATCCGCCCCGTGCCCGGGACGCCGTTGTCCGAGTTCACGCGCGTGCCCGAGCTGCTGGACATGGTCGAGTCGGCACGCCGCGAGCGTCGCGCTCTCGAACGCGAGCTCAAGCCGTGGACCACGCGCACGGGCCCGGCTCGTGCCGCCGCCACGCCGCTCGGTGACGGCGTGGTGCTGTTGGTGCTGCACGACCTGTCCGAGAGCGAGGCGCTGCAGCGCCTGCGGCAGGACCTCGTCGCGAACGTCTCGCACGAGTTGCGCACGCCCATCACGTCGCTGCGCGGCTACGCCGAGACGTTGCTCGAGGGCGGGCTCGACGATGCCGAGAACCGCGAGCGCTTCGTGCGCGTGATCCGCGACCAGGCGGTGCAGTTGCAGACGCTGGTCGAGGACCTGTTGTCGCTGGCCGAGATGGAGCGGCCCGACGTGACGCTGCGCCGCGAGCCCCTCGACCTGCGCGCACTCGCCGCCGAGTCGCTCTCGTTGTTCCGGGACGCCGCGCAACGCTCGGGGCTCGAGCTCGTGCTGGTCCCGGGCCCCGCGGTGGAACTCGTCGGCGACCGCGTGCGACTGGCGCAGGTGATCGCGAACCTGGTCGAGAACGCGATCAAGTACACCGAGCGTGGACGGGTCGAGGTCTCGGTGGGGACCGATGAGGGCCGCGTCTGGCTCGAGGTGGCCGACACGGGCCCCGGCATCCCGGACGAGGACCAACCTCGCGTCTTCGAGCGCTTCTACCGCGTGGACAAGGCGCGTTCGCGCGCTCAGGGCGGCACCGGGTTGGGACTCGCGATCGTGAAGCACGCGGTCGCGCTGCATGGCGGCACGATCGCGCTGACGAGTCGCGTGGGGCAGGGGAGTCGGTTCCGGGTCGAGTTGCCGCATGAAGCGCGCAGCTGAGCATTGCGAGTTCACACCGTCGTGATGTGAGCGACACGCCGCGGTGAGGGTTCCCCGGCGAGACTCGCGCTCGAGACGAATCGACCTCGCCCGCGTTCGAGGGGTCCCGCTCCCGGAAGGTGCGGCCCGTGCGTTCGCGGTGTCCTGCTCCACGCCATGCTCCGCGAGGGACGATCGTCGAGTGCCACGACCTCGCTGTCGGTGCCGCAAGTGCCGGCGGCGAGGGTCGGGCCGACCCATATTGCCCGGCGGACACATGACCGAAACCCCTCGGAAACAGCGCACGGGCGACCTTCGCGGTGCCCCTCCGGGTCGTGAGGCCCGGGACGATCGAGCCCCCCTCGCCCGCGCAGGCCTCTTGCCCCGACCGCCCTTCGACGCCACCGATGTCGCCCCCCGGAAGCGCGGTCGTCCGCTCGAGATGACCGCGGACGAGGTGTTGGTGCGCGTCCGCGTCCTGGCCGAAGCACGGAGCCTGTTCCGCATCCACCATGACCACGCCGCGCTCTATGCCCGCGCCCGCCGGTTATTCGGGTCATGGGCGGGCGCGCTCCGGGCTGCCGGGTTGGATCCCGACGCCACCCTGCGGGAGGCGCGCCGCCGTTCGTTCGAGGCCCGCCGGCGCGATCGGCACAAGGGGTCCGATTGAGGGGTATGGATTCCGGCGAGTCTTGTTACACCGCGGAAACATCGCATGAGGGTTGCCGAAACGCATCCCCCCGCAGGATGACCTCCAGTCGCTCGGAACCCCGGCGGCTCGCCGGTTCGCCCCACGAGGCGAACGCGGTCGCGATCCGCAGTGGACGAACCCGTATTCGCGGAGGCCAACCCTTGAAGCGTTCCCTGTACACCTGCGTCACGCTCCTCGCGCTCCTCGCCCCCGGCGTGGTCCGCGCCGAGGACGAAGCGGTTTCCCCCGACTCGCTCGCGGTCACCCGGACCGAGGTCGAGGGCCTGCTCGAGGGGTTGAACGAGCAGCTGCAGACGCTCCAGACCGAGACCGACAAGCTCAAGCGCTTCAAGTTCTCGGGCTACCTCCAGGCCCGTACCGAGTTCAGTGGCGCGAGCGCCGACACGGTTCGCGTCGCCGGGTCGCCGGCCACGCTGACGGTCCCCAACCAGACCCGGTTCTACGTGCGCCGCGCGCGCGTCAAGCTCACCTACGACTCGAATCCGCTGTCGCAGTTCGTGGTCACGTTCGACGGCGGGCAGGACCGCACGATCCGCCTGCTCGACGGCTACGTGACGCTGTTCGACCCGTGGACGCCGACGCGCGACCACCAGCTCACGATCGGGCAGTTCAACGTCCCGTTCGGCTGGGAGATCGAGCGCTCCTCGAGCGTGCGCGAGTTGCCCGAGCGGTCGCGGGCCGAGAACGTGCTGTTCTCGGGCGAGCGCGATCGTGGCGTGAAGCTCGAGAGCCAGTGGACGCCGCAGATCAAGACCACGCTCGCGGTGCTCAATGGCGGCGGCATCAACAGCGCCGACTTCCCCACGACCGACCCCACGAAGGCCAAGGACCTGTTGGCCCGCGTGCGCTGGTCGCAGGGCGTGTGGGACGCCGCGGTGTCGTGGTACGACGGCCAGCAACTGACGCCGCTCACCGGCCCCGACGCGCTCACCGACAAGACCCGGCTCGGGTTCGACGCGCAGGCCTACTGGGAGCTGCCCACCCTCGGTGGCGGTTCGGTCCGCGCCGAGTACTATGCGGGCTCCGAGGTGAACCCGGACTCGGTGAAGGCACTCGTGGTGGCGCCGACGAGCGCGAATCCGGTGCGTCTACTGAAGGCCGGTGCCGACCCCGATCACCTCGCGACCGACATGCTGGGCTGGTACGCGATGGTGGTGCAGAACGTGGGCGAGCGGTTCCAGGCCGTGGCGCGCTACGACACCTACGACCCCAACACGAACACGGCTCATGACCAGTATCGTCGCTGGAGCTTGGGCCTGAACGCGTTCTACGACGGCTTCACCCGCTTCACGGTGTCCTACGACGCCATCCGCACCGAGTCCCTGGTGGGCCCTCGCTGGGTGGATCCCGAGGACGACCTGTGGACCTTCCAGATCCAGCACCGTTTCTAGTCCCCACGGAGGCGAACACCCCATGAACATGCGAATCCCGATGGTGGCGGCCCTCATGGCCGTCGCACTGGTCGCGCCCGCGGTGGCGCGCAAGAGCATCACGGTGAAGGGTTCCGACACGATGGTCATCCTCGGCCAGCGCTGGGCCGAGAACTACATGAACGCCAACCCGGGCCAGATCGTCATGGTGACGGGTGGCGGCTCGGGCACGGGCATCGCCGCGCTCATCAACGGCACCACCGACATCTGCCAGTCCTCGCGTCCCATGAAGCAGGACGAGAAGCTCAAGCTGCGCGACCGCTTCCAGACCATGGGCGTCGAGATCCCGGTCGCCAAGGACGGGCTCGCGGTCTACGTCCACCCCTCGAACCCGATCCAGGATCTGACGATCGACCAGCTCAAGCTGGTGTACGAGGGCAAGGTCACGAACTGGAAGCAGCTGGGGGGCAAGGAGGCGACCATCATCCTCTACGGTCGCGAGAACTCCTCGGGCACCTACTCGTTCTTCAAGGACCACGTCCTCGGGGGGCGTGACTTCTCCCCGCGCGTGCAGACCCTGCCCGGCACGGCCGCGGTCGTGAACGCGGTCGCCAAGGACCCCAACGGAATCGGGTATGGTGGTGCCGCGTACGCCAAGGGTGTGCGCGACTTGGCCATGAAGGCGGATGCGAAGAGCACGGCCTACCTGCCCACGGCCGAGCACGTGAACTCGAACAAGTACCCGCTCGCGCGCGACCTGTACTTCTACCTGCGCAAGACGCCGACGGGTGACACGAAGCGGTTCATCGACTGGATCCTGTCGCCCGACGGGCAGAAGCTCGCGGTCGCGGTCGGTTACTTCCCGGTGAAGTGAGGAGCGCCTTGAGCACGAGTCCCGCGTCCTTCGCTCCCTCGCCCACGCGCCGACGCCAGTTGGTGCGCGAGCGGGTCATCGAATCGCTCCTTCGCGCCTGTGCCTTCTCGGCGGTCGCGGGGCTCGTGCTCATCGTCGTGTTCGTGTTCCGCGAGGCGTGGCCCATCCTGGCCGACGCCGAGACCCAGAAGGAGTCGAGCCTCGCGGGCTTCTTCGCCACCCCGCTCTGGCAGCCCGTGGGTGACGTGCCCAAGTACGGGTTGCTGCCGCTGCTCTCGGGCACGCTCAAGGTCGTGCTGGTCGCGATGGTGTTCGCGGTCCCGCTCGGCGTGCTCGCCGCCGTCTTCAGCGCCGAGTTCGCGCCCCCGCGGGTGCGCGAGGTGCTCAAGCCGGTGATCGAGATGCTCGCCGGCATCCCGTCGGTGGTGCTCGGGTTCTTCGCGCTCATGGTGCTGGCGTCTTGGCTGCAGGCGGTCACGAACTCGCCCATGCGCCTCAACGCGGTGAGCGCCGGGATCGCGCTCGGGCTGGGGGTGATCCCCACCATCTTCACGGTGGCCGAGGACGCCCTGCGTGCCGTGCCCCGCTCGTACCGCGAGGCCTCGCTCGGGCTCGGGGCGAGCGCGTGGCAGACCGCCTGGCACGTCTCGCTGCCCGCGGCCTCGGCCGGCGTGGCCGCCGGCGTGCTGCTGGGGCTCGCGCGCGCGGTCGGGGAG
>JBJTRI010000082.1:0-4907 GCA_046076045.1 bacterium
CCGCGCCGCGCCCGCTCACGCCCACGCGCCCGGTCGCACCGCTCGCGCCAGCGCACCCTTCAGCGGCGGCATCGCCTGCGCCGCGCCCGCTCACGCCCACGCGACCGGTCGCAGTGCCCGCGCCAGCGCACCCTTCTGCGGCGGCACCGCCCGCGCCGCGCCCGCTCGCGCCCACGCGCCCGGTCGCAGCGCCCGCGCCCTCGCCACCGTCCGCGACGGCACCGTCCGCGCCGACCCCGGCTGCCCCGGTGCGTCCGGCCGCGTCGTTCGCGGGACCGCCGCGTCCGGCGGCACCGCCCGCGCCACCCGCGCCGGGCGGTCCGGTGCGCACCCCGGCCCCGCCGAAGCCGCGCCCTTGAGTCTCATCAAGAAGGGGCTGTCCGCGCCGCCCAAGCGTCCCGCGACCTGGCTCGCCATGCTGGGGTTCGCCGGGTTCGCGCCGCTCGCGCCCGCCACCGTGGGCAGCGCGCTCACGGCGTTCGTGGGCTGGTGGCTGCCGGTCCCGTCGCTGCCGGTGTTCGCGGTGCTGTTCGTGCTGGGTACCGCGGTCGCGGTCTGGGCCGCGGGCGAGGCCGAGCGCGAGTTGGGCCACGACGCCGGCCCCATCGTGATCGACGAGGCGGTGGGGCAGACGCTCGCGCTCGTGCTGGTGCCGCACACCGTCGGCGCGTTCGTGGCCGCGTTCGTGCTGTTCCGCATCTTCGACGTCTGGAAGCCGTTCGGCGCGCGCGAGGCGCAGCACCTGCCGGGCGGGTTCGGCGTGGTGGCCGACGACGCCATCGCCGGGCTCACCACCTGTCTCGCGGTGCACGGCCTGCTTCTGCTGCAGTCGCGGCTGGGCTGGACGCTGCTCTAGGCGCGTCGCACCCCCGGGACCACTCCGCATGGACCGTGCCGCACGGGCTTGCCTGCGCGCGCCCCCCGGCCCATGCTCGCGACCATGAACAACGACCTGCACGTCTTCGTCCGTGACGCGCTCGCGCGCGGGCTGTCGCGCGAGCAGGTCGCCTCGGCGCTGCGCGCTGCGCGCTGGCCCGACGACGAGATCGAGTCCGCGCTCGCGGCGTGGCACGACGCGGGCCTCGGACTTCCCGTGCCGCGGCGCCGCGTGGGGGTGTCGCCGCGCGAGGCGTTCCTGCACCTCGTGCTGTTCGTGTCGCTCTATCTGGTCGCCTACCACGTCGGCGCCATCCTGTTCGCGCTCATCGAGCGCACGTGGCCCGACCCGCTCGCGTTCGGGGGCGACCCGCGCGTCGATCGCCTGCGCGAGATGGTGCGATTCTCCACCGCCACGCTGCTCGTGGCGCTGCCGGTCCACCTGTTCGTCGCACGCATCACCGGGCGCGCGATCGCGGCCGACCCCGAACGCCGCACCTCGGGGCCGCGGCGCTGGCTCACGTGGCTCACGCTGTTCGTGGCTGCGTGCGTGCTCATCGGGGACTTCATCGCGGTCGTGCTGGGGCTGCTGCGCGGCCAGCTCACCGCCACCTTCCTGGCCCGCGCCGCGGTGGTGGGCGCGATCGCCGGCTGGTCGTTCACGCACTACATGGGCGGCCTGCGCCACGACGAGGGCGAGGGCCCGCGCTTCGCCGGCGCGCCCGCGCTGGCGCGCATCGCGGCCGCATCGGCGCTGGTTGCCACGGTGCTCGGGCTGTGGCTCTCGGGTGCGCCCGACCGGGTGCGGCTCGAGCAACTCGACCGCATGCGATTGCGCGACCTCGAGGCGCTGTCGCAGGCGGTGCAACGCTACCGGGCCCAGTTCGGGGTGCCGCCCGCCGACCTCACCGAACTGGTGAGCATGGACCCCAGCGCCGACATCCGACTCGCCGACCCGGTCACCGGGGAGCGTTACGCGTTCGCACTCACCGACAGCTCGGCCTTCGAACTGTGCGCCACGTTCGACCGGGCCGACTCGCTCGGGCCCATGGGCGACCGCCCGTCGCCATTCTGGCGACACGAGGCGGGGCGCGCCTGCTTCCGGTTCCGCTACCCGGTCCGGGTCGTACCGCAGCAGGGGTTCGCGCCCCCCGGAGCGGGCACGGGGACACCGCCGCGCCCGTGAGGACGGTCGCGCCGCAGCCTCGGCGAGCCGCGGTGCGAGCCTCGGGCGGGCCGTCTTGCCGCGCGTGTGCGGCTGCGGCAGAGTCCGCGCTCCACCGTCGCACCCTCCGCCGCGGGAGCCCGCCATGCGCATCGAGATCGTCACCATCGGCAACGAGGTCCTGTCGGGCCGCACGTTCGACACCAACTTCGTCACGCTGGCTCGCATGCTCGAGGAGGCCAGCGTGGTGGTGGGCTGGCACACCACGGTGGGCGACACGGTCGAGGCCATCTCGAGCGCGCTCAAGCAGGCCCTGACGCGCGCCGACGGCGTCATCATGACCGGCGGCCTCGGCCCCACGCCCGACGACCTCACGCGCAAGGCGGTCGCCACCACGCTCGAGCGTCCGTTGCAGCTCGACGAGGGCACGCTCGGCCACATCCGCGAGCGCGCGCGCAAGGCGGGCCGCAAGCTGCCGAACTCGGTCGAGACCATGGCGCTCGTGCCGCGCGGCGCCGAGCTGTGGCCGAACCCGGTGGGCGCCGCCCCCGGCATCCTGCTCGAGTACCGCCGCAAGCCCGTCATCCTGCTCCCCGGTCCGCCCTCGGAACTCGAGGCGCTGGCGCGCGGTGCGGTGGTGCCGTGGCTGCGCGAGCGCAGCGGTCTGCGCGTCGAGTGCTTCACCCTGCGCACGTTCGGGCGGTTCGAGAGCCAGTTGCACGAGCGCATCGGGGCGTTGCCCGACTCGTGGGTGGGCGCCTCGCTCGCGTACCTGCCGAGTTGGTTCGGCGTGGACCTGCGCGTGACGGTGGCCGACCCCAACGCCGTGCAGGTGCGCGAGACGGCCGAGCGCGCCTACGCCGAGCTGTCGGAGCGCGTTCGCGGCGTGATCTACGCCGAGGGTGGCCAGTCGATCGAGGAGGTGGTGGGCGAGCGCCTGGCCGAGCGCGGTTGGCGGATCGCGGTGGGCGAGTCGTGCACCGGCGGGCTGCTCGCCAAGCGGCTCACCGACGTCGCGGGCTCGAGCCGCTACGTCGATCGCGCCTTCGTCACCTACTCCAACCTGTCCAAGTTCGAGTTGCTCGGGGTGTCCGAGGCCGACCTCGCCGTGCACGGTGCGGTGAGCGCCCCGATCGCCGAGCAGATGGCGCGTGGGGCGCGCGAGCGTGCGCACACCCAGGTCGGCGTGGGCATCACCGGCATCGCGGGGCCCGAGGGCGGCAGCGAGCAGAAGCCCGTCGGCACCGTGTTCATCGCGGTCTCGTCCGAGCTCGGTGAGGCGGTGCGCGTGCACCACTTCCAGGGCACGCGCACCACCATCCGCGAGCGCGCCGTACAGACGGCGCTCGACATGCTGCGCCGCCACCTCGACGGGCTACCGCTCGACCCGGACTTCGAGTGAGCGCGTCGGCCCCGGTGGTGGTATACGACGGCCTGTGCGCGTTCTGCGACGCCGGCATCCAATGGCTGCTGCGCCGCGACCGTGGCGCGGTGCTGCGGTTCGCGACCCGCGGTTCGGCCGCCGCCGACGCGTGCATCGCCTCGGTCGGAGCCGACCCCGCCGCACAGCCCGCGAGCGTGCTGCTGGTGCACGAGGGCCGCGTGTGGGCGCACAGCGACGCGGTGATCGAGTGCCTGGCGCTGTTGGGCGGACCGTGGCGGGCGGTGCGGGCGCTGCGCGTGGTGCCGCGCCCGCTGCGCGACGCGGTGTACGGCTTCACCGCCGCGCGCCGGCGCGCGGTGTTCGGCACGCTGGCCGCCTGCCGGGTGCCCGGTCCCGCCGAGCGGGCCCGGTTCCTCGACGCCGACGAGCGGTCCTGACCCGACCGCGCCGGTGGGGTGCGGGCGCACGGCCGCCCGTGTAATCTGCCGCGCGATGCGCCTGTTCATCGCCGTGTTCCCACCGTCCCAGATCCAGCGCACCGTGCACGCCGCGGTCGCGCCCCTGCGCGCGCCCGGTGACGGCGTGTCGTGGGTGCAGCCCGAGAACCTGCACTTCACCATGCGGTTCCTCGGCGACGCCGACGACACCCTGCGCGCGCGCGCGGTCGAGGCCATGCGCACCGCGGCCTCGGCGCACGCGAGGTTCGGGGCCGCCATCGGCGGGTTCGGCGCGTTCCCCACGGCCAAGCGCGCCCGCGTGCTGTGGCTGGGGCTGCTGCAGGGCGCCGAGGGCATGCGCCTCCTGTCGGAGTCGCTCGAGCAGGCGCTCGCGCGCGCCGGGTTCGAGCCGCCCGAGGAGTCGTTCGAGCCGCACCTCACGGTGGGCCGCGTGCGCACCGCGGCCGACTGGACCGCGCGCCTCATCGAGGCGTCCGCGCCCGAGGCGCGCTTCCAGGTGGACCGCATGGTGCTCGTGAGCAGCACGCTGTCCAAGGGTGGATCGGTCTACGAGCCGCTCGCGGAGGCCATGCTGGGCTGACCCCCGGACCCGCCCGAGCGGGGCGGCCGGAGGTCGCTGGGGTGGGGCGTGCGGGGGTGGTCCGTGCCGTGGCGGTATGCGTCGCGGTGCTGCGCCTCCTCCGAGGTGTTCGACCTCCCGGGCACGACGTCGCCGGGGCGGTCCGCGCCTGCAGGGCTTGATTCAAAGCATTGTGGCTGAATGCGTTGCGAGAAAGTGAAGATTCCACTTCCCCATTACTGCCCAAATGTGTAGTATGCCCGGCGTCAACAGTACGGCCCCCGTCGAAAGCCCCCCGGGCCCCCTCGGCGACCCGTATCCCCACACTCGTGACGCAGCCCCTGCGAAGGAGACGCAGACATGAACTTCAACCCGCCGCCCAACGCCAAGGAACGGTCGAAGGCGCTCGACCTCGCCCTGCAGCAGATCGAGAAGCAGTTCGGCAAGGGCTCCATCATGAAGCTC
>JBJTRI010000083.1:0-61742 GCA_046076045.1 bacterium
GCCGTGCCCCGCTCGTACCGCGAGGCCTCGCTCGGGCTCGGGGCGAGCGCGTGGCAGACCGCCTGGCACGTCTCGCTGCCCGCGGCCTCGGCCGGCGTGGCCGCCGGCGTGCTGCTGGGGCTCGCGCGCGCGGTCGGGGAGACCATGATCGTGCTCATGGCCTCGGGCAACGCGGCCATCCACTCGGCCGACCCGTTCGACTCGGTGCGCACCCTGTCCGCCAGCATCGCGGCCGAATTGGCCGAGGTCGTCGTGGGCAGCCCGCACTACTCGACCCTGTTCTTCCTCGGGGCCCTGCTCTTCACCGTGACGTTCCTCATCAACGTGGCGGCGGGTGCGTTCGTGGAGCGGCTGCGCAAGCGGCTGGCGGGCTCATGAGCGCGATCGACCCGGCGCGCCCCGTGGCCACGACCGCGCCGTGGGCGGCGCGCGGCCGTCGCTTCGACCTCGCGGGGGCGTCGTTCACCGCGCTCTCGGGGTTCGCGGCCCTGCTCATCGTGCTCATGGTCGCCGTCATCCTGGGCGACATCGCATGGAACGGCTGGAGCACCGTGACGTGGGAGTTCCTCGCCGGGAAGCCGCGCAACGGCATGACCGAGGGCGGCATCTTCCCGGCCCTCTACGGCACCGTGCTGCTCGTCGTGCTCATGGTGATCGCGCTGGTGCCGTTCGGCGTCGGCGCGGCGGTGTGGCTGCACCTTTACGCCAACCAGGACGCGTGGTTCACGCGCGCGGTGCGGTTCGCGGTCCACAACCTGGCGGGCGTGCCGAGCATCGTGTACGGCCTGTTCGGTCTCGGGTTCTTCATCCAGTTCATCGGCCGCGAGATGGATCGCGCCATGGGACTCGACGTGGTGTGGGGGCAGCCCGCGCTCATCTGGGCCTCCCTCACGTTGGCCCTGCTCAACCTGCCGGTCGTCATCGTCACCACCGAGGAGGCCCTGCGCACCGTGGCGCGCGACCAGCGCGAGGCCTCGCTCGCGCTCGGTGCGACGCGTTGGCAGACGGTGCGGCACGTGCTCCTGCCCCAGGCCATGCCGGGTATCCTCACCGGCGCCATCCTCGCGGTCGCCCGCGGGGCTGGCGAGGTCGCGCCCATCCTGTTCACCGGCGCCGCGTACTTCCTGCCGTTCCTGCCCATGCTGCCCACCGACCAGTTCATGGAGCTGGGCTACCACATCTTCGTGCTCGCGACGCAGTCCCCCGACGTGGACGCCACGCGACCGCTGTTGTACGGCACCGTGCTGGTGCTGCTGCTCCTGACGTTCCTGTTGAACCTGACCGCCATCCTGCTGCGCGCCCGGCTGCGCGCCCGCTTGATGGGGAGAGGCTGACGTGACCGTGGACACCCCTTCGACCCCCGTGCCGACCGCGCGGCCGATCGTGCCGCAGCGCGAATCGTCCGCGGGCCCGGCCGCGCCGGTGCGGCTCGCCGCGCGCGACTTCCACCTCCACTACGGGACGCACCACGCCCTCAAGGGCGTGTCGCTCGACATCCCCAGCGGCAGCGTGACCGCGATCATCGGGCCGTCGGGTTGCGGCAAGAGCACGCTGTTGCGCTCGTTCAACCGCATGAACGACCTCATCCCCGGCGTGACCACGCGGGGCACGATGTCGGTGTCCGGGGTGGAGGTGTCCGCGCCCACCACCGACGTGGTCGAGTTGCGCCGCCGCGTCGGCATGGTGTTCCAGCGGCCGAACCCGTTCCCCAAGAGCATCCTCGAGAACGTCGCGTTCGGGCTGCGCATGCTCGGCATGAAGGACCGCAACGAGATCGAGGAGCGCGTCGAGCGGAGCCTCAAGCGCGCCGCGCTGTGGGACGAGGTGAAGGACCGGCTCGACCGCTCGGCGCTCCAACTCTCGGGTGGCCAGCAGCAGCGCCTGTGCATCGCGCGCTGCCTCGCGGTGGACCCCGAGGTCATCCTCATGGACGAGCCCGCCTCGGCACTCGACCCGACCGCGACCGCGCGCATCGAGGAGCTCGTGCTCGAGCTCAAGGGCCGCTACACCATCGTCGTCGTCACCCACAACATGCAGCAGGCCGCCCGCATCTCCGACCTCACCGCCTTCATGCTGCAGGGCGAACTCGTCGAGTTCGACGGCACGCGCAAGGTGTTCACGAGCCCCGGGCAGAAGCTGACCGAGGACTACATCACGGGCCGATTCGGCTGAGCCGAGGCCCCTTCGGCGCGCTTCGTGGCGCGCGGGGAACCCCACCATGCACCGTCACTTCGACGAGCAAATCGCGAACCTCAACGAGCAGCTGCTCCTCATGAGCGGCCGCTCCGAGAGCATCGTCCGCAAGGCCGTCGAGGCGCTCATGCGCCGCGACCCGGCTCTGGCCGACGAGGTGTTCGTGGACGACAAGGTCATCGATCGCATGGAGATCGACATCGAGGAGTCGTGCATCCAGCTCCTCGCGCTCCAGCAGCCGCTCGCTCGCGACCTGCGTCTCATCACCTCGGCGCTCAAGATCTCCAACGAGCTCGAGCGCGTGGGCGACCACGCCGTGAACATCGCGGGCTGCGCCAAAAGGTTGGCCGGCAAGGCCGCGGTGCGGCCCATCGCCGACCTCCCGGCGCTCGCGGAGCGCTCGATCGGCATGCTGCGTGACGCGCTCGACTCCTTCGTGCGCCGTGACCCCGAGGCGGCGCGTCAGTTGGTGAAGCGCGACGACGAGGTGGACGACCTCAACCGCCACATGTTCGCCGAGCTGATGAGCCGCATGATCGCCGACCCCCAGCAGGTCGAGCGCTCCATGACGCTGGTGCTCGTGGGCCGCAACCTCGAACGCATCGGTGACCTCGCCACGAACATCGCCGAGGAGGTCGTGTTCATCGCCGAGGCACGCATCATCAAGCACCACGCCGACGAGGGCTTGGGCGAGTTCGACCGCACCTGAGCGGTCAGTCGCGCGCGGGCCCCGGCATCACGACGGGGCGCCGCGTGTGACGCACGCGCGGCCACGCCGCGCGCAACCACAGGCCGATCGCCCCGACCGCCAGCGCGGCCGCCAGCGCGTGGAAGGTGGTGGCGCGTGCCGGGTCGGCGATGGGGCCGAGGGCGCGCACCAGCACCGCGAGCCCGAGTCCCGTGAGCACGCGGCGCGACAGCACCACCCGCTCCTCGCTGCGGGCGTGGCCGCCGTGCGACACCACCACGCGCGTCCCGATGGAGAGGGTGAGCAGCGCGTAGCCGCCCACGAACGCGACGTGCCAGGCCTCGACCCGCCAGGCCGGCACCAGCGCGGCCGTGGTGAAGCCGATGGCCAGCGCGAACCCCGATGCCCGCAGCGCGCGCGACAGGCGGTCGGGGTCCGCGGGTGCGCGGTGGATCTTCCAGGCGAGCAGCGTGCCGGCGAGCACCGCGATCGCCCGCAGCACGCCGCCCGCGGTCCCGAGCCCCGCGAACTCCAGGTTGAGCGCGAGCACGAGCAGGGCGGCGATCGAGAGCGCGAACGCGCGCCGTCGCGGACGGTTCCCGGCCCGCGCGACCCCCACGATCTCGAGCGGGTCCCGCACGCGCGAGAACGTGGGCACGAGCAGGCCTCCCAGCCCCAGCACGAGCGCCGGCAGCAGCCCCAGCGACACGCAGCGCATGCCGAGGCGGGCGGCCTGCGGCGGCAGCACGCCGACCTCGGAGAGCGCCTGCACGACCCCGCCCGCGATCCCCAGCGCCATGCCCGTGGCCACGAGCAGGAACTCCTCGGGCGGTGCGGCGGCCCCGGGCCGGACGCGACGCAGCACCGCGAGCGCGGGCACGAGCAGGGTGGCGAGGAACGCGAACGCGGCCCCGGGAACACCGAGCACGCGCATCACCACGAACGCGCCGCACGTCCCGGCGGCGGTCAGCACCTCGCGTCGCGAGGCGCGCGGGCCGTGCGTGAACGCGGGCATCGCGGTGAGCAGGAAGCCCGCCACGAACGCGGCCTCGAAGCCCTGCACCATGAGCGAGGGGTGCGAGAGCCCGGGCCAGCCCGGATGCAGCGCGCGCGGCCACCACGGTTGAGCGGCGAACGGCAGCAGCATCCACGGCACCAGCGCCGCGATCGCGGCCACGGCGCCGATGGGGAACAGTACGCGGTAGGCGTCCACGCCCTCGCCGGGCCCGGCCGGGGCCTGCGGTCGCACCTCGTCTCGTCGCACCAGTTCCATGCGGTCGGCTCCGGGGCCTTCGCCCCTCACTCCAGCGTCTTCGAGAAGCGCCGGGTGGCGAACACGAAGAACGCGACCGCGAACCCCGCGAGCGCGAGCATCTGCGGCCAGAGTTGGAGCAGGCCGTTGCCCTTGAGCACGATGCCGCGGATGAGTTGCAGGTAGTAGGTGAGCGGCAGCAGCGCGCCCACCGCCTGCGCCGCGGCCGGCATGGCCTCGCGCGGGAACATGAAGCCCGACAACAGCACGTTGGGCAACAGGAACAGGAACGCGGTCTGCGTGACCTGCGCCTGGTTGCGGCCGAGCGTGCTGATGAACAGCCCGAGCCCGAGGTTCGCCACGATGAACAGGAACGACGCGCCGTAGAGCGCCAGCAGCGGGCCGCGCACGGGGACGTGGAACACGGTCGCGCCCACGACGAGCACGGTCGTCATCTGCACGTAGCCCACGAGCACGTAGGGCGCGATCTTGCCGATCATGATCTCCCAGCGCGCGAGCGGGGTGACGATGAGTTGCTCGAGGGTGCCGGTCTCGCGCTCGCGCACGATGGAGAGCGCGGTGATGATGATGAGGATGTTCGAGAGGATCATGCCGATGATGCCCGGCACGATGAACACCGCGCTGCGGAGCGCGGGGTTGTAGAGCGGCCGCACGCGCACGTCCACGGGTGGCTGCACGCCGCCCCCGCGGCGCGCGAGTTGTTCGAGGTTGGTGCGCTGGCCCACCAACTGGGCCGCGCCAATGGCGGCCTGCGAGGCCGTGGGGTCACTGGCGTCCACCAGCACCTGCACGGTGGTGGGCCGGCCGCGCGCGAGGTCGCGGGCGTACGACGGCGGGATGACGATCGCGGCGCGTGCCCGCCCGGCGTCCACCTCGGCGACGGCGGCGGCGTAGGACCCGACCTGCGGGCCCGCCCGGAAGTTGCCGGTCGCGAGCAGCTTCTCGACGAACGCGCGGCTCTGCGCGGTGCGGCTCTCGTCGAGCACCACGGTGGGCAGGTGCCGCACCTCGGTGCGGATCGCGAACCCGAAGATGAGGAGCTGCATGACCGGCACGATCAGCATGAGCCGCAGCGTCGCGGGGTCGCGCCGCATCTGCACGAACTCCTTCATCACCATGGTGCGGACGCGTTCGAGGTTCACGCCTCGTCCTCCTGCAGCGCGACGAAGATGTCCTCGAGCGACCGACCGGTGCCGAACTGCGCCTTCACCTCGGCGGGCGAACCCAGCGCCACGCGGTGCCCGCGCGACAGGAACACGAGCCGGTCGAAGCGTTCGGCCTCGTCCATGTAGTGCGTGGTGACGATGAGTGTCACGCCCTCGGCGGCGCGCTCGCGGATGATGGTCCAGAACAGGCGGCGCGCGGCTGGATCGACGCCGGCCGTGGGCTCGTCGAGGAACACCACCTCGGGGCGATGCATCATGGCGCACGCCAGCGCGAGCCGCTGCTTCTGCCCGCCCGAGAGTACGCCGGCGAGCCGACCGCCGAGCTCGCCCAGGCGCATCGCCTGCTTGGCCCACGCGAGCCGGTCGCGCAGCGCGATCCCCAGCCCGTACACGCCGCCGTAGAACGACAGGTTCTCGTCCACGGTGAGGTCGCGGTACAGCCCGAACGCCTGCGACATGTAGCCGATGCGCGCCTTCACCAACTCGGGCTCACGCCCCACATCGGCGCCCGCGACCACGGCCACGCCGCCGCTCGGGCGCATGAGGCCGCACAGCATGCGGATGGTGGTGGTCTTGCCGCTGCCGTTGGGGCCCAGGATGCCGAAGATCTCGCCGCGGCGGATGTCGAACGACACGCCGTCCACCGCCTTCACGGCCCCGAAGTGCTTGGCGAGGTCGCGGACGACCACCACCTCGGTGCGGGGCTCGTCGCTCACGGTGCGGGGAGGATGCGCACGTCGGCGGGCAGGCCCGCCTTGAGCGAGCCCGCGGAGCGCGCGATCGCCAGCTTCACCGCGAACACGAGGTTCGCCTGCTCCTCCTCGGTGAGCGCGGCGCGCGGCGTGTACTCGGCCTCGTGCGCGATGCTCAGGACGCGCGCCGGGTAGGGCTTGCTCCCCCCGATGGGGGTGACCTCGGCGGCGGCGCCGAGCCGCACCTGCTCCAGGCGCGGGGCGGCCACGTACACGTGCATCCACAGCGAGTCGGGGTCGCCGAGCGTGAGCACGGGCACCGCGGGCGCGACGAGCTCGCCGGTCTGGTGCGTGACGAGCAGCACCACGCCGTCGCGCGGCGCGGTGAGCACGAGCTCGCTCGCACGACTGCGCGCCCCGGCCAACTGTGCGAGTGCGGCGGCCGCACCCTGGCGAGCGGCGGTCACCTGCTGGCGCCGGTAGCCCTCCTCCTGCAACTCGACCTGCTCGCGGGCAGCGGTGGCGCGCGCCTCGGCGGCGTCACGCGCGGTGCGCGCGCGATCGAGGTCGGCCTGCGCGGCGACGCCGCTGCGCACCAGGGTCTCGGTGCGCTCGAACGACAGGCGCGCGAGCCGCAGTTCCGCGTCGGCGGCGCGCCACTGCTCACGCGCGATCACGAGCTCCGCGGGGCGCGAGCCCTGCTGCAGGTCGCGCGCCTGCGACTCGGCGCGCTCGGCCTGCGCGGCCTGGGCCGCGACCTCGGCCGCGACCTCGCCGCGGTCGAGCACGGCGAGCGTGTCGCCGGCGTGCACGGTGTCGCCTTCGGCGACCGCGAGCCGCACGAGTCGGCCCCCGACCAGCGACGAGACGTCGATCTCGTCCATCTCGATCGTGCCGGAGCCGCGCACGCCGGTGTCGCGCGCACAACCTGCCGCGAGAAGCGTGGCGAGGAGTAGGACGCGGACCGCGACCGGCGCGACCCGGGTCATCTCACTGACGGACGTCGGGCAGGAGCAGGTCGATGCGACCCACGAGCGCGGCGCGCAGCGCCGACGGATCCGCGAGTCCGGCCGCACGCACGGCGTCCGGCGGCGCGGCGCCCTCGAGCGCCGAGGCCGGCACCACCTCGAGTCGTCCCGCCGCGCGCACCACGTAGGCCGCCGTGGCGTCCACCGCGTCGAGCGGCTCGCGCGTGACCACCGCGAGGTAGCCCGCGGGCAGTCCGGTGACGCGCGCCGCCTGCGTGGCGTCGAGCGGGAACGCGAACGGACGACGCAGGCGCGCGAAGCGCTCGCGCGCGAGCGCGGCGTCGTGGCCGTAGAGCGAGGGGTCGAGGCTCAACTGGTTCACCACCGACTCGGCGCCGGGACGCACGCCATCACCGGGATCGACCGCGCTGTTGAGCACCGGCACACGCAGACGGCCGGGCGCGGCATCGGCGGCCTCGCCGGTCGCGCTGCCCGAGCTCGCGCCGTGCTCGGCGTCGGTGCGCTCGAAGCCCGAACGCAGACGCTCCCACGCTCCCAGCATGGCCTCGTGATCGGCGCGACCGTTGCGGCCGCGGCTCTTCACGCGCGCCCACGCGCGGTACACCTGCTCGTACGCGCCGTCACCGAGCGCGTTCGCGATGCGCACCGCGACGTCCTCGCCAGGCACCTTGCGACCGTGTTCGATGTTGAACAGGAACGAGGTCGCGAGCCCGCCCGCGGCATCCGAGAGCTTCTTGTACGACAGGCCCTGCGAGATGCGCAGCTGACGGATGCGGAGCGCGACCGGATCGTCCGCGAGAGCGGGCGGTGCGGTCGCCGGGGCCGGAGTGGTGAGGGTGTCGTTCATGGACAGCAAGCTAGCGCGTTCTCCCGCGAGGTGCCAATTGTGAATCACCCACGGGGGTCCATCGGGTACCACCCATGGCCCGGGGTGCCCGCCCGGACCCGGTCGCGCCCGGGTGCCGGAACCGCTCGCGCCCGGGCGCCCGAACCGCCCCGCCCGCGTCCGCGTTCTGAACTACCCTCACTAGCGACCCGGGGCCCGAACCGTTCCGTTCGCGTCCATATCCCCGAACCGCCCCACCCGCGTCGCCCGAGCCCGCCCGCCTGCGTCCGTGTCCCGCGCCCGCCCGCCCGCGTCCGAGTCCCGAACCACCCCACCCGCGCCAGGTGTCCCTGCGCCCGCTCACGCGCGTCCGTGTCCCCGGCCCGCCCTCCGGTGGTGGCCGCTTGAGCGCTTGCCGCGCCTGTCCCACAGTCCTGTGGCGGTTCCTGCCACCCGTCCACTCCTCGGAGGTCCCATGTCGCGCCGCATCCTCCCGCTCCTGCTCCTCGCCGTCGCGCTCGCCGTTCCCGCGGCCGCCGCGCCGCGGGCCGCGTCCCCGACCGCGCCCGCGCTCACGCCCGAGTCGTGGCCGGTCGAGCGCTACACGCTCGACAACGGCATCACCGTGATCCTGCGTCAGGACCGCACCGTGCCCGCGGTCTGCTTCTGGCAGTGGTTCAAGGTCGGTTCGCGCAACGAGCGCCAGGGCATCACCGGTCTGTCGCACTTCTTCGAGCACATGATGTTCAACGGTTCGCGCAACGTGCCGCCCAAGGAGTACGACCGGCGGCTCGAGTCGCGCGGCGCCTACTCGAACGCGTTCACGAGCTACGACATGACCGCGTACTACGAGGAGGGTGGCCCCGACGCGCTCGACACCATGATGGAGCTCGACTCGGATCGCATGCGCGAGTTGCTCATGGAGCCTGCGATCCTCAAGAGCGAGGTCGAGGTCGTGCGCGAGGAGCGCCGCTTCCGCACCGACAACTCGGTCTCAGGGCTGCTCGACGAGGCGCTGTACACGACCGCATTCCAGGCCTCGCCCTACGGCTGGCCCGTCGTGGGTTACATGAAGGACCTCGAGCGCATCACGCGCGACGAGATGCTGGAGTACTTCCGCACCTACTACGCGCCCAACAACTGCATCCTGGTGCTCGTGGGCGACTTCGACGTCGCGCACGCCAAGGCGCGCATCCAGCACTGGTTCGGCTCGCTGCCCGCGCAGACGCCGCCGCCCGCACCGGTCAACAGCGAACCCGAGCAGAAGGGCGAGCGTCGCGCCGAGGTGCGGCATCCGGCCGAGAACGTGTCGTTCGCGGTCGGCTACAAGGCACCCGGCGTGAAGAGCGACGACCAGTGGACGCTCGACGTCCTCTCGCTCGTGCTCGCCGGCGGTGAGTCGTCGCGCCTGCACCAGGCGCTCGTCTACGACCAGCAGATCGCGCTCTCGGCCAACGCCGGCTACCGCGCCGGGCTCGAGCCGGGTCTGTTCGAGTTCTTCGTCGAGCTCAAGCCGGGCCAGGAGCTGGCCGCGGGCGAGCGCGCGCTGTACGCCGAGATCGAGCGGCTCGCGAAGGAGGGCCCGAGCGAGCGCGAGCTGCAGAAGGCGCGCAACCAGGCCGAGGCGCAGTT
Source organism: bacterium (assembly GCA_046076045.1). Lineage (GTDB taxonomy): Bacteria > Eisenbacteria > RBG-16-71-46 > RBG-16-71-46 > RBG-16-71-46 > JAIOPA01. The sequence continues at coordinate 9,460 of JBJTRI010000083.1, forward strand.
CGTGCAGAACCTCAAGACCAACAACGGCGCCGGTCGCACGCTCGGCTTCTACGAGCACGTACACGGCGACTACCGCAGGATGTTCGGGGCGATCGAGCGCTACCGCGCCGTGACCGCCGAGGACTGCCGCCGCGTCGCGCGCGAGGTGTTCGACTCGCAGCGCCGCACGGTCGCGTTCCTGACGCCGCTCGAAGTGGGGAAGGAGGCCCAGCGATGATCCGCCGCATCCTGTCGTCCGTCGTGTCGTGCGGCCTCGCCGTCGCGCTGCTGGCCGCCCCCGCCGCGGGGCAGTCGAGGACGGCCGCGAAGTCCGGGGGCGCGAGCGCGACCGTGCGCGCCACGCTGCCCAACGGTCTGCGCGTCGTCATCGTGCCGTCCTCCCGCCTGCCGCTCGTGGACCTGCGCCTCGTGGCCCGCGCCGGTTCGGTGCAGGACCCCAAGGGCCGTGAGGGCCTCGCCCGCCTGACCGCCGACCTGCTCACGCAGGGCGCGGGGCCTCGTGGTGCGCAGGAGCTCGCCGAGGCCATCGAGTTCGTGGGCGGCGAGTTGTCCGCCACCGCGGGAGCCGAGCAGCTCACCGTGTCGTGCGAGGTGCTGGCCAAGGACCTGCCGCTCGGCCTCGAGTTGTTCCGCGACGTCGTCGTGTCGCCGTCGTTCGCGGCCGAGGAGTTCGCGCGCAAGAAGGACGAGACGCTGGGCGCCATCGCCTCGGCCAAGAGCGAGCCCTCGGTGGTCGCCGAGAACGCGCTGGCGCACTGGTTCTGGGGCGAGGGCAGTCCGCTCGCGCACCCGGCCATCGGTTGGGAGTCCGGGTTGTCGGCCGTCACGCGCGACGACGTGCTCGACTTCCATCGCCGTTTCGTCACGCCCGAGCGGTCGGTGCTCGTGGTGGTGGGGGCGGTCGAGCCCAGGGCGTTGCTCGTGTCGCTGCGGCGCGCGTTCGCGGGCTGGAAGCCCGGAGGCCCCGTGCCCGCGGCCGAGCCCTACGGACCGGCCTCGCCCACGCCGGGTCTCTCGATCCGCGTCGTGGACAAGCCCGAGCAGACCCAGTCGCAGATCCGCATGATCTGCCCGTCGGTGCCGCGCGGGCACCCGGACTGGTACGCGATCCAGGTCGCGAACACCATCCTGGGCGCGGGTTTCACGTCGCGGCTCGTGAACTCCATCCGCGTCGAGCAGGGCCTCACCTACAACATCAGCTCGCGGTTCCAGACCTATCGCGCGGCCGGGGCGTTCCGCATCCAGACGTTCACGCGCAACGAGAAGCTGCGGAAGTGCGTGGACGCGGTGCTCGCCGAGGTCACGAAGCTGGTCGAGGAGGGCCCCACCACGGCCGAGCACGACAAGGCGCGCAACTACCTGCGCGGCCAGTTCCCGCTCGGGCTGCAGTCGCCCGACGAGCTGGCGGGCGAGATCGCCGACGTCGAGTTCTTCGGCCTGCCGCAGGACTTCATCGCCCTTTACCCCGACCGCATCGCGGCGGTGTCGCTCGACGACGTGCGGCGCGTGCTGCGCACCCACTTCTGCACGAAGGACCTGCGCCTCCTCGTGGTCACGAATGGCGCGCTCGCCGCCAAGGAGCTCGAGGGGCTGGGGCCGATCGAGGTGAAGGCGATCGACTGACGCCCGCGCACCCGGCTGGGCTAGGATGGGCGGCCCGGACCCCGCGTGGGTCCGGGCCGCATCGCGTCCCACCCCGAACCGAGCCGGCCGCGCGCCGCACGAGGAGCCCGTGAGCGAGACCCCGGAGCGCGCCGCGCCCGCCCCCGACCGCATCGCGGGCCTGCCGCGCAACGTGTTCGCGCTGGGGATCACGTCGTTCCTCACCGACGTCTCGAGCGAGATGCTGGTGCCGGTGATGCCGCTCTTCGTCACCGCCACGCTCGGCGCCTCCATGGCGAGCCTGGGGTTGCTCGAGGGCTTCGCCGAGGCGACCGCGTCGTTGCTGCGACTCGTCTCGGGCCGCATCGCCGACACGCCCGAACGCCGCAAACCGCTCGTGCTCGCGGGCTACTCGCTCTCGACGCTGTGCAAGCCGCTCATGGGTCTGGTGGCGACGTGGCCGGCGCTGCTCGCGCTGCGCTTCGGGGATCGCGTGGGCAAGGCGATGCGCAACCCGCCGCGCGACGCGCTGCTCGCCGACTCCGTGCCCGATGCCGAGGTCGGCATGGCGTTCGGCGTGCACCGCGCCATGGACACGTTCGGCGCCGCACTCGGGCCGCTGCTCGCGTGGTGGCTGCTCGCGCACTGGGAGTCGGCGGGCAGCGAGGCCTACCGCCGCATCTTCCTGGTCTCGGCCGTACCCGCCGTGCTCGCGGTCGTGGCGCTGTGGTTCCTCGTGCGCCCGCCCGCACCGCGCGCCGTGACCTCGCGTCCGGCCGCCGACCGCACCCCGCTCGGGAGCGGGTTCCGGCGGTTCGTGATCGCCGACGTGCTGTTCCAGCTCGGCAACTCCAGCATGGCGTTCCTGCTGCTGCGCGCGGGCGGCGTCGGGTTCGGGGTCGGCGAGGTGGCGCTGATCTATCTCGGCTACAACCTGCTCGCGGCCGCGCTCGCCACGCCGTTCGGCGGGCTCTCCGACCGCATCGGTCGCCGCCCGTTGCTGCTCACCGGCTATGCGCTGTACGCCGTGGCGTACGGGGTGGCGGCGTTCGTGCCGTCGCGCACGGGCGCGCTGGTCGCGTTCGCGCTGCTCGCGGTGCACATCGCGCTGGTGGACGGGCAGGCGCGCAGCCTCGTCGCCGACCTCGTGCCCCGCACGCGCCGCGCTGGCGCGTACGGCGCGTACCACGCTGCCGTGGGCTGCGCGCTGCTGCCCGCCAGCGTCATCGCGGGCCTGCTGTGGCAGCACGTCGGGCCCGCGGCCCCGTTCGCGTTCGGTGCGACCTGCGCGGTGGTCGCCGCGTTCGTGTTCGGTCTGCTGCGCCTCGCGCCCGCAGGGTCGGAACGCCATGCCTGACCCGGTCGGCGAGTTCGAGCGCATCCGCGCCATCGTCGCCGCGCTGCCGGCGGGCGACGGCGTGGTGGTGGGCCCCGGCGACGACGCCGCGGTGCTGCGCCCCACGCCGGGCCACGACCTCGTGGTGACCACCGACACGTTCGTCGAGGGGCGTCATCTCCGACGCGAGTTGTGCTCGCCGACCGAGGCGGGCTCGCGCTTCGCGGCCGCGAACCTGTCGGACCTCGCGGCCATGGGTGCGCGACCGCGCTGGGCGGTGCTCGCGCTCGTGCTGCCGGCGTCGTGGACCCCGGCGGCCGCCGCGGCGTTCGAGCATGCGTGCGCGCACGCGCTCGCGGCCGACGGGGCCGCGATCGTGGGCGGCAACCTGTCCTCGGGTGACACGTTCTCGGCCACGCTCACGCTGTTCGGCGAGTGCGCGCGCGACGCGGCGTGGCGGCGTTCGGGTGCGCGGGACGGCGACGTGCTCGCGGTCACGGGTTCGCCGGGCGGTGCCGGGGCGTTCGTGGCGCTGGCGCTGTGGGGCTCGCCGCCGTCGCGCGAGCACGTGCCCGCTGCGCTCGTCGAGCGCTTCGTGTCGCCACCGTCGCGCGTGGCGTTCGCGCAAGCGTTGGCCCCGCTCGGTGCGGTGCGGGCCGCGATCGACGTGAGCGACGGGCTGGTGGCCGACCTCGCGCACCTGACCGAGGCCAGTGGCGTGGGCGCAGTGCTCGCCGCGGACGCGCTGCCGGCCGATGACGCGCTGCGCGAGGCGGCCCGCCGGTTGTCGGCGTTCGCGGGCCAGGAGCGCGGGCCCCTGCCCGCGGGCGAGGCGGGCTTCCTGCGCCACCTCGTGACCGGGCCGAGCGACGACTACGAACTGCTGCTCGCGCTCGACCCGGCGCGAGTCGAGGAGGTGCGAGCGATCGCCACCGCGCACGGTGTGCCGCTGCACGTCATCGGGCGCCTGGTCGCGGGGAGCGGCGTCGCGCTGGACGGCGGTCGCGGCCCCGAGCCCCTCGTGGCGCGCGGGTGGGACCACTTCGCGTCCTGAAGCTGCACGGCGTTCGTTACGCGTGAACCGTCTGCGCCACAAGTCGTTGTTCGTTGTGACGCGCACCCGGCTTCCACTATCCTCCTACGCACCATGACCCTCTCGACCCCGATCACCCGTCTCGCGAGCGCACTGCTGTCGCTCGTCCTGTTCGCAGGTTGCTCCGACCTCGGCGCTCCCGTCGCCCCCCGCATCGTGCTGTCCGAGTCCGCGCTCGCGTTCGGGGCCACGGTCGTGGGCGGCTCGGTGGTGCGCACCCTCTCGGTCTCGAACACCGGTACCGGCAGGCTGCGAGGCGATGCCGCTCTCGAGTCGTGCGACGGGTTCGCCATCACGGCCGGCGGGGGCGCGTTCGACGTGCCGCCCGGCGGCCGTCACGACATCGAGGTCACCTTCACCGCGCCCGTGATCGGCGACGTGTCGTGCGAGCTCGCACTCGGTGCCGGTCTGCCGCGCGTGCCGCTCACCGGTACCGGCCTGCAGCAGGCCACCGGTGCGGTGTGCGCGGTGTCGGTGTCGTCACTCGACTTCGGTTCGCTCCCGGTCGGGACCAGCCGGCTGCTCGTGTTCCGCGCGCGCAGCGTGGGCACCGCTCCGGTCAACCTCGACGTCCTCTCGAGCTGTCCGTCGTTCGCGGTGTTGAGCGGCGCCGGGCCGCGCACGCTCGCGCCCGGGGACTCGGTCACGGTGACCGTGGAGTTCCGCCCGACCACGGGTGGCCTGCAGCAGTGCACGATCGCGACCGGTCCGGGCTGCCCGGTCGTCTCGGTGCTCGGCGTCGGAACCACGGTGTCGTTCGCCACCACCCTGCGGCCCATGCTGCAGGCGCGCGGGTGCACGGGTTGCCACGGCTACTCGAGCACGGCGCAGTTGGTGAACGTCCCGAGCGGTGCCGGGGCCCCGCTCATCAAGCCGTTCGATCCGAACGGCTCCGTCCTCTACGCCCGCATCGCCAATCTCGGCACGCTCGGTCGCGCCATGCCGCCTGGCACGACCGGACTCAACGCCGCCGAGCGTCAGGCCTGGCGCGACTGGATCCTCGAGGGCGCGCAGAACAACTGATCGTCTCGGGTTCGCGGCGTGCGAACCGTCGCTCCCGTCCCGCGGTCGGTCGTGACCGCGCATTCTTCACCGGAGACCGTCCCATGTCCCGTCCGCTTCCCGTCCGCCTCCTGGCCCCGGCGCTCGTCGTCGCGGTGTCCTGCCTCGTCGTCGCGGTCGCGACCGCAGTGCCGCGCTACTCGGCGCGCGCCGAGCAGGACTGCAAGCTGTGCCACGTCTCGCCCGGCGGTGGCGGCATGCGCACGGCGTACGCGGTCGAGGAGTTGATCCCGAAGGAGCTGGCGATGTCGGCGCACCGCCCCGAGGCGTTGGTGGGGCTCGAGACGCGACTCAACAAGGTCGTGCGCGTGGGCGCGGACTTCCGTCAGCAGTTCATGCTCGAGGACGAGACCGCGCCAGCGGCGGCCGTGCAGGGGTTCTTCCCCATGCAGGGCGACCTGCACCTGTCGTTCCAGCTCGACCCGCGCCACCTGTTGTTCTACCGCCGCGGCACCACGAGCCTGCAGGAGTTCGGCTGGCAGGGGCAGGTGCTGCCGTATGACGGCCACGTGCGCGCCGGCCGGTTCGTGCCGTCTTACGGCTGGCGCTTCGACGACCACACCATGTACGTGCGCGACGACCTCGGTTTCGCGCCGCCCGCCAACTCCGATGCCGGCGTCGAGGTGGGCTTCTCGCCCAAGCACGGCGACCTGCGCGTGTCGCTGGTCAACGGCAACCGCGGCGGCCTGCTCGACAACGATCGCCGTTTGGTGGTGGCGGCCACGGGCGGCTTCCGGTTCCGCTTCGGGTCGGCCGCGGCCTACGTGGGCGCGCAGGGTTGGAGCCAGCCGGGCCTGAACGAGGACTTCACCATGGCCGGCGTGCACGGCTCGGTCGCGCTCGGCAAGTTCACGTGGGTGGGCCAGTACGATCGCACGCGCCGCGACCCGGTGGTGGGTCGCGACCTCGAGACCACGGTGTCGTCGCACGAGTTCAGCGTCGAGCTCGAGCGCGGCGTGGAACTGCTCGGCACGTTCGACTGGTACGACCCCGACCGCGACCTCGCGAGCGGGTACCGTCAGCGCTGGGGCGCGGGTGCGCAGCTCATGCCGCTGCCGTTCATGAGCGTGCGCGCCATGCTGCGCCGCACCGACGTGCATGCGGGTCCCGCGCTCGGCGGACAGGACGGCTCCGAGGCGCTGTTGCAGCTCCACCTGCTCTACTGATCGTCCGGGGGTCCGCCATGCGTCCGCTCGCCACGCTCGTCGTCCTGCTCGCCCTCGTCGCGCCGGCGCAGGCCGCGACCTTCGCCGTGAAGCGCGGCGGCGAGACGCGCGTGGTGTTCGTGTCGAAGGCGCCGACCGAGTCGTTCGAGGGTCGCACCGATCGCATGGACGGCACGCTGGTGCTCGACCCCGATGCGCTCGGCGACAGCCTCACCGTGCGCCTCGAGGTGGAGATGGCCGGGCTCTCGACCGGCAGCCGTCTGCGCGATCGCCACATGCACGAGCGTCACCTCGAGACCGCGAAGTACCCCAAGGCGGTGTTCGAGGGCGCGACCGTGTTGTCGCCCGCGGGCGCGAGCCTGGTGCCGGGCCGCACGACCGCGTTGCGGCTCGCGGGCACGTTCACGCTGCACGGCGTCAGCCGACGACTGGTGTGCGACGCCCAGGCCACGCTCACCCGCGACGCGGCGGGCGAACGCATCGCGTTCGTGGTCGCGTTCCCGGTGACGCTCGCGGACCACGCCATCTCGCGGCCCGAGATGCTGTTCCTCAAGCTCGCCGAGACGCAGCAGGTGCGCGTCAGCGCGATCGCTTCGTCGTCGCGCCCTTGACCGGCGCGGCCGCACGGGCCGCCTTCGGTCGCGTGGAGGGGGCGGCGGTCCGTCGGCTCGCACTCACGACGACGCCCACCTTGGAGCGCTGACGCGGGGTCGTCGCACCCTTCTTGGTGGCGCGGGCAGCGACGGTGCGCTTCGCGGTCGCTACGGGAGCGGCAGTTGCCGACACGCGCTTCACGAGCTCGCCGATGACGCGGTTGTCGTCGAGTCCGCCGAGCTTGCCGAACCGGCGCTCCGACTCCACGAGCCACGCGCGCCGCGCGGCACCGCCCACGGACTCGATCGCCTCGCCCTTGGGTCCGGTGATGCGGTGGCAGGGCGCGACGATGGCGATGGGGTTGTGCGCGAGCGCCTCGGCGATCGCGGCCGTGTCGCGCGGTCGGCCGAGCGCGCGTGCCAGGTCGGCGAGGGTGCGCGTGGTGCCGTACGGCGTGCGGGCCAGCTCGAGCACGAGTGCGCGCGCGGCGTCGTCCCCGGGCGGGTCGAGCGGCCAGTCGAGCGCGCGGCGCGTGCCGTGGAACCACTCGGTCAACTGGTCGGCGAGCGGCCGCAGGTCGTGCAGCGACATCTCCCACACCGAGCCCGGTGCGGCGGCTGCGTGCGTGGCGATGGTGCGCTTGAGGCTGCGGCGATCCATGTACTCGACGTGCCGCAGACCCTGGTCGGTCGCAGCGAGGAACAGCAGGCCCAGCGGCGCGGGCGCCGACATGACGTGGTAACGGATGCGCATGGCGACGAGTCTCGCCCCGACCCTCGCAGGGGTCAAGGTCACCGCGCGGGCGGGCCCCAGCGCGGCCACAGCGCCCCGGTGCGGGACGCGTACGCGGTCCACGCCTCGCCGAAGCGGCCGGCGAGCAGCGTCTCCTCGCGCCGGATGCGCGCGACCTGCACCGCGAGCATGACCGCCACCCACGGCAGCGCGACCGCGCTCCCGAACGCGACCGCGGTCCCGAGACTGGCGGCGATCGCCCCCAGGTAGCCGGGATGACGCACATGCGCGTACCAACCGCGCGTCTCGAGCGTGTGGTCCTGTTGCAGCGCGACGAGCGGCGAGAAGCGTGCGCCCAACTGCCGCATGGCCGCGACGCGCAGCGAGAGCCCGAGCACCGCCACGCCCACGCCCACCCAGCCCACGACCTGCGGCGCGGGCAGCGACCACGTGCCCGTGCGCCCACCCCACGCCGCGAGCGCGGGGATGGCGAGCGGCAGCAGGGCGAGTGCGGCCATGGCGAGCGCGTCGGGGCGCGAGTGCTCGACGCGCTGCCCGCGCACCGGGCGCGTCGCGTTGAGCGCGAGGCCGATGCCGAGCCACAGTGCGAGCAATGCGAGCGCGCGGGGCTCGGCGAGCATGGCGTTCACGCCCCCGCAACCCCACGCCAGCAGCGCCGCCTCGACGACGGTGGCCAGCGCGGCGCGCAGGGTCGCGATCGCGAAGCGGGGGAGGGCCGACATGGGCGCGAGCCTAGCATGCGGGCCCGCACGTGCGCCGCGCGGGTCCGCTGTCCTATGCTGCGCGGCGTTGGCCCACGTCCCGTCCCGTCCCGGAGGTCGCCATGTTCGACGCGCTCGGTCCGTTCCACCCGCAGATCGTCCACACGCCCATCGCGCTGCTCATCTTCAGCGCGCTGTTCGCGATCCTCGGTCGCCTGCTCGACCGCGACTGGTTGCGCAAGACCTCGGTGTTGCTGCTCGCCATCGGTTTCCTCGGGGCGTGGTTCGCGGTGCAGTCGGGGGAGGTCGCCCACCGGGTGCCCGAGCACGACCAGAACGTGCCCGAGGAGGAGATCGAGGAGCACGAGGAGCTCGGCGAGCGCGCCATGTTCCTGGCAGGTGGCGCACTGGTGGTGATCGGCCTCGCCTCGCGCCTGTCGGGCACCGCAGCGGTGGCGGTGGGAACGGTGGGCCTGCTGCTGCAGGTCGCGGCCGCCGTGCTGGTCGGGTTCGCGGGTCATGCGGGCGGCGAGCTGGTGTACGAGTACGGCGCCAACGTGAAGGTGGACGGCGCCTACGTGGTCAATCGCGGTGGCGGTGGGCATGGCGACGAGGGTGGCGCAGCGCCCGACACGGTCGCGGCGCACTCGCCCGACGCCGCGCCGACCGATGATCACGGCGGCAAGGGTCGTGGCGGGGATCACGACGGTCACTGACCCGGCCCTCGACGCGAACGACCCCGCGGAGCACGTGCTCCGCGGGGTCGTTCGTCCTTCGTCGCGTCAGTCCTCGAACAACAGCGTTCGGCGCGACCAGTCGATCGTCACGCGCTGACCGCGCAGCAGACCGGGTCCGAGCAGCGCGTCGCGGCGCACGCCGTGACGCCAGAGCTCGACCGGCTCCATCGCCCCCGACCAGCCCGGCTGCTTGTCGAACGCCATCGCCCCGAGCGCGACGGTGGGCACGTTGACCTGCGCCCACGGCCGGCCCTGCAGCCAGGTGCCCGCGCCCTTCACGAGCTTCGAGATGCCGCCCGGCTTGAGGCCCAGCTCCTCGAACACCACGTCGGGTGCTCCCACGCCGGCCTCGGGTAGTCCGGTCGCGAGCATCATGGCCATGCGGCGGCCGCCGTTGAGCGAGCCCCACACGGTGAGCTCGTGCTCGCCCCACAACTCGAACGGTACCCGCGTCCCCGTGCGCGCGGCCGCACTCCCGAGCGGCTCCAGCAGGAGTTCGCGCTTGCGCATGTCGAACGTGACGTCGTGCCCGCGCAGCAACGACAACCCGATCACGCCCACGACCTGCGGGGCCTGCGGGTTCACCTGCAGCGACAACTTGCGCAGCGACACCACGCCCGCCGGGACGTCGCTCCAACGCACGCCGCCCAGTTCGAGGCGCGGCGCCATGGCGTTGCGCACCGCGACGCGCGTGCCCGCCCACGCCGCGAGGCGCTGGCCGGGCAGCGGGCGCACACCGTTCTGCGCGAGCGTGATGGGGTCGAGCAGCAGGCCCGGCGTGCCGGTGTCCACCATCATCCACACGAGCGTGCCGTTGAGCCGCACGCGCACGAGCGGCGCGGGCCAGATGCGCTCGAACGCCAGCTTGGCGCGCTCGCCCGTCACCGTGCCGCCGCCGCCCTGCTCGGCGAGGTGCTCGAGCAGTGGGACGCGGCCCTCGTCGCCCAGGTCGGTCGCGAGCGTCGCCGCCCCGCTCCAGTCGCCGCGCCGCAGGCGGGTGGCGTACAGGTCGGCACGCGCCTGCTCGGTCTCGCCCGCGAGCACCAACAGGCTCTCGGCGCGCGCGAGGTCGTCGGCCCACAGCGCTAGCTTGCCGAGCGCGGCGGCGGCGGCGCGATCGCCGGGCGCGAGTGCGGCGGTGCGCTCGAACAGCTTGCGCGCCTCGGGTACGCGGCCCAGTCGCAGCAGCGCGGTGGCCAGCGTGTCGAGCCGTGCGACGTCGTCGCCGTGGCCCACCGTGTCGCGGGTCGCGTAGCGCAACTGCGCCTGCGCGTCGCGGTAGCTGGCGTCGGGGGCCAGCCACTCGGCGGCGGCCGGTGCGGCGAGCAGCGTCAGGACGAGTGCGGCGCGGGCCGCGGTCGCGCGGCTCATGACGCGAGCAACCGGCGGGTGGTCTCGAGCATCACCTCGGCGCCGATGCGCAGGCACTCCTCGTCCACATCGAAGCGCGGATGGTGATGGTCGTGGTGCAGGCCGCGCGCCTCGTTGCGCGAGCCGATGGCGATGAACGCCCCCGGCACCTGGTCGAGGATCGCGGAGAAGTCCTCGCCGCCCATGGTGCGCACGTCGGTGCGCAGGCGCTCGGCTCCCACGACCTGCGTGGCGGCGGCGCGGGCGTGCACGCACACACCGGCGTCGTTCACGGTCGCCATGTTGCCGCGGCGGTAGTCGATCGTGGCGGTGCAGCCCAGCGCGGTCGCGACGCCGTTCACCACGCGCTCGAACCAGCCCGGCACCGCCGCCCACACCTCGCGGTCGAACATGCGAACGGTGCCGTTCATCCACGCGCTCGCGGGGATGATGTTGAACGCGGTCCCGGCGCGCACCTGCGTGACGCTCACCACGAGTTCGCGCAGCGGGTCGGTGTTGCGGCTCACGAGCGACTGCAGCGCGGTGATGGCCTGCGCCATCGCGAGCACGGGGTCGGTGCCGGTCTGCGGCATCGCGGCGTGCGCGCCCTTGCCGTGGAACGTGACCTCGAAGCTGTCGGTCGCCGCCATCCACGGGCCCTCGGTCACCCCCACGGTGCCGAGCGGCAGGTCCTGCCAGACGTGCAGCCCGAGCGCGTAGTCGGCCTTCGCCCACTCGAGCGCGCCGTCCTGGATCATCGCCACCGCGCCGCCCTCGGGGTGGCCCTGCTCCTCGGACGGCTGGAAGCACAGCACCACGCTGCCCGGCAGGTCCGCGGCCTCCTGCACGAGTCGGCGCGCGACGCCGAGCAGGATGCTGGTGTGACAGTCGTGCCCGCACGCGTGCATCTTGCCGGGCGTGGTCGAGCGGTACGGGACGTCGTTGTCCTCGTGGATGGGGAGCGCGTCCATGTCGGCGCGCAGCAGCACGGTGCGCCCGGGCTTGCCGCCCGTGATGCGCGCCAGCACCCCGGTGCGCCCCACGCCGGTGCGCGGCTCGAGGCTCAGCGCGCGCAGGCGGTCGGCCACGAGGGCGGCGGTGCGCACCTCCTCGAAGCCCAGCTCGGGGTGCATGTGCAGGTCCCGGCGGGTCGCGATCAGTTCCTCGACCTGGGCGCCGGTGAAGTGCGGGGTGGCGATGCTCATGCGCGATCTCCGCGGTCGGGGACGGGCGTGGGACACGGGACGGACGCGCGGCATCTTGCCACCGCACCGGGCGCGGGCCAAGCCGAGAGCGCATGCGCGAGGGGCCCGGGAGTCGCGCTCCCGGGCCCCTCGTGTGCGGCGGTGGGGATCACTTCTGCAGCAGCTTGCGCTGCTCGATCTCCTTCTTGAGGATGTCGCGGTTCATGACCTTGAACTCGACGCGACGGTTCTTGGCCATGTCCTGCGCGGTGCGGTTGGACGAGACCGGCTTGCTCTCGCCGTAGCCGCGCGTGGTGATCTGGCTCGCGGCGATACCCGGGAAGCGCTCCACGAGGTACGCCTTCACCGACGCGGCGCGCGCCTCGGACAGCGCCTGGTTCTTGCGGTCCGAACCGCGCGAGTCGGTGTGACCGCCGATCTCGATGCGCAGCTGCGGCCAGCGGCTCAGGATGACGCCGACCTCGTCGAGCAGCGGGTACGCGTCGGGCAGGATGCGCGCCTTGGCGGACTCGAACCGCACGTCGCGCAGCCGGATCATGCCGGTGTCGAGCAGCTCGGTCTCGCGCTCGACCGACACGATGGGGCAGCCCCTGTCGTCCACCTTGAGGTTGGCGGGCGTGCCGGGGCACTGGTCGAGGCCGTCGTAGACGCCGTCGGCATCGGAGTCGCTCGGGCAACCCTTCGCGTCCACCGTGGCGCCCTTGGGCGTGTCGGGGCACGCGTCGAGTCCGTCGAGCACGCCGTCCGCGTCGGTGTCGGAGGGGCAGCCGCTCGCGCCCACCGTGGCGCCCTTGGGGGTGTCGGCGCACTGGTCGAGTCCGTCGAGCACGCCGTCGCCGTCGGAGTCGCTCGGGCAGCCCTTGGCGTCCACGGTCGCACCCTTGGGCGTGTCGGGGCACTGGTCGAGGCCGTCGTAGACGCCGTCGGCGTCGGAGTCGCTCGGGCAGCCGTCGGCGTTCACCGTGGCCCCGGCCGGCGTGGCGGCACAGCGGTCCTTCTTGTCGGGCACGCCGTCGCCGTCGGAGTCCTTGGGCCTGCGGTTGAAGTCGTAGGTGAGCCCGGCCCAGTACTGCTGGTTGGCCTCGTTGGAGGCGGCGAGGTTGCCGTGCTTGAGGTCGAGCAGGTTGCGGGCCTCGATGCGCACCGACATGCGGTCGTTCACCGCCTTGCGCCAACCCACACCGGCCTCGAACGTGCCGACCTGGCGGTCGGTGAAGCGGCCGCTGTGGTAGCGCGTGTAGCCCACGCCGCCGAGCACGTACACCATGCCGAGCTGGTTGGGCGCCGAGAGCTGGCTCGAGAGCGCGATCGAGATGTTGCCGATCGTGAGGTCGTCGGCGTCGCTCGCGCGGTCCTCGCGCGTGGACGCGAGGTCGCTGGCACCCTCGAGGCGCCAGTAGTCGCCGATCGCACGGCTCAGGCGGAAGCCGATCGCGGGACCGTTCTCCATGGTCGCGCGCGGGAACACGATGCGGTCGGAGTAGTGCACCACGCCGCCGAGCACGCCGAACGACCATTCGGGGTTCTCGCTCGCGCGCGCGGGGAACACGGCCGCGAGGGTGACGAGCAGGGCGACGAAAGAGGGACGGAGTCGCACGAATCCACCTCCTGTGGAGCCTCGAACCGGGACCCGCACCATCGTGGGCGGGCGGAACTCGGCCACAAGGTAAGGGTATCGGCCGCGAGCGACAAGATTCCCGCCCGGAATACACCACTCCAGCGAGGGTGGATTCCCATTCGGGTGGTCGCGCTGCGCGCCCGTTCCGGCCGCTCGGGCCGGGACCACTTCGGACTAGGCGGTCACCAGCAGGGGGGCGCCGCGCGTGAGGATCATGGTGTGTTCGTGGTGCGCAGCGAGCGAACCGTCCTGGGTGCGCAGGGTCCAACCGTCATCGTCCTCGAACATCGCCCCGTCGCCTGCCGCGATGATGGGCTCGAGCGTGAGCACCATGCCCTCGCACAACCACTCGGCCGCCTCGGGGTCGGCCCAGTTGGGGATCATGGGCTCCTCGTGGATGGTGTGCCCGATGCCGTGCCCCTGCAGTTCGCGCACCACCGAGAACCCGCGCCGCGTCACCTCGTCCTCGACCACCCGCCCCACGTCGAGGGCGCGGCGCCCGTCGCGCATCTCGCGCAGTCCCTTCTTGAACGCGTTCTCGGCCGCGGCCATGAGCCGCTTGGCCGCCTCCGAGACGCTGCCCACGCCCACCGTGATGCAGGCGTCGGCCATGTAGCCCGCGAGCTCGGCGGTGACGTCGAGCTTCACGAGGTCGCCCTCGGCCAGCCGACGCTTGTCCGACGGCACGCCGTGCACGATCTCGTCGTTGACCGAGATGCAGGTGTGCCCGGGGAACTCGTACACGAGTCGCGGCGCCGAGCGCGCACCGGCAGCCTCGAACACGCGTCCCGCGACCGCGTCGAGTTGCGCGGTGGTGACGCCCGGCGCGACCGCGGCACGCATGGCGGCCAACGCATCGCGCACCACGACGCCTGCGGCGCGGATGCCGTCCCGGTCCTGTGCGGTCTCGACGATCATGCGCGCAGCCTGCCCGCACCCCGCACCCCGCGCAAGCGTGCAGCCCCGCGCGCCGCGACCATGCCGCGCGTGGAGCACCGCGTGGCGACGGCATCGGACAAGCGAACGCCCCCGGCGGGCATGTGCCTCACCGGGGGCGTCGACGATGCGCGTCGTGCGGCTTACGGCTTGGGCGTCTCGCTGCCGGCGCGACGGCGCTCGGCCTCCTGCTTGAGCACGTCCACGTTCTTCACCACGAACTCGACTCGGCGGTTGCGGGCCCACGACTCCTCGTTGGTGTTGGGCACGACCGGCTTGCTCTTGCCGTAGCCCTTCGCGGTGAGGTTCGCGGCCGGGATCGCCGTGTACGTGGTGGTGAGGTAGGTGAGCACCGCCTCGGCGCGCGCCTGCGACAGCTTGCGGTTGCCCTCGGCCGAGCCGCGCGAGTCGGTGTGACCGCCGACCTCCACCTTGAGCTGCGGCCACTTCGTGAGCAGCAGGCCGACCGCGTCGAGCGCCGGACGGCTCTCGGGCAGGATCTCCGCCTTGCCGGTCTCGAACTTCACGCCCTCGAGTCGGATGAGCCCGGTCTCGAGCAGCTCGGCCTCGCGCTGGGCGACCTCGGTGGGGCAGCCCTTCTCGTCCACCTTCATGCCCGCGGGCGTGCCCTCGCACTGGTCGAGGCCGTCCCACACGCCGTCACCGTCGCTGTCCTTCGGGCAGCCCTTCTCGTCCACCGTCGCGCCCTTGGGCGTGTCGGCGCACTGGTCGAGGCCGTCGAGCACGCCGTCGCCGTCGCTGTCGCTCGGGCAACCCTTGGCGTCCACCGTCGCGCCCTTGGGCGTGTCGGCGCAGGTGTCGATGCCGTCGAACACGCCATCGCCGTCGGCGTCGCTCGGGCAGCCCTTGGCGTCCACGGTCGCACCCTTCGGGGTGCCCTCGCAGGCGTCGAGCCCGTCGTAGACGCCGTCGCCGTCGGTGTCGAGCGGGCAGCCGCTCGCGTCCACCTTGGCGCCCTTCGGCGTCGCCGGGCAGCGGTCCTTCTTGTCGGGCACGCCGTCGGCGTCGGTGTCGCGCGGCGTCGCGCCGAGCGCGAACGCCAGGCCCGCACCCAGCACCACGGTGTGCATCTTGTCCGAGGGCGCCGCGGTGTTGAAGTTCGTGAACGACACGTCGCGCGCCTCGAGGCGCACGCCGACCGCGTCGTTCAGCCAGAACTTGAGACCGCCGCCGAACTCGACCGCACCGGTCGAGAGCCCGGGGCCCGACGCGGGCTTGCCCTTGGTCCAGCCGCCACCCACGAACACGTAGGGGTTCGCGCGCCGACCGCGCGCCGGCGACAGCACGAGGTTGCCGCTCAGGTGCTGCCAGTCGTAGTCGCGACCGGCGCCACCGTTCTCGGACGTGCCCGAGAGGCCCGCCGCGCCTTCGAGGCCGATCCACGACCGCGAGTACCAACCGGCGCGCGCACCCACGTTGAGCCCGTCCTTCACCGCCAGGTCGCTGCCGGGGAACCGGAGCTTGGCGTCGAACAGCGTGGTGCCGCCGAAGGGCGTGAACTCCCAGTGCGATCCGATGGGCTCGGCCACCGCCGCACCCGCCACGACGAGCGCGGCGACGAGCGGGAGGGCGACCCGGAAGCGGTGACGCAGCATCGTGTTCTCCTTGCACGAACGGGGTCGGGTCCCCGGAGCGGGGCCCGGGGCGCGCCCACCACGGGGCGCGAACGGCGCGAGCCTACGGGGACGCGGCAGGGGGTGCAAGGATGGCGGCCGCGCAGCCGCGACCGCGGTTCAGGCCCCGGCGGCGAACGCCGCGGCGCGCTCCACGAACGCGCGCGCCCGGCTCTCGATCTCGTCGAACCGGCCCGCCCGGGCCAGTGCCGGGTCGGCCATCGTGCCGCCGATCCCGCACGCCAGACAGCCCGCGGCCCAGAACGGGGTCACGTTGTCGAGGTTCGTGCCGCCCGCCGCCAGCATGGGCACGCGCGGCAGCGGGTCGCGGATGATGCGGATGTAGTCGGGTCCGCCGGCGACCCCCACCGGGTACACCTTCACGAGGTGCGCGCCCAGCTCCATCGCGCGCAGGATCTCGCTCGTCGTGTACGCGCCCGGGCACCAGAACACGCCGCGCTCGTGCGCCACCGCCGCCACCGCCTCGCTCGCATTGGGGGCGATGAGGAAGCGCGCCCCGGCGTCCACCGCGGCCTCGGCCTCGGCGCGCGTGAGCACGGTGCCCGCGCCCACCACCACGCCCGGGTGCGCCTCGTCGGCGAGCCGGCGCATCACCGCCGGCGCGTCGGGGACCGAGTAGGTGACCTCGACCAACCGCACCCCGCCGCGGATCACCGCGCGCGCCGCACCGTGGGCGGCCTCGGGGTCGGCGGCGCGGATCACCGACACCAACCGCGAGGCGCGGACCACCTCGAGGACCTGTGCGGGCGTGAGTGCGGGCGCGGACATGGTCCGACGATACGCGGCGACCTCCGGACCCGTCCACCGCCCCACGCGCTGTGGCATGCTCGCGCTCCCGTCCCTGGAGGTCCTCGTGGTCGCGCCTCGCCCGTCCGTCCGCTGGTGGTGGTGGCTGCTCGTGCCCGTGGTGCTGGCGGGCGTGGCGTGGGCCGCGCTCGCCGTGCTGCTGCCGCCCGCGCGCGTGCGGGCGATCGCCGAGCGCGAGTTGTCGCGGCGCGTGGCGCGCGAGGTGCGGTTCGCGTCGGTTCGCGTGGGGTTGTTCCCGCCGGTGCGCGTCACGGTGCGTGCGCTCGAGGTGGCCGAGCCCGGCGGGTTCGACGCGGGCTCGCTGTTCGCGTGCGAGGCGGTGCGACTCGACCTCGACCCGTGGGCGTTGTGGGCGCGGCGCGTGCGCGTGCAGCGCCTGCACGTGGACTCGCCCACACTGCACGTCGCGGTGCGCGCCGACGGCTCGAGCAACCTCGACGGGCTCGTGCCCGCCGACACCGCGGTCGCGGCCGGGCCCGCACTCGACCTCGAGGTGCGCGAGTTCCGCGTGCGCGACGGGCGTGTGCTCGTGGACCACGCCCCGTCGGGCCGCCGCGTGCTGGCCACCGTGGTGACGCGCGCGAGTCTCGAGACGCGTGGCGAGCGTGTGGACACCGAGGGCAGCACCGAGGTGACCGGGCTCGCGGTGGGACCGCTCACCGCGCTGCGGCGCGCCGAACTCGACACCTCGCTCGCCGCGCTGCGCTGGGTGCTGGACCATCGCGGCGCGTGGGACGGCTCGCGTCGGCGGCTGGCACTGGCCACGCTCGCGCTGCGCACCGGCGGCACCGCGATCGGGTGCTCGGGCGTGGTGGACGAGCCGGGGCCGCGCGCCCGCTTCGACCTGCGCGCGCGCGCCGATGGCGTGGACCTGGCGCAGGTGCTGTCGTGGGTCGCGGTGGCCGACGCCCCGGCGCTGCGGGGTGTGAGCGGGCGCGGCGCGCTGGCGTGCGACCTCGCGCTGCGCGGGGGGCTCGCGCCGGGTGCGGGCACGCGACTCACCGGCACGCTCGCGGTGCGCGACGGCGCGCTGCGTTGGCCCGGTGCGCCCACCGAGGTGAGCGGCGTGTCGTTCACCGCCGCGTTCCGGCCCGATTCGCTCGAGGTCGCCGACCTGCGCGCCACGGTCGCGGGCCAGCCGCTGCGCGCCGAGTTGCTCGCGTGGTCGTTCGCCGCTCCGCGACTCGCGTTCGCGGTGCGCGGCGAGCTCGACCTCGCGGCGGTCGGGCCGTTGGTCGCGCCCCCCGGTGCGCGCGTGGCCGGGCGGGTCGCGCTCGACGTGCGTGGCCGCGGACCGCTCGCCGACCCCGGCGCGTTCGCACTCGCGGGCGAGGCCACGTTGCGCGGGGTGAGCGTCGAGGGCGCGGGCACGCCGCGTCCGGTCACCGATGTGAACGGGCGGCTCGCGCTCTCGGCCACGCGCGTCGAGGTGCGCGACCTGCAGGCGAGCGCGGGGGCGTCGTCGGTGCGACTCGACGCGCGCGTGGACCGCCCGCTCGCACTGCTCGCGGCCCCGGGCGCGATGGCCCCCGCCGCGGTGTCGTTCGACCTGCGCTCGCCGTCGTTCGAGCCCGCGGCGTGGTTGCCCGCCACCTCGGGTGCGCCCGCACTGCCCAACGCGCGCGGTACCGGGCGTGTGGCGATCGCGCGGTTGCGTCAGGACCGGCTCGACGTGAGCGACGTGCGCGCCGAGGTGCGACTCGAGCCCGGCGTGTGCGAGGTGACCTCGTTCGCGTGCGCGGGCTACGGTGGCCGCGTGCGTGGCGAGGCGCGCTTCGACCTGCGCGATGCGGCCCGGCCCGGCTATCGCGTGCGTGCGCGCGTGGACGAGGTGCTTGCCGATTCGCTGCTGGGCGCGTGGACGCCGCTCGACGGTCTGGTGCGCGGCACGCTCGGCACGACGCTCGACCTCTCGGGCGAAGGGCTGTCACGCGCCGACCTCGAGCGCACGCTCACGCTGGTCGGGTTGGCCGCGCTGCGCGAGGGGCGCATCGGGCCGGGGCCCACACTCGACGCGATCGCGTCGTTCGTGCGCCTGCCGAGCCTGCGGCAACTCGACGTGGCGCGACTCGAGTTGCCGATCCGCATCGAGCACGGACGCGTGACGAGCGACGGGGTGACGTGGTCGGGCAGCACCGGCGAGTGGCGGTTCGCGGGCGCGGTCGGGTTCGATGGCGTGCTCGACGGTGCGGTCTCGGTGACGCTACCGCCGTCGGCGGTCGCCGCGGTCGAGGCGCGCTCGGCGCTGGCCGCGGGCGCGCTCACCGACGCGCAGGGCCGCATGTTGATCGACCTGCGCGTGAGCGGGCCCGCGCGTGCACCGCGCGTGACCTGGGACACCGAGGCGATGCGGGCGCGCCTCGCGGGGCGCGCCGCGCAGGGCATCGCCGAACAGCGTGCGCGGCTCGAGGCCGAGGCGCGTGCGGCCGCGGCCGCCGCTGCGCAGCGTGCGCTCGGGGGCGCGGGCGACTCGACGGCGGTCCCGGCGGCCCCGTCGGCGGATGCACTGCGCGACACGGTGCGGGCTGCGGCCCGTGACCTGTGGCGCGGGTTGTTGGGGCGTCCCGCGCGAACCCCGGTCCCGGGCGACAGCACGCGGCGGTGACGCCGCGCGATCAGGCGTTCGCGCGCACCTCGTGGTGCAGCGGGTGCTCGATCTCCTCGACCCACGCGCGCAGCAGGTCGGCCGCGCCGCGCACCGACAGCTCCGCGGGCGGGTGCTCGCCGCGCACGCGCGACCACGAGCGACCGCCGAACGCGTGCGCCGCCCAGTCGTCGAGCGCGGCGTGCACGCGCGCCTCGACCTCGGGCAGGCGACCGTGGGCGCGCAGCGAGGCGGCCGCCCACACGCCCAGCCACGCCGGGTCGGGCGCGCCGGGGCCGGCGTGCGTGCGCAGTCCGCGCGGGTCCCACAGCTCGCGCGTCACCGTGCCGACGAGTCGGATCGCGTGGTCGGGCGCGAGCAGCATGGGCGGCAGCGCGACCGCGTGCAGCTGCTCGGGGGTCACGCCGCGCACCGCGCCGGTGTGGCCGTACTCGGGGTGCAGGCAGCCCGCGGCCTCGTCCCAGAACCGGTCGCCGTAGGCGCGTTGCAGCTCGCGCGCCCAAGCCAACTGGAACGCGGCGTTCTCGCGCCGCCCGACGCGCTTGGCGAGCTGCGACAACGCCACGAGGGCGTGGTACCAGAGCGCGTTGAGGTCGGCGCGACAGCGCGCCGCGAGTCCCTCGCCCGCCCACAGGAAGCCTTCGCGGTCGCAGCGCACGCCGTGCCGCGAGCCTGCGCGCAGGTGCTGCGCGACGCCGTCGATCACGCGCCACGCGCCGTCGTGCAGGAACGCCCGCGTCTCCTCGGACTCGCCGTCGCGGCGCACGAGCAGGTCCACGGCGCGCACCAACCACAGCGACGACTCCGGGCTCGCGTAGTGCGGCATGCCCTGCGGGTCGAACCACTCCGGGGCGAGCCCCTCGTCGACGTACGCGAGGTAGCCGCGCAGCACGTCGCGCGCGAGTGCGAACTCGCGAACGGTGATGAGGGACGCCGCCACGCGCAGCGCGTCGGGTCCGTACTCGATCCCCAGCACGGGGTCGGTGACGATCGCGGTGCGGTCGGCGCGCTCGACCACCGCGTCGTGCAGCCGCGCGGCGAGGTGGCTCACCACGCGCACGTCGGTGGCGTCGAGTTCGGTGGCCGCCGCCTGCTCGCGCGCCTCGGGTGCGGCGTGCGCCTGCGCGGCCTGGCGCGCGGTGTGCGAGGCGCCGGTCACCGCGCTGGCGTTGCGGCTCGCGCGCCGGTCGTGCGCGTCGAGGTCGAGCACGCGCACGCAGTCGGCGAGCGTTCGGGCCGGCGGCGTGCCGAGCCGGTGCTCGCTCGCGAGCGCGCGGAACAGACCCTCCTCGCACGAGGCGACGAGGTGCAGTTCGCGCTGCTCGGGGCCCAGCGTGGTGCGCACCCAGCCGGGCAGGAACGCGTCCTCGGCGTCCACCGAGGCGGCCGCGTCGGGCGCGGCCGGGTCGAGGTGCTCGTGCGGGTGCGCCAGACCGCGCTGCCAGGTCCGCGCCGGCATGAACACGCCGCCGTACCAGAGCGTGAGCGGGGCGGCGCCGTCGCGCGTGACGGTGCGCACGCGGCCGGGCACGGCCTGCACCACGCCGCGGAAGTCGTTCGTCGCGCGCTGCAGCTCGCGCGGGCCGCGGTCCACCAGCAGCGGCGCGACGTGCAGGCGGACGGGTGTGCCCTCGAGCCATCGCCAGGTCGCGACGAGCGCAGCGTGCCCCTCGATCATGCGGAACTCGCGCTCGATCCCCCAGCCGTCGCCGCGCCAGCGCCAGCGCGGCCACGGGTCGTCGTCGAACGACTCGAGCAGCGCGGCCGGGTAGCCGCGTGCGCCCAGCGCCACGGGGCCGTCGCCGCGGGCCGCGGCCGTGAACGTCGGGGTGAGCTCGATCGGCGCGCCGCCGTAGGGGACGAGGCGGTCGTCGAACCGCAGCAGGGACACGGCGAGCGGGCCATCGTCGGGGCCGGGGGCCGCGAGCAGCACGTGGTCGCGGCGCGTGGCCGCGCCCGAGACGGTGCCGCGCGCCAGCGCGCCACGGCGGTCCACGAGCTGCCACGTCCGGGTGCTGCGCTCGAGCAGGTCCACGAGGACTTCCTGTCCGTCCGCCATTCCGCGAGCATAAGCGGGATTGTGGGTGGGACGCCACACCGGACCCATCGTGGGGGCCTCGCGATGGGACCGCTCGCGGGACGAGGTTCTCAGTCCGGGTTGCCCGGTCGCCGGATCACGGTGGTGAGCGCGACGAGTTCGGCGCCCTCAAGTCGCTTGGCCGAGAACGCGCGGTCGAGCCACGGCGCGGAGTTCGGCGTCACGCGCAGCAGCACGATGGCGTGGCCGCGGTCGTGCGCCATGGTGACCGCGTCCTTCCACGCCGCGTCGAGCTTCTTGGCGTCCGCGCTCTCGGCGACGCCGTCGATCGTGAGGTCCGGCAGGTCGTAGGCCGCACCCACGCGCGAGGCGAGCGACTTGCAGACCGAGCGCGGCACGGGGTTCACGTGCAGGAACGGCAGCCGCGCCTGGCGCAGCTCGCGGTAGACCGCGGTCATGAACTTCTCGTCGCGCGTCGCGAACTGGCCCATGAGGTTGGCCACCGCCACCACCGGCGCGGCACGGTCGAGCTCGCGCCGCAGACCCTGCTCGATGCGGCCGTCCGTCATCTCGACCGTGAGCGTGGCGGGCCCGGGGTTGTTGCGCGGGTAGTTGTCGGGCTCCATCGGCATGTAGAGCACGAGCTCGCGCTTGTGCTCGTGCGCGGCGCGCACCACCGGTTGCCGCCCGGTCCCGGCGGGTGCGGCCAGCACGGCGAACGTCTCGGAGCGGCGGCAGGCGGCCACGAGCAGCGACTCGTGCTCGGTCGAGGCGAACAGCACGAGCGCGAGCCGGCCCGGCGGGCGCTCCGCGTCGTCGTCGCGCAGCGCGGCGCGTTCGATCACCACCTCGTGCGTGGGGCGGCCGCGCGCGCCGACCAGCAGCGTCACGGTGAGCGTGCCCTTGGCGCCCGCGTCCTCGCGGCCCGACAGCACCTCGGCGCCGCCGCTCTCGACGGCGCGCGTCACCTCGTGGTTCACGCGCAGCGGCGAGGCACCCTCGGGCAGGCGCACGCGCCAGCGCAGCGCGGGGCCCTCGCCCTCGAGCACGGTGGACTCGAGGGTGCCCTTGGCCAGCCCGGCGTTCTCGAGCCCGCTCTCGATGCGCTTGCCGATCAGGCGCACCGCGTGCGCGCGGTCGCCGACGTGCAGCCAGCGCCACACCGTGACGCGACCGTGATCCGAGGCGAACCACATCACGCCCTCGCCCACGAGGAACAACCCGAGGACGGAGGCGACCGCGATCCCGATCAGCAGTGCGGACGGGATCGATCTCTTCGAGGAGCGTCGTTTGACCATGAGGGCGGCGCGACGGTAGCCGGAACGGCCGCGGTGGGGAAGCCCGGGGCGCGGGCGGTGGGTGGGTCCGCTGCGACGGCACCGTCCACGCCTTCGGGCTCTGGTCGCCGTCGGCCCGCCCGAGCGGTGTCCCGGCACGGGACGGTACGGCGCCCGCGATTCCCACGGCACACGGCCCGGTCCGGTCCGCCACGCCGGAATCGCGCTCTCGACGTGCCGCTATCGCGCCCTGTCGGGTTCGCCAAGTGGGTTCAGGTCGTCGCCGTGGCGGTGTCGCCCGCCGCGCTCCGCCTGGCCCGCCACGCCGGTTCGGGTTCTCGGGTAGGCCTTGCGGCCCGCCGGCACCCGGTTCGCCCCCTCGAGGTGGCCATGCCGGTCGGCCCTGCACCAGCCCTCTCCATATAGGTGCCCGTGCGGAACGCACCGCCGCCACCCGCCCCGGCCGCCGGATTTTTGCAGCCGCGTGACACCGCCCGCGTTTCCGGGTGTCAGGCTCACCTACGCAGGACGATATTGGATGGGGGGCCTCGCCGTCCCCTGTCGCCCCCGCAGCTCGTCACGGTTCACCTACCGGGAGGTCGTTCCCCATGAAGTCGCTGCGTCTCCCCATGCTCGTGATGGTCGCCCTGATGGCGACGGTGTCCGCGTCCTTCGCCTGTCCGTCGTCCAAGACCGCGACCACCGCCGACGCGAAGGGTGCGAGTGTCGCGCCGGCCGTGGCCAGCAAGGGTTCGGTGCCCGCGGTGCCCGCGAGCGGCGGCTGCTCGGCCGAGGCGATCCGCGTGAAGGGTGCGTCGGCGTCGGGCCACGGCTGCTCGGCCGAGATGGCCGCACAGTGCACGCCGGCCATGCGCGAGGCGTGCGCCAAGAACCCCAAGGTGGCGGCTGCGATGGGCTGCGACCCGAGCGGCAAGGGCACCACGGTGACCGCGGCGGCGCAGGGCTCGAAGGGCTCGGGCGTCAAGGTGGCGGCGGCCTCGTCGGGTGACCACTGCGGCATGAAGGGCGCGTCGGCGAAGGGTGCCACCGCGGGCGGCAAGGAGTGCTCGGCGCACGCGAACGCCGCGGCGCACGACTGCTCGCCGTGTGCGGACTGGGTGGGCTGCGAGAAGGACGTGCGCGCGCTCAAGGCCAAGTCGCAGGTCGTCGCGCTCAAGAACGGCGTCATGGTCGTGTACACGGCGGATCGCGCTGCGGACGTGCGTTCGCTGCAGTCCGCGGTCGCCAAGCGCCACGAGCGCATGGCTGCGGCGCTCTCGAGCACCGACACCAAGAAGCTGTGCGACGATTGCCGGACGATGCGCGGCGCGATGGCGAGCGGTCGTCTCACCCGGGAGATCGTGAACGTGGAGAGCGGCTGCATGACGCTCATCACGTCCGAGGACAAGAGCATCGTGCGCATGATCCGCACCATGACGGGCCAGCCGGTCGCGATGCGCTGAGCTCGGCCATGTGTGGTTTCGAGGGGCCGCCGCTCACCGCGACGGCCCCTCGCTCTTTGCGGCCGCGTCCGGGGCTTGGCGCGCCGCCCCCCACAACCTAGGGTGGTGCCCATGCCGATCCCCCGCCCGTCGTTCCTGCCGCGCTCCCGCCAGCTCCGGCTCGTCCTGCTCATCCTGGCCGTCGCGCTGCCCGCGCTGGTGCTGGCGGTGACCGGCGTGCTGCTCACCCTGCGCATCGGCCATCAGGTCGAGGTCGACGCCCGCCGCTACCACCAGTACGTGGCGGAGCTCGTGGCCGAGGTCTTCGAGCGCGAGCTGGTGGACCAGGTGCGCGACTCCATCGCCTCGGCCGAGACCGCCGCGCGCGAGACCGGCGACCTCGAGGCCGTGCGCCGCGCGCTCGCGACGCGCGTCCGACTGTACGAGGCTCCGTACGTCATCCCGTTCGAGGAACTCAACGACGCGGCCGCGCGCCCGGTCGACGGCCGGTTGCTGTTGTACGGCGAGGACCCGAGCGGTCGGCGGCATCACCCGTACGCGGTCATGCTGCTCAACGGCCCGGATGGCGTCACGCTCTGTGGCGCCGGGTACTGGTTCAACCCGCGGGCGTTCCTGTCCAGCACCCTCCGCGACGTGGTCGTCGAGCGCCTGCCGAAGCAGGCCGGCATGTACGGCACGATCAAGCTGTTGCGTGACCTCAGCATCTCGGTGGTGGACGACGATGGCCACGAGTTCGCGCGCATGCGCGAGGGCGCGCTGCCCGAGGCGGCGGTCGAGCATCCCATGAAGGGCCCGTTCGAGGGCTATCGCGTGCGCGTCACCTCCACGCCGGGTTCGGCCGTCGAGGCGGCACGCCGACTGGTGTTCGTCGAGGTCGTGTTCATCGGCGTGCTCACGCTGGTTTTGTTGGGCGCGATCGCGGTGGGGGTGCGCTACATCGCGCGGCAGGTCGAGGTGCTCAACACCAAGACCAGCTTCGTCTCCAACGTGACGCACGAGCTCAAGACCCCGGTCTCGGTGATCAAGTTGGCGGTCGAGACGCTCGAGATGAATCGGTTCCGCGACGACCGGGAGCGCGAGAAGTACCTGCGCACAATCACGCGCGAGAGCGACCGTCTGGCCCAACTGGTGGACAACATCCTCGACTACTCGCGCCTCGAGGCCGGGCAGAAGCAGCTGCACAAGTCGCCGACCGACCTGCGCAACGTGGTGAACTCCGCCATGGACAGCTTCCGGCTGCGTCTCGACGATGCCGGTTTCAAGACCGAGGTCTGGCTGCCCGAGGCGCTGCCGCCGGTCATGGCCGACGAGCGCGCGCTCACCCACTGCCTGCTCAACCTGCTCGACAACGCGGTCAAGTACTCGCGCGACCGCCGCGAGGTGCGGGTCTCGGTGGGTTCGCGCGACGGCATGGTGACCCTGTCGGTGGCCGACCGCGGGATCGGTATCCCGCTGGAGGACCAGGAGCGGGTGTTCGAGAAGTTCGCCCGGGCCGAGACCGGGCTGGTCCACGATGTGAAGGGGGCCGGTCTGGGGCTGTCGCTTGTCCAGATGCTGGTTCGGGCGCATCATGGGCGCGTCGAACTGGTGAGTACGCCCGGCGAGGGGAGCACGTTCACCATCCTCCTGCCGGTGTGGGACGGTGGCCAGGGGGTCGTTCCGGCCTGAGGCACCGGGGTCGCGGCCGCGTCGAGCGGTCCGCGACGACGAGGGGCGTGAGCCCCGGGAGAGGACCATGGAACGTAAGAGGATCCTGATCGTGGAGGACGAGCCCGGCCTCCTCGACATGCTCGCGGACAACTTCCGCATGGACGACTACGAGGTGATGACCGCCTCGAACGGCCAGGAGGGCCTGCGTCTCGCGCTCAAGCAGCGCCCCGACGCGGTGCTGCTCGACGTCATGTTGCCCGAGAAGGACGGGTTCACGGTCCTCAAGGAGCTGCGTCAGCGCCACAAGGACATCCCCGTGCTCGTCATGACGGCCCGCAACTTCGAGGCCGACGTGCTGAAGGGCTTCGACCTCGGCGCCGACGACTACGTGACGAAGCCGTTCAGCCTCAAGGAGATGCTCGCGCGCGTGAAGCGCCTGGTCGCGCGTGGCCCGATCAACATCGGCACGCCGGTCCCGACCGTGTTCTCGTTCGGCGACGTCGAGGTGCGCTTCGAGGCCCGCGAGGTCCGCAAGGCCGGCCAGTTGGTCGCGCTCTCGTACAAGGAGTTCGAGCTGCTCAAGTACCTCATCGAGCACCGCGGCCGCACCGCGACGCGCGAGGAGCTGCTCGAGGAGATCTGGGGCGTGGACGAGGAGCTGGGCGTGACCACGCGCACCGTGGACACGCACGTCTCGAACCTGCGCAGCAAGCTCGGCAAGGGCTTCGAGTCGCCGTTCATCGTGGCGGTCCACAAGGTCGGCTACAAGTTCGTCGAGACGCCGTGACCCCTCGGTCGCGGACGGCCTCCTCTCGCACCCCGCGGGCGCTCGCGCTCGCGGGGTTCGCGTTGGCGCTCGCGCTCGGTTCGTGCGCGGGCGGCGAGGCGCCGCGCGTGCGCGTGACGAACACCTCGCGCACGGTGCTCGAGGGGGTGTGGGTGGTGGCGGGCGCGGACTCGGTGCGGGTGCCCGTGCTCGCGCCGGGTCGGACCGCCGACGTGCGCGTGCCGGTGCGCGGCCCGTCGCGCCTGCGGCTCGGCGGGAGCGCCCACGGCCGGGCGCTCGGGGCGCACGAGGCGCTGTACGTCGAGGGCTCGGGCGGCTACCGCTTCCGCGCGCTGGTGGACTCGAGCGGCGCGGTCACGCTGCGATTCGTGCGGCTCGCGTTGCGCTGAGCCCGCCGGGTCCCCGGCCCCCATTCGAGGGTCCGGGTGTGCGCGCGACCGCTCCGCGACCGGGGTGCGAAGGGTGCGGGGACGATCAGTCGTGCGCGCCGTGGTCGGCGGCCGCACGCGCGAGGCGCGCGAATTCGTCGAGCGTGAGCGTCTCGCCGCGGCGGGTGAGCTGGATGCCGGCCTGCGCGCCCACGCGCTCGACGCGCTCGCGCGGCCAGTCGAGCGCGTTCTCGAGCGTGTTGAGCAGTTGCTTGCGGCGCTGCTGGAACGCCGCGCGGATGATGCGGAACAGCAGTCCCTCGGGGGCCTCGACCGGCGGGCGCTCGCGCAGGAAGAAGCGCACCAGCATGGAGTCCACGTCGGGCCGCGGCCAGAACGCGCCCGCGCGGATCGTCATGAGCGGGTCCATGAGCGCGTGGTAGCGCGCGAACAGCGTGAGCGAGCCGTACTCGGGCGTGCCGGGGGCGGCGGCCAGGCGTTCGGCGTACTCCTTCTGCACGAGCAGCACCGCGCTGCGCACCACGCGGCGGTGCGCGAACAGGTGCTCGAGGATGGGGGTGGTGATGTTGTAGGGGATGTTGCCCACCACCACGATGCGCTCCACGCCGTGCTCGGCGGCGACCGCGGTGAGGTCGAACTCGAGGAAGTCGCCCTCGACGAGCGTGAAGCGCGGCACGTCGGCCAGTTCCTCGCGCAGGAACCCCGCCAAGCCGGCGTCCTTCTCGACCGCGACGAGGTGGCGCACGCGGCGCACGAGGCGCAGCGTGAGCGCGCCCGCGCCGGGGCCGATCTCGACCACGACGTCGTCCTCGTGCAGGTGGGCGTGCTCGACGATGCGTTCGCACAGCTCCTCGCGCACGAGGAAGTTCTGCCCGAAGCGCCGCCGCGGCGACAGCCCGCGCAGCGTGAGCGCGTCCTTCACGCGCTGCAGCTCGCTGCCGCCGGACTCGCGGGCCGCGCGCTCGCGCACGTACTCGGAGGCGCGTGGTCGGCTCGGGTCGCGGGGCGGGTTCATGCCGCGAGTGTCGGCCAGCGGCGCGGCCGCGGCAAACGCGGCCGCCGGGTCACGCGCGGGCGCGGTCCTCGCCGTGGTCGAGCGCCTCGCGGGCCATCTCGCGCGCATACGGGTCGGGTGAGCGCGCCGCGACCTCGCACAGCGCGTCCACGCCGTCGCCCCCGATCGCGGCGAGCGCGTAGGCCGCATGGCGACGCACCCACCACGCGCGGTCGGTGAGCCGGTCGGCGAGCGCGTCCACCGCAGGCGAGGCCCCGAGTCGTCCGAGCGCCTGCGCGGCGATCGCGCGCACCGGCCATTGCGCATCGGTGAGCGCCATGAGCAGCGCGGGGGTGGACTCGGCCATGCCGAGCCGCCCGAGCGCGCGGGCGGCCGAGACGCGCACCTCGAGGTGCGGGCTCGACAGCCGCTGGTCGAACGCGCCGCGCGCCGACCGACAGCGCGTGAGCCCCAGCGCGTCCACGCACGCGCACTCGAGTCGCGTGTCGGCGAGTCCGCGCTGGAGCGCGATGAGCAGCAGCGAACGGCCCGCGGGCCCGAACGCGCGCAGCATGCCGGAGAGCGCCGGGATGGGGCGGGCGCCGAGGGCCTGCGGATGCTCGAGCACCCAACGCAGCGCTCGCAGGTCGCGGTGACGCGCGAGCGCGCGCGCGGCCGCGAACGTCACCTGTGGCGGACCGCTCACCAGTGCGCGGCGCAGCGCCGTGCGCGAGCGCGCGTCGGGCAGCAGGCCGAGTCGCTGGGCCGCGCGTTCGCGCCGCTCGGGCGGTGCGGGCGACAGCAGCACGGTGCGCTCGCGCGCGAGGTGGGAGCTGCGCGCGAGTTCGCGGGCGAGCTCGCGGCGCTCGCGGGGGCGCAGGTGGGTGGCCATGGTCTCGACCGCGTCCCAGAACGGCTCGTGCTCGGTGCGGGCGGCGGCGCGGCGCAGGTCGCGCCCGGCGATGCGGCCCGCCAGCCGGGCCCCGAGCAGGCGGAAGAGTTCACCCGTACGCAACCGCCCGGCCTCGCGCCGGGCGCGGGCGAGCGCGCGCACCACCAGCACGACGAGCGCTATCGTCGCGAGCGGGACCGCGATCGAGAGCGCGAGGACGACCCAGAACGGGGTTTGGGACACGGCCATATCCCTCATCATCGTCCGCCCCAGCGCCGACTTGATGGGTGATAACACCCGCCTTCACATGGGGTTCGGACGACGCCTAATCGTTGACATCGCCGCGCACGGCTTCTTACCATCAATGTCCCCTGTCTTCTTTCCGTAGCGCCTCCCGGAGCCATCCCCGTGGCCGCCCCCGCTCCCTCCCCCTCGGCGCCGGCATTCAGCCGTGCCGCCGCTCCCGAGACGCCGTTCCTCCTGGAATCCGATGGATTCCCGGTCTACGCCGTCCTGCACTCCGCCGCCCCCGGACGCCCCGACGCGCCGGTGGTGGTGCACGTGCACGGGTTGGGTGTCGAGCAGATCACGCTCTACCGCCAGGAGGTGCTGGTCGCCCGTGCGGCCGCCGCGCGCGGGCTGCCCGCGCTGCGCTGGCATGCGCGCGGTCACGGCGATTCGGCCGGCTCCAGCGCCGACGTGCGATTCGCCACGCTGGTGGCCGACGCCCGCGCCGCCGCCGACGAGGCCCGCGCCCGCACGGGGGCGCGCCGCGTGATCTGGTTGGGCGTGCGTCTGGGCGCGCTGGTGGCCGCGCACGCGGCCGCGGGGCGCGACGACACCGCCGGTTTCGTGCTGTGGGAGCCGGTCGCACGGCCCGCCGACTTCTTCCGACTCCAACTGCGCACGCTGCTGTTCTCGCAGGTCGCGGGCGGGCGCAAGCCCGACGCCACCGTGGACCAGTTGCTCGCGCGGCTCGAGCACGACGGCGAGCTCGACGTGCTCGGCTACACGCTGCACCGCGACACGGTCGCGAGCTTCGGGGACGCCGCGCTCGCACCCGCACTGGTCGCGGCCGCCGCCCCGGTGCGGATCGCGCAGGTGCAGGGACGCGCCAAGCTGGCGCCGGCCCACGCGCAACTCGTCGAGGCGCTGGGTGCGAGCGCCGACGTGCGCACCGAGCTGCTGTCCGAGGAACCCGGCTACCAGCTCATGACGAATCCCGCCTGGCAGTGCGACGCGCTCACGCGCATCACCGTGGAGTGGCTCGATGCCCTGGCGTGAGACCCCCGCGGAACTGGCGCGCGCGCGCGCGGAGCAGCCGGTGGCGTTGCCGACGCCGCTCGGCACGCTGTTCGGCATCCACACCCCGCCCGATCCCGCGGCCCCGCGCGCGGCGCACGCCGTGGTGCTGTTCACGCGCCCGCGCTCGCACCGCAACCGCATGTGGGTCGAGGCCGCGCGCCGACTGGCCGTGCGCGGGTTCGGGACCTACCGCTTCGACTACCACGGTGCGGGCGACTCCGAGGGCGTGACCGCGTTCCTCGACCCCAACCGGCCGTACCGCGACGACACCGACGCCGTGCTGGGCATGCTGCGCGAGCGCTACGGCTACGAGCGCTTCCTCGTGGTGGGTTCGTGCTTCGACGCACGCACCGCGATGTCGTCGTTCGTCACGAACGGCGAGCGCGTGGACGGACTGGTGTTCTTCGCCGCGCCCGTCATGGAGCTCGACACGCTGGTGAAGGCGCACGCCGACCGCAAGGACTGGCGCCACCTCGTGCGCGCGCTCGGCAACCCCGAGAACTGGCGCACGCTGGGCGACCCCGAGCGCTGGCGCTACATGGCCACCGTGGTGGGGCGCGTGGCGCGCGGCGGGGCGCGCAACGGCGCGCGCAACGACACGCCGCTCGCGGACAGCTTCGTGGAGCACTTCCGCGCGCTGGTGCGCGCGCGCGCCCGGGCGCTGTTCGTGTACGGCGAGGCCGACGCGGAGTACGCTTCGTTCAAGGTCGCGCTGGAGACGGTGTTCCCGCGACTGTCGCCCGCCGAGCGCGAGCGGCTCGAAGTCGAGTTGTGGCCGGGCGACGTGCACGGCTTCCTCAACATCCCGCTGCAGCGCCGGGCGCTCGAACGCACGCTCGACTGGCTGTCGCGCTTCCATCCGCAGGCCCCGGCGGCTCCCGCCCCGGGTGCCGGGGGTTCGTGATCCATGGACTTCGAACTCACCGCCGAGCAGCAGGAGTTGCGCGACGCCGTGCGCGCGTTCGCCCGCGAGGAGCTGAACCACGACCTCGAGGCGCGTGACGAGTCCGGCGAGTTCCCGCGCGCGGAGTGGCGCAAGTGCGCCGAGTTCGGCGTGCTCGGACTGCCCGTGCCGACCGAGTACGGCGGTCAGGCGCAGGACCTCGTCACGACCACCATCGCCATGGAGGCGCTGGGCTGGGGCTGCCGCGACAACGGTCTCGTGTTCTCGCTCAACGCCCAGATGTGGGCGGTGCAGATGCCGCTCGTGCACTACGGCAGCGAGGAGCAGAAGCGCGCGTGGCTCCCGCGCCTGGTGAGTGGTGAGCTCGTGGGCGCGCACGCCATCACCGAGCCCAACGCCGGCTCCGACGTGTTCTCGCTCACCACGCGCGCCGAGCGTCGCGACGGTGGCTACGTGCTCAACGGGCAGAAGACGTTCGCCACCAACGCCCCGGTCGCCGACCTCGCGCTGGCGTTCGCCTACCTGCAGCGCGACGGGCAGAAGCCCGCGCTGACCGCGTTCCTCGTGCCGCGCGACACGCCCGGGGTGACGTTCGGCAAGCCCATCCCCAAGATGGGCCTTCGCACCTCGCCCATGGGTGAGGTGGTGTTCGAGGACTGCTTCGTGCCCGAAGCGGCACGACTGGGGCCCGAGGGCGCGGGCATGCGCATCTTCAACTCCGCCATGGAGTGGGAGCGCGCCTGCATCTTCGCCGGCCATCTCGGTGCCATGGAGCGCCTGCTCGACGACTGCATCGCGTACGCGCGCAAGCGCCGCCAGTTCGGCCAGCCGATCGCCAAGTTCGAGTCGGTGGCCGACTCCATCGCCGACATGAAGGTGGCGATCGAGGCCGGTCGCTGGCTGCTCTACAAGGTGGGTTGGCTCGCGGGTCGCGGCAAGAACGCGGTGCTCGAGGCTGCCATGGCCAAGCTGTTCGTGAGCGAGATGCACAAGAAAGCCGCGCTCGACGCGCTGCAGTTGCACGGCGGTTACGGCTACATGAAGGAGTACCCGATCGAGCGCGAGGTCCGGAACGCGCTCGCGGGCACGCTGTACTCCGGCACCAGCGAGATCCAGCGCCGCATCATCGCGCGCTGCCTCGGTCTCTAGGGGAACCTCCATGGACCGCCTGCTCCCACGACTCGTCACACAGGCCGCGCAGCGCAATCCCGCTGCGCCGGCGGTCGTCATGGACGGCGTCACGCTCGACTACGGCACGCTGGAGGCCCGCTCCAACCGCTTCGCGCGCTCGCTCGTGGCGCACGGCGTGCGCCGGGGCGACCGCGTCGCGCTGTGGCTGCCCAAGTCGCCCGACGCGATCGTGGCGCTTTACGGGATCATGAAGGCCGGTGCGGCCTACGTGCCCGTGGACCCGGCGGCGCCCGCGCCGCGTCTGGCGTACATCGCCCGCGACTGCGAGGTGGCCGGGCTGGTGACGACGCGCGACCGCGCGGCCGCACTCGACGAGGCGTTCGCGGGCCGGGCGCCGATGCGCGCGCTGTGGTTCGCCGACCTCGACGACCCGCGCGCTGAGACGCCGCGCGTCGCCGGGCTGCCCGGCGTGCCGTGGGCGGCGCTCGCCTCCGAAGGCGCGCAGGCGTTCCATTCGCCCGCACTCGAGGACGACCTCGCCTACATCCTGTACACGAGCGGCAGCACGGGCGAGCCCAAGGGCGTCATGTTGTCGCACCGCAACTGCCGCGTGTTCACCGACTGGGCGGCCGAGAGCTACGCGCTCACGCCCGCCGATCGCGTGGCGAACCAGGCACCGTTCCACTTCGACCTCTCGACCTTCGACCTGTACGCCACCGCGTACGCGGGTGCCGCGGTGTACCCGGTGAGTCCGCGCATCGCCTCGTTCCCGTCGGCGGTCGCGATGCGCTGGGCACAGGACCGCTTGAGTGTGTGGTACTGCACGCCCAGCTCGCTCGTGCTCATGATGACGCGCGGCGGGCTCGAGAAGCACGACCTGTCGGCGCTGCGCGTGCTGTTGTTCGCGGGCGAGGTGTTCCCGAACAAGTACCTGCGCCAGCTCATGGCGCTGGCGCCGCACGCGCGCTTCGCCAACCTGTACGGGCCCACCGAGACGAACGTCTGCACGTGGTACGACGTGCCCGAGCCGCCGGCCGACGACGTCGCGCTGCCGATCGGGCGGGCGTGCCCGTTCGACGAGGCGTTGGTGCTCGACGAGTCGCTGCGGCGCGTGCCGCAGGGCGGCGTGGGTGAGTTGTGGATCCGCGGCGCCTCGGTCATGCAGGGCTACTGGGGCCGCCCCGAGCGTTCGGCGCTCGTGATCCAGACCGTCGAGGTGGAGCCCGGTCTGCACGACCGCGCCTACCGCACGGGCGACCTCGTGCGCGAGCGCGCCGACGGCAACCTCGAGTTCCTGGGTCGTCGCGACCATCAGGTGAAGACCCGCGGCTACCGCGTCGAGTTGGGCGAGATCGAGACGCGACTGGCGTCGCACCCGGCCGTGGACGAGGTCGTGGTGGTGGCGGTGCCCGACGAGGAGGTCACCAACCGCCTGCGCGCGGTCGTGGTCGTGAAGCCCGACGCGGTCGTGGGCGTGGACGAGCTCAAGCAGCACTGTGCCGCGACGCTGCCGCGTTATATGGTCCCGGAGGCCGTGGAGTTCCGCGGCAGCCTGCCCCGAACGAGCAGCGGCAAGGTGGATCGCCGTGCGCTCGCCGAAGCCGACCCCACGAAGGAAGCGCGATGAACCTGACCCCGACCGAAGCCACCGTCCGCCAGTTCCTCGTCGAGGACGTGTTCTACGACCAGGACCTCAAGGACCTCGGCCCCGACGACTCGCTGCTCGAGAAGGGGCTGCTCGACTCGATGGCCATCCTGAAGACGGTGACCTTCTGCGAGGAGCAGTTCGGCGTCACGATCCCCGACGAGGACGTGCTGCCCGACCACTTCGAGAGCGTCCGCGCCATCGCGCAGCTCGTGGAGCGCGTGCGCGGCTGAGCTCGCCCCGCCCGGTCAGTGCGCGATCGGCAGCCGGAACAGGTCCTTGGCGTTGCGCCGCGTGATCGTGACCGCCTGCTCGGGCGTCCAGTCGCGCAACGTGCACAGGCGTGCGATCACCCGGGTGAGCAGCGACGGTTCGTTGCGGCGCAGCGAACGCGGCTCGGGTTCCAGATAGGGCGCGTCGGTCTCGAGCACCAGCATGTCCTCGGGGGCGTTGCGCACCGCCTCCTCGAGCGCGGCGTGGCCGTAGGTGAGCACGCCACCCAGCCCGAGCTTGAAGCCGAGGGCCCGGGCGCGTTCCACGGTGGCCGCGTCCTCGTCGAAGCAGTGCAGCACGCCACCGGCCTGCGGGCGCGCCTCCTCGAGGATGGCCAGCGTGCGCGCGAGCTCGCTGCGCTGGTGGATCACCACCGGCAGCCCGACCTCGTCGGCCAGCGCCAGTTGCGCGCGGAACCACGCCTCCTGAGCCTCGAGCGGTGCGTAGTCGCGGAACGTGTCGAGCCCGATCTCGCCGATCGCCACCACGCGCGGGTGCCGCGCGTGCTCGCGCAGGGTGGGCAGGTGCTCGAGCCCCACCTTGCCGGCCGAGTTGGGGTGCACGCCCACCGCGAGGAACACGTTGGGGTGCTCGGCCGCGAGTGCGAACGCCCGGTCCCAGATGTCGGGCTCGTAGGCGATCTCGACCAGATGGGTCACGCCCACGTGCCGCGCGCGATCGAGGACCGCGGTGCGGTCCTTGTCGAAGCGCTTGTCGCACAGGTGGACGTGGGTGTCGATCATCGCGGAGGGCGCGTGTGCGCGCTCAGGCGCCGGTGACGCTCTTGAGGTCGATGCGCGGGAACAGGATGCGCGTCTCGCCCAGCATGCGGCCGTCGCCGCCGGCGTAGCGCGGCTGTGCGTCGGCGTCGCGCACCTCGCCCGGCTGGCCGGGTAGCGCGAGCACCTCCCACAACGCCTCGCACTTGGCCGGCATGACCGGCCACGACCACACCGCCACCAGCCGCAGCGTCTCGAGCAGCGCGTTGAGCACCGTCGCCAACTCCTCGCGCCGGTCGTCGTGCTTGCCGAGCTCCCACGGCTTGGTGCGGTCCACGAACTCGTTGGCCCGTTCGACCACGTCCCAGACGCGCTCGAGCGCGTCCGAGATGCGGATCTCCTCCCACGCCTTCGGCGACTCGGCGGCGGCGGTGGCCGCGGCGGCCGTCACGGCCTCGAGCGCGGCGCGCGCCTCGTCCGAGAGCGCAGCGGGGTTCCACGCCGACGGCACCTGGCCCTCGAAGTACTTGTGCACGAGCGTCGTGGTGCGGCTGGCGAGGTTGCCCAGCTTGTTCGCGAGGTGCGTGTTCACGTGCTCCACGAACTGCTCGAGCGTGAACTCACCGTCGCGGCCGGTGGCGAACGAGTCGAGCAGGTAGAAGCGCAGCGCGTCGGAGCCGAACGTGCGCGTCATCTCGACCGGGTCCACGAGGTTGCCGAGCGACTTGGAGAGCCGCTCGCCGCGCGCGTAGATGAAGCCGTGGATGTAGACCTGACGCGGCAGCGGCACGCCCGCGGCGAGCAACAGGGCCGGCCACAGGATGCAGTGGAAGCGGCTGATGTCCTTGCCGATCAGGTGGAACGCGTTCGTGTAGTAGGCGTCCTTCGTGCCCGCCCACGCCGCGCCCGGCTTGCCCTGGCCGTCGAGGTCCTTGAACTCGTCCTGGCGCGCGGCGCCGGGACCGCCGACGTCCTTCTGCTTGGCGAGCCACCACAGCGAGTACTTGCGCTCGGGCCAACCCAGCGCGCTCAGGTAGTTGAGCAGCGCGTCGGCCCACACGTAGGCGACGTGCCCCTCGCCACCCTCGATGTCCTCGGGCAGCGGGATGCCCCACTCGAGGTTGGGGCGCGAGACGCTCACGTCCTGCAGCCCGCCCTTGATGACGTTGATCACCTCGGTGCGGCGGTAGTCGGGCCAGATGAAGTCGGGGTGCGCCTCGAGGTGCTTGAGCAGCGCCTCGTCGTACTCCGAGAGGCGGAAGAAGAAGTTGCTCTCCTTCACCTCCTTGGGCTTCACCTTGTGCTCGGGGCAGCGGCCTTCCTCGTCGAGGTCCTTGTCGGTCTTGAACCCCTCGCAGCCCTCGCAGTACAGCCCGTCGTACTCCTCCTCGTACAGCACGGGCTCGCCCGTCTTGGGGCTGAGCGCGTCCTTGAGGCGGCGGAACAACTCCTCGACCGCGAGGTGGTGGCGCTTGTCCGTCGTGCGGATGAACTGGTCGTAGCGCACGTCGAGCAACTGCCACGCGTCCACGAACGACTTGGCGTTGCGGTCCACGTACGCGGCCGGCGTCATGCCCGCGGCGGCCGCGGCGCGCGCGATCTTCTGGCCGTGCTCGTCGGTGCCGGTGAGGAAGAACGTGGCATCGCCCTTCTGGCGATGACGGCGGGCGATGGCGTCGGCGAGCACCTTCTCGTACGCGTGACCCAGATGGGGCTGGCCGTTCACGTAGTCGATGGCGGTCGTGATGTAGAAGCGGGGCACACAGGGCTCCGGTCAGAGGGGACGAGCGACGGCCGCGGAGTATAGCGGAAACGCCCCGGTCCCATGAGTGGTTGTGCCACAATCGTTTGGCGGGGCGGTTGCGGGGCGGGGGCCGAGCGGTGGCTTGCCCTGTGATACTCGTCGCCGCACCGCGTACAACCCTCTGTGACGACCTTCGGAGATGCCGTGGCCGCAACGCCCTGGGGCCTGGACCCCGCCCGCGAGGCCGACTGGGACGCGCTCTACGCCGACCAGTTGCCGCGCGTCTACAACTTCCTGCGCTACCGCGTGGGCGACGACACGCTCGCCGAGGACCTCACCTCGATCGCCTTCGAGAAGGCGTGGGCGGCGCGCCACCGCTACCGCCGCGACCGCGCCGGGTTCTCGACCTGGTTGTTCACCATCGCCCGCAACGTGGCGGTGGACCACTGGCGTCGGCGACGCCCGCACGCACCGCTCGAGGCGGCCGCGAACGTGCCCGACCCCGCGGAACCGGCGGGGCTCGCGGAGCGTCGCGAGTCGCACGCGCGGTTGGTGGACGCACTCGCCACGCTGCCCGACCGCGACCGCGAACTGATCGCACTCAAGTACGGCGCCGAACTCACCAACCGCGAGATCGCGCGCCAGACCGGACTCACCGAGAGCCATGTCGGCACCCTGCTGCATCGTGCGGTCGGACGACTGCGCGAGCAGCTGGGGCCCCAGGAGGACTGACGATGGACGACCGATTCCTGCACGAGCACCGCCGTTCGCCCGATCCCGCGTTCGCCCGTTCGCTGCGCAGCCGACTGGCGAACATCGAGGACGAGACCCCGGCGCGTGCCAGCCACCTGCGCCCGTGGCTCGCCGCCGCGGCCGCGTTGGTGGTGGGCGGGCTCGCGTTCACCGTGCCTGCGGTTCGTGTCGCCGCGCAGAGTGCGCTCGATTTGTTCCGCGTGCGGTCGTTCGCCGCCGTCCAGGTGGACGAGGCGCGCATGCGTGAGATCGGTGACCTGCAGGACGCCAACCCGGCGGGTGCGTTGATGCCGTTCGAGCGCGACGGCGAGGGCCGCGACCCCGGTGAGCCGGTCGAGTACCCCACGGTGCAGGCGGCCGCGGCCGCCGCCGACCTGCCGGGCGTGCGCACGCCGAGCGCGCTGCCCGCCGAGCTCCGGCTCGAGCGCACGATGGTGACCGGCGAGGGCGAGTCGCGACTGGTCGTGCGCGCGGAGCGGCTCGAGCGCCTGCTCGACGCCCTCGCGCTGAGCGACGTGCACGTGCCTTCGGGGCTGGACGGCCAGCGCATCGAGGTGCGGGTGCCGCACTCGGTCGTGCAGCACTACGGCAACGGCAAGCGCAAGCTGGTGGTGATCGAGGCGCGTAGCCCCGAGGTGTCGCTGCCGCCGGGACTCGATCTACGCGAGATGGGCGAGATCGGTCTGCGCGTGCTCGGGCTCGACGCCGCCGAGGCGCGCCGCACCGCCGCGACCATCGACTGGCGCAGCACGCTGCTCGTGCCCATGCCCACGAACGCGGCCTCGTTCCGGCGCGTCGAGGTGGGCGGCGGCCGCGGCCTGCTCGTGAGCCTCGCGCCGTCGAAGGACGAGTCCGGCAACCGCCATCGCGGTGGCACGGTGGTCATGTGGAGCCAGTGGGACCGCGTGCACGTGGTGCGCGGGGACGTGTCCGAGCAGGAGGTCCTCGAGGTCGCGCTGAGCCTGCGGTGACGCCCGTCCCGCGGTTCGCAGCCGGGTGCGGTCGCGTGCGAGACTGGCGCGCATGACCGCACCCGCGATCGAGACCGAGCACCTGCGTCGCCGCTTCGGCGACAAGCTCGCCGTCGCCGACCTCACGCTCTCGGTGGCGCGCGGCGAGGTGTTCGGCTTCCTCGGTCCCAACGGTGCGGGCAAGTCCACCACGCTCAAGATGCTGCTCGGCCTGCTCGAGCCCTCGGGAGGGCGCGGGCGGCTGCTCGGAGCGCCGATCGGCGATCGTGCCGCGCGCGCCAAGGTGGGGTTCCTGCCCGAGCACTTCCGGTTCCAGGACTGGCTCACGGGCCGCGAGCTGCTGCACTTCCACGGCCGGCTGTACGGACTCGGCGGTGCGCCGCTCGAGCGACGCGCCGACGCGCTGCTCGAGCGCATGGACCTGGTGGATGCCGCCGACCGCCCGATCCGCACCTATAGCAAGGGCATGACGCAGCGCATCGGGCTGGCGCAGGGGCTGCTCAACGACCCCCACGTGGTGTTCCTCGACGAGCCCACCTCGGGGCTCGACCCGCTCGGGCGGCGGCTCGTGCGCGAGGTCATCCACGAACTGCGCTCCGGCGGCACCACCGTGTTCCTCAACTCGCACCTGCTCGGCGAGGTCGAGGCGACCTGCGACCGCGTGGTGTTCGTGAAGCAAGGTCGGGTCGTGCACGAGCTCGCGCTCGCCGAGGCCCCCGAGGTGCTCGAGGTGGAGTTGCGCGTCGAGGGTGCGAGCGAAGGGGTGCTGGCCGCGCACGGCACCGTGCTGGCGCGCGACGGGGCCCGGGTGCGGATGCGCATCGCCGACGAGGCGGCCCTGCCGCGCCTGACGACCGCGCTCGTGACCGCGGGGGCCCGGCTGTACGCGCTCACGCCGCTGCGGCGATCGCTCGAGGGCACGTTCCTCGAGGTCATGGGCGACGACGGGAGGCCCGGATGAGCGCGTTCGTGACGCTCGTGCACCTCACGCTCCACGAGGCCATGCGCCGCCGCGTACTCGTGGCCACGCTCATCGGTGCCGCGGCGTTCCTGCTGGTGTTCGGCATCGGGTTCCACTTCGTGGTGCGCGACGCGGTGCAGGACACGGCCATGACCGCCATCCGCCGCCGCATGGTGCTCAACCTGTTCACGCTGGCCGGGCTCTACGCCACGCACTTCCTCTCGGTCATGACCGCGGTGCTGCTGCCGGTGGACACGCTCTCGGGCGAGATCGGCAGCGGGGTGCTGCAGACGGTCGCGAGCAAGCCCGTGCGCCGGCGCGACATCGTGCTGGGCAAGTGGGCGGCGTACGCCATCGTCGCCGGCGGCTACACGCTCCTGGTGAGCACCGGCGTGCTGCTGGTCGCCCGCCTGCTCGGGGGCTTCACGCCCCCGGGGCTTACGACCGGACTGCCGCTCATGGTGTTCGAGAGCGTGCTCCTGGTGACGCTGTCCATCTTCGGGGGGTCGCGGTTCTCCACCGTCACGAACGGCATCCTCGCGTTCGCGCTCTACGGGCTGGCGTTCATCGGCGGCTGGGTGGACCAGATCGGCACCATGGGGGACAACGCCGCGGCGCGGAACGTCGGCACGGTGGTGAGCCTGATCATGCCGAGCGAGGCCATGTGGCAGCGCGCCGCGTACCACATGCAGCCCGCGATCATGCGCGACCTCATGATGTCGCCGTTCTCGCCCGCGTCGCTGCCGAGCGTCGCCATGGTGGTGTGGGCGGCGGGCTGGGCGCTGCTGTTGCTCGTGCTCGCGGTGCGCGGCCTGCAGCGCCGCGCCCTGTAGGGATGCGCGCTCAGGCGGGCGGCGGCTCGCCCCCGGCGGGCTTGCGCTTGCCGCACGAGCAGTCGCCGCACTTGTGGTACGGCCCCGGCGGCAACTCGTCGTAGGCGATGCGGTGCTCGGCGCCCTCGTCGTCGCGCACCCACACGACCTCGCCGTACGCCGCGGTGCGCGTCACCACCACCTCGCCCTTGCCGGTGCGGATGCGCGTGCCGACGGGCGGCAGCTTGGCCGCGCTGTCGCGGTACTGCGCCAGCTCGTACGACAGACAGCACATGAGCCGGCCGCAGGCGCCCGAGATCTTGGCCGGGTTGAGCGACAGCTCCTGCTCGCGCGCCATCTTGAGCGTGACCGGATGGAAGCTCCGCATCCAGGTGGAGCAGCAGAACGCGCGTCCGCACGGGCCGCAGCCGTCCACGCGCTTGGCGTGGTCGCGGACCCCGATCTGGCGCAGCTCGATGCGGGTCTGGAACCGGCTCGCGAGGTCCTTCACCAGTTCGCGGAAGTCCACACGCTGCTCGGCGGTGAAGTAGAAGGTCATGCGGTTGCGGCGCAACGCGACCTCGACCTCGGTGAGCTGCATGTCGAGCTCGCGGATCTCGAGGCGTTGCTGGCAGTACGCCATCGCCTCGCGCTCCAGCGTGGCGTTGCGCGACTCCTGCGCGAGGTCCTCGGCGTCGGCGCGGCGCAGGATCTCGCGCGTGACCGGGCC
Organism: bacterium; assembly: GCA_046076045.1. GTDB lineage: Bacteria > Eisenbacteria > RBG-16-71-46 > RBG-16-71-46 > RBG-16-71-46 > JAIOPA01. The sequence continues at coordinate 50,118 of JBJTRI010000083.1, forward strand.
GGGGCGCTTGAGCTGGATGAGCGTCGGGTCCTTGAGCAGCACGGTGCCCAGCGTCTCGCCGTGCTCACCCTGCACCACGACGCGGTCACGCAGCCGGATGTCGTGGTCGTGCGTGTTGAGGAAGAACTCCCGGCGTGAACCACGCAGGGAGACCTGGACGATCTGCGGCATGCCAGGACCTCGAAGGCGGAGCGGGTCCGCCGAACGCCGCCCGCGAACGGGCGAACGGGGATGTCTCGGGTGTGTCGGGGGCGCCGGGCACGGGGCACGACGCTATCGGGAAGGCCCCGCGAGGGGCTCGTACCGGGGAGTCTAGCAGACCGCGCCGCCCGGACCGGGTCGGATCAGAGGTTCCAGCGCGCGGTGGTGTGGGCGGGCCAGCGGCCCTCACCCATGCGGCTGCCGGCCACACGGGCCAGCGTCGAGAACAGGGTCAGGTCGGCCGAGACGTTGCCCTCGATGCTGCGCAGGGCCTCCTCGATCACCATGAGCCGCCGCCGGACCTCGCTGGCCTCGATCGCGGGCGCGAGCGCCCGCAGCTGGGGCAGGCGGTCGCGGTTCACGATGCCCGACTCGTCGCCGCCGTAGCGCAGGCGCAGCAGGTCGCGCAGCCAGAGCTGGTGGAACTCCATCATGAGCCGGAGTTCGTCGCGCTTGGCCTTGCCGAACGCGGTGTAGGCCTGCACGCCCTGCCAGAGCGCGGCGGGTTGGCCGTCGAGCACGGACTTGAGCAGCGTGATGGCACGGTCGCGTTGCTCGGCCATGGGCGGCGTGGCGTCGCGCATGACGAGCGCACGCCCGAGCGAGCCGTTGGCGAGCGCGGCGAGCAGCGAAGCCTCGGCCTCGGCGACGTGGGCCTGCTCCACGAGCACGCGCCGCACGGTGTCCTCGGACAACGCGGCGAAGCGCACGCGCTGGCAGCGCGAGCGGATGGTCACGGGCACGCGCGACAGGCGCGACGTGGTGAGCACCCACACGGTCGCCTCGCCCGGCTCCTCGATGCTCTTGAGGAGCGCCGAGAACTGGTCCTCGCGCATGCGGTCGCAGTCGCGCACCACCACCACCCGGCGCGCGGCGTTGTGCGGGCGGTAGCCGAGCTGCGCGATGAGCTCGCGCGTCTGACGGATGCGGATGCTCGCGGCGCGCTCGTACTGGAACACGTAGAGCGGATCGCGGCGCATCCCCTCGAGCGTCTCGGTGAGGTCCTCCTCCTGCTCCTTCTCGTCCCCTTCGAGCGGGAAGACGAACGGCAGGTCGGGGTGCCCGAGTGCGAGCGACATGCGGCAGCCGCGACAGGTGCCGCAGGCGTCGTCGCCGGTGGTCGCGACCGGTTCGGGCTCGGGCGCGCCGAACAGCGACGCGCCCTCCTCGGAGGATCGACCCCCGGGCACGCGCTCGCACAGCGCCGCGCGCGCGAACGCCAGCGCGGCCGTGCACTTGCCCACGCCCGGCGGGCCGTGGAACAGGTAGGCGTTGCCGTAGCGGCCGCGCCCCACGATGCCGCGCAGGAACGCGGACACCTCGGGCTGGCCGAGCAGGCCGGAGAGGTTCACCTCGAGCATGGCGGGAGTCTACGCCATCGCGCCGCGCCGGGCGCGCTCGGTCAGCGCAGCCAGCCGCGCGGGTCGAGCGCGGACGAGCCCTTGCGGACCTCGAAGTGCAGGATGGGCCCCTTGAGCGAGCCCTCCTCACCCGAGCGTCCGATCACCGCCCCGGCCGCGACCTCGCGTCCGAGCGCCACGCCGACCTCGGAGAGGTGGCTGTAGATGGTGTAGTAGCCGTCGCCGTGGTTGAGCACCACGAGACCGCCCGCACCCCCGTAGTCGTCGTCGGCCGCGTCCACGCGCCCCTTCGCCACGGCGCGCACCGCGGTGCCGACCGCGACCCGGATGTCGATGCCCTCGTTGCGCACCTGCGTACCGAAGCGCGGGTGCGTCTCGATGCCGAACGTGCCCACGACCTCGCCCCGCACGGGCCAGTCGAGCGCGCCCTGGCCGCGCGCGAAGTCGCCGCTGTACGGCTGCGGGTCGCGCCCCTGACCGCGCGCCTTGTCGGCCTCGGCGCGGCGCTGGCGCTCGAGGCGCGCGAGCAGGGCCTGCAGCGCGCGCGCGTTGCGCTCGAGCTCGGCGGCCGCGGCCTCGTAATCCTCGCGCCGCGACTGGATCTGGCGCACGTTCGTGGCGTGCTTCTGGCGCAGCCCGGAGAGCTTGCGGTTCTCCACCGTCACGCTCTTGGCGGTGCGTGAGACGTCCTCGATGTTGCCCTGCAGCTTGCGCTCGTTCTGCTCGACCAGTGCCTTCTCGGCGCGCACGTTCTCGAGCAGCGAGCGGTCCTGCTGCGCGATCATGGTGAGGTAGTCCCAGCGCACGAGCAGGTCGGCGAACGAGCGCGTGCTGAGCAGCACCTCGAGGTCGCGCGTCGGCCCGGTCATGTACATGTGCCGCAGGCGCAGCGCCAGGCGCTTGCGCTGTTGCGACAGCGACTCGGTGCTGCGCTGCAGGTTGGCGCGCGTCAGCTCGAGCTGCTGGTCGAGCCGGGCGCGGCGCGTCTGCAGCGAGCGGATGCGGCGGCGCGAGGCCGAGAGCTGGCGCTCGGTGCGACGCAGCTCGTTGAGCGCGCGCGTCTCCTGGCCCTTGAGCGCGCCGGCCTGCGCGCGCTTCTCCTGCGCCTGACGGCGGATCGCCTCGAGCTCGCGGCGCTTCTGCGACTCGAGCGTGTCCTGTGCGTGCGGGGCCGCGGGCCACAGGCCCACGGCCAGCAGCGCGACGAGCGCGAGACGCCAGGGGCGCGACCGGGTCACGAGCCGATCGTCCTCAGGATGCGGGCGAGCGCGGCCTGCGCGGCCGCCCACGACACCGCCACCGCGGCGACCACGAACCCGAGCGCCGAGGTCCACGGCAGGAACGACAGGTCGTGCAGGCGCAGCCCCACGGTCTGGCGCAGCGTGAACGCGGCCAGCAGCGCGACCACCGCGGCGATCGCGGTCTGCAGCATGGCCTCGATCACGTACGGCGTGGCGATGAAGCGGTCGCTGGCGCCCAGCCGCAGCAGGATCTCGACCTGCGAGCGGCGCGCCAGCACCGTGAGCCGGAGCGTGTTGTAGAGCACCAGCACGATCGCGAACACCACGATGGCGCCGATCGCCCACGTCGCCAACCGCACGCCGCTCGAGAGCTCGTCGAGCTGGCGCACGTACTCGCCGCCGAAGCGCACCGCGTCGACCTCGTCGAAGCCCTCGATCTGCTCGGCCGACTGCTGCATGGCGGCGTAGCTGAGCAGTTCGGGCTTGAGCCGGATGTGGTACGAGGCGGGCAGCGGGTTGGTGTCCACGCCCTGCAGCAGCTCGCGGTCCGCGATCTGCTCGGAGAACCGCGCCCACGCCTCCTTGGGGCTCACGTACGTGGGCTCGCCGAAGTACTGGCGCAACTTGTCCTCGAGCACGGTGCGCTCGGACTCGCGCACGCCGTCCTTCAGGTACACGATCATCTCGCGCCGATCGCCGAGCGCGCGCAGGGCCTGCCGCACGTTGTGGTCGAGCACGAGGAACAACCCGCACAGCGTGAGCGCCGCGGTGAGCGAGACCACGCTGGTGAGGGCGAGTCCGCGGTGGGCGCGGAACAGCCGCCACGCCTCGTTCCAGTGGAAGGGATGCATGTCAGGACCCTCCGCCGGGGTTCGTGAACAGGTCGGGCTGGCCCGGCTCGTCGGGGCCCTTGGGTGCGGGCGGCGCAGCGACGGCGGGCGGTGCGGTGGCTGAAGGCGATGCGGCGGGTGCGGGCGGTGCGACGGGCACCGCCGGTGCGGTTGCCGCAGACGATGCCCCAGGCGCAGACGATGTCGCGGGTGCGGGCGGTGCCGTGGGCCCGGACGGTGCCGCGGCCGCGGACGGTGCGGTTGCCGCGGTCGTGACGACGGCCGTCGCGCTATCCGAGGACGGCGCGGACGGCGATGCGGGATCGCGGCTCGGCGCCGGCGGCATGTAGGCCTTCGTGTCGGATCCGGCGCCGTTCGTCTCGGTGAGCCGGCCGTCGGCCAGCACCAACCGGCGGCCGCCGATCGCGTCGGCCACCTCAGCGCGCGTGGTGCCCACCAGCAGGGCGGCACCCTCGCGGTGGATGCGCAGCAGCAGCGCGAGGATCTCCTGCGCACTCTTGGGCTCGAGCGCGCCGGTGGGCTCGTCGGCCAGGATGAGCGCGGGGCGGTTCACGATCGCGCGCGCGATGGCGCAGCGCTGACGCTCGCCGTACGACAGCTCGGCGGGCAGCAGGTCGCGGTGTGCCTCGAGCCCGACCTCCTGCAGCGCACGCCGCACCTTGGGCGTGACGTCGGCGTCCTCGAAGTGCCCCGCGATGTGCAGTGCGATCGCCACGTTCTCGAACACCGTGCGGTCGGCGAGCAGGCGGAAGTCCTCGTACACCACGCCGATCGTGCGGCGCAGCAGCGCGCGGTGCGTGCGACCGAGCCGCCCGCTGCGGAAGCTGCCCACGGTGACCACGCCCGAGGTGGGCTGCGTCTCGTGCGTGAGCAGGCGCAGCATGGTGGTCTTGCCGGCGGCGCTGTGCCCCAGCACGACGACGCACTCACCCTCGTCCATGCGCCACGACACGTCGTCGAGCGCGAGGCGCTCCCCATAGCGCTTCGTCACGTGTTCGAATGAGATCATCGCGCCTCCTGGCGGCGGTCCCGCATCCTGCGGTGTCCCCGTTCGACTAGCGGTACTCGATCTGGGCCTTCGCGCGCAGCGTCTTGAGCCACGCCTCGTACTTCTCGCGGAACTGCGCCTGGGCCACGGCCTCGGGCAGGTCCTCGCGGATCTCGGCGAGCTCGTACTCGCGCTCGGCCTTGCGCTCGGTGACCTTGAAGATGTTGAGCCCCTGCGCGGTCGGCAGCACGTCGCTGATCCCGCCCGCCTGCAGGTCGGCGAGCCCGTCGCGCAGCGCGGGCTGCAGGCCGCCGAGGCTCACGAAGCCCACATCGCCGTCGGGGCCGGCTGCACCCTGGTACTGGCTCCAGCGCTTCACGAGCGCGGCGAAGTCGCCGCCCTTCGCGGCCTGCTCGCGCACGGCCTGCGCCAGCTCGACGGCGCGCTCCACGTCGGCCTCGTTGGGCGTGACGCGGATGAGGATGTGGCGGGCGTGCATCTCGACGACGGGGCGACCCTGCACGTCGAGCGAGTCGCGCCCCTTGGCGTCGGTGACGGTGTCGCGCTCGATCGGCTGCACGAGGTGCCAGCCGAACGGCGTGCGCACCGGCTGCGACAGGCCGCCGTCGGGCAGCGAGAACGCCGCCTCCTCGACCGCGGGCTCCATCTGGCCGCGACGGAAGAACCCGAGGTCGCCGCCCGACTGCGCGCTCGCCGGGTCCTCGGACGCCTCGGCTGCGACCTTGGCGAACCTCTCGCCGCCGGTGATGCGGCGCCGCAGCGCCACGATGCGGTCGCGACCCTCCTTGAGGCGCGCCGAATCCGGCGTCGGCACGATCTGGATGACCTGCAGGCGGAGCTGCGGCGGCACCTTGGGGAAGCGGTCCCGGTGCGAGCTGAACCACGCCTCGGCCTCGGCCTGCGGCACGGGCTTGCGCGGGAACATGCGCTGCACGAGGCGCTGCATCATCATCTGCTGCTCGAGCTCGCCCTTGTAGCGCTCGCGCAGCCGCGCCTCGGTGGTGTTCTCGCGCCGCAGCTGCTCCTGGAAGCGCTCCTCACCGCCCAGACGCTCCTTGGCCTCGGCGATCGCGCCGTCGATCTGGCGGTTGAGGTCGGCGGCGGTGACGGTGATCGCCTGACGGCGCGCCTCGGCCAGCACGAGCTTGTCGTCGATGAGCTGGTCGAGGATCTGGCGCCGCAGCGTGTCCACGAGCATCGAGTCCGGGCGCATCTGGTTGCGCTGCACGAACAGGAACAACTGCTCCTCGACGTCACTCGCCAGCACGGGCTCGTCGTTCACCATCGCGGCGATGGCGTCGAGTTCGGCGTCGTCCGCGGCGGCCGGCGGCGTGGTCGGCGGCGCGGTCCGGGTCGCGGGCGCGGTCGGGGCGGCGGGCTGAGGCTTGGCGGCCGGCTTCGCGCTGCGCTGCGCGGCGATCGCCGGGAGCGCCAGGGCGATCAGGGCGACGAGGATGAGGGTCGGGGTACGGCGCAGGGGTCGCGACAAGACGGTCCTCCGTTCGGGTGCGGTCGCTCCGGGGGAGCCCGAGGCGCCGGAGCGGGAGTCGCCCGCAGTATAGCCGCGACGCGGGTCCCCGCCCACCAAGGTACGCCCCCGACCGCGAGCGATTCCGCGGCGAGCGGCAAGGTTCACGCCTCCCGGACAGGTGGCGTTCGCCGGCCCGGCACCGCGTCCGTCCACCGGAGCACTCCCTCGCGCTTCCCCGCTGTGCGAAGGTGTGCGCGTGAGCCCCTCGTTCCCGACCCGCCGCGCGCTCGCGACCCTGCTGCTGCTCGCGGGATTCGCGATGGCGCTCCCGCGTTTCCTCACGCACGGTCCGTATCCCCGCCTCGGCGCGCGGGTCGCGGCCGACGGCGTGGTCGAGGAGATCCTCGGTCCGCCCGCGTCGGGCCTGCTGCGGCCCGGGGACCGGTTGCTCTCGGTCGGTGGCATCGAGGTGGGGGACCCCGCGGCGCTGGAGCGCCTGGCGCAGGATGGCGGTCCGCGCGGTCCGCTCGAGGTCGTGTACGAGCACGACGGGGTCGTGCTCGCCGAGACCCTGCCCCCGACGCAGCTCTCCCCGTGGCAGCGCTTCCGGCTCGCAGCGGCGCCGATCGGGTTGGCGGTCGCGGCCCCCGTGGTGGCGTTCCTGCTCGCCTGGCGACGGCCCGACCTGGTCACCGCGCGCGTCTTCCTGGTCTACGCCCTGCTCTTCGCGCTCGGGGTGCTGCGCGCGGTGTTGCCCTACGCACAGGCCGAGCTGTCGCCGTGGTTGAGGTCCCACCTGCTCGTGTACGAGACGCTCGTGATGTTCTACCCGGCGGCGTTCGTGCACTTCATGATGCTGTTCCCGCACCCGCGCCGGTTCGGTCGCGACGCGGTGCGGCGGGCGTGGAACGTGGGCATCGTCGCCAACTACCTCGTGGCCGCCGTCCTCATCGTGGTCGTGCACCTGCCGTGGGGCGTGCCCATCGAGGTGCTCACCCGCGACTGGCCGGCGGTCGCCACCCTGCTCGGCACCGGCGTGCTGCTGCAGCGCTACCTCACGCGCGGCCCGGAGTGGGCCCCGGACGTGCCCCAGCGCGCCCTCGCAATCGTCGTGGCGATCGCCATGCTCGCCAGCAACCTCGTGTTCGGTGGCGAGACCACCGATGCGTGGCTCGTGCGCCTGTCCGAGACCGCCCCGGCGCACGTCGTGTTCACGCTGCTGTTCGCGCTCTGGTTGGTGACGCCGTTCCTGTTGTCGTACCTCATCGCCGACGACCCGATGTTCGACCCGCGGCGCATCATCGTGGGCGGGCTGCCGTACGCGCTGCTCTCGGCGCTGCTCGCGGCCGTCCACCTCGCGATCGTGCTGGGCGGGCAGCGGCTGTTCGCCGACGTCACCGGCGAGCAGGCGCCCGGGTTCAACCTGCTCGCCGCACTGGTGCTCGCGTTCGCGTTCGCACCGCTGCGCGACCAGGTGCAGCGACTCCTCGCGCGCCTGTTCGGGCGCGACCTCGAGGCGCTGCGGCGCGCGCTCGACCAGACCGACGACCGTCTGCTCTCGGCACTCGACGCCGACGAGGTGCGGGTCGCGGTCGAGCGCGGACTCGAGCAGGGGCTCGGGCGTGCGGTGGCGTTGCGCTGGGAAGGCGCGGACGGCCCCGCGCTCACCGCGCCCGAGAGGCTCCCGCGCCGCGCGCGCGGTCCGGTGGTGGCGCTGTTGCGGCACGCGGCGGTGCGCGTGGAGAACCTGCGGCTCTCGGCCGAGCGCGTGGCGGCGACGCGCGCCGAGCTGCGGGCGCTGCAGGCCCAGGTCCAGCCGCACTTCCTGTTCAACGCCCTCAACGCGCTCGCCTACCTCATCGAGACCGACCCGCGCGCCGCTCAGCGCTTCACGGGACGGCTCGCCGACATGCTGCGGTACACGGTCGAGGCCGGACAGCGGGTCGCGGTCCCGCTCGCCGACGAGGTGGCGTTCGTGGAGGACTACCTGGGCGTCGCGCGCGAGCGGTACGAGAACGCCATCGAGTTCACGACCGCGATCGAGCCGGGACTGGGGACCGCGAGCGTGCCGCCCCTGCTGCTGCAGCCGTTGGTCGAGAACAGCCTCAAGCACGGTCTGCCCAACGGCGATCGCACCCTGCACCTCGAGTTGGTGGCGCGTCGCGAGCGGGATCGCTTCGTGCTGCGGTTCCGGGACGACGGCGTCCCGCGCGGGTCGGCCGCACCCGGCACGGGTGTGGGGCTCGAGAACCTGGAGCAGCGCGTGCGTCACTTCGGAGGGCCCGAGGCCCGCATGACCGCGGCGCGCGACCCCGAGGGAGGCTTCGTGGTGGACATGACATGGCCGGTGTCGGAGGGGGAACGGGAGTGACGATGGAGCGCAGGATGCGGGTGTTGATCGCCGACGACGAGCCGCGTGCGCGGCAGTTCCTCGAACGTCTGCTGGTGGAGCACGCGACGGTCGAGGTGGTGGGTGCGGCCAAGGGTGGGGCCGAGGCGCTCGAGATGGCGCAGCGGCTGCAACCCGATGCGGTGTTCCTCGACATCCAGATGCCCGACCTCTCGGGGCTCGAGGTCGCGCGCCACCTGCGCGGCGCGAACGCACCGGTGGTGGTGTTCGTCACCGCGCACGACCAGCATGCGGTCGAGGCGTTCGAGCTCGCCGCCCTCGACTACGTGCTCAAGCCCATCGCCCGTGAACGGTTGGCGGCCACGCTCGAGCGCGTGGCGCGCGAGGTCTCGGCGGGCGGCGGTTCGCCCGCGCGGGTCACCGAGGTGGCGCGCGAGCTCGCGACCGAACCCGGCGCCGCCGCGCCGCTCCACCGCCTGCCGGTGCGGCATCGTCGCGAGGTGCGCCTGCTCGACCTCGCGCAGGTGCCCATCGTGTTCTCGCGCGACCGGCTCGTGCTGGCGCGCTCCGAGGGCCACGAGTACCTGGTGGACTACACGCTGCAGGAGCTCGAGGAGCGTCTGCCCGCGCAGACGTTCGTGCGCGTGCATCGCGCGGCACTGGTGAACCTCGCCTCGATCGAGGGCTACGGCACCGAGGACGGCGTGCTCGTGCTGCGGCTCAGCGACGGTACGCGCGTCGAGGTGAGCGAGCGGCGCGCGGCCGAGGTGCGGCGCCGACTGCGCTAGGGGCGCCCGAGACGCGACGGCCGCCGTCCGGGGATCGGACGGCGGCCGTCGTCGCGAGTGGCGGGGTCGTTCAGCGCGGGGCGCCGGGGACCGGCAGGGTCTTCATGAGCTCGCGATTCAGGAGCGGCTGGTAGGCCTGCACGAGCGAGTCCGTGTAGGCCTGGAAGTGCGACTCCTGCGCCAGTTCGGTCGCGCTCCCGAGGAGGTTCGAGCGCAGGTTCTCGGGCAGGTCCGCGAACGACGGGGCGACCACGTCCTTCTCGATCATCTGCAGGATGCGCCAGCCCGTGCCGTGCGGTTCGGGGCCGGCCCAGCCGCCGACCGCCAGCGACTGCAGCGTGCCCACCGAGGCGGCCCACTCGGGGTCGGCAGCGGGGTCCACCACCGTGACCTCGCGCACCGTGAGTGCCGGGTCCACCGCGGCCACGGCCTCGACGAGCGAGCCCGAGGTGCGCGACTGCCCGAGCACGCGCAGCGTGGTCGCGCTGTCGGGCAGGTCGGCCACCGCGAAGCGCGCACGGCGCACCTGCACGAAGCGGTCGCGGACCTGCTGCCAAACGGCCTCGACCTCCCGCGGCCCCGCGGGCGGCGCGGCCGCGACGATGCCCTGGTACATGGACTCGAGCAGGAACTGGTCGCGCCGGTTGCGCAGGTCGCGGGCCACCTCGGGCTCCTCGTGCAGGTGCCGGCGGCGCGCCTCGGCCATGAAGACGCGCATCATGACCTGCTGCTCGATCCACATCTCGATCGCGACGGTGGAGTTGCCGCGCGGGCGCAGGGTGTTGGTGTCCTCGAAGTCGTCGAGCGCGTCGCCCAGTGTGTACACCTGGGTCGCGCGGCCGTCGAACCACGTCGCGAGCACCTGCTGGCGGACAGCGGAGTCGGGCTGCCAGGGCTCGCTCGGCTGGATGGCGCGGAACACGGTCTGCGCGCCCTCGAGCTGCGGCGTGAACGCGTACTCCTGCTTGAGCGTGGCGTAGGCGCGGTCGAACGCCGCGCGCTGCTTGCGCTGCCGCGCGAGGTCGAACATCGCGGCACGCTGGGCCTCCCACGTGCCCGACTCGCGCGGGGTGCGTTCGGTCACCACCATCACGAACCACCCCTCGCGCCCCGAGTACGGCCCGCCGACGGTGCCGATCGGCAGCGTGCGCAGTGCGGCGTCGAGCGGGTCCGGGAGCGAGCCCGGCGGGACGGGACCCATGTCGCCGTCGGGCGGCAGCAGGCCCGAGAGCGCGGCGTCGGCATTGACCTCGAGGAACGCCTGGTTCCACGACGCCCCGGCGCGTTGCTTGGCCTCGAGCCGCTCGATGGCGCGCTCGGCGCCCTTGCGATCCGAGCGGTAGAGCAGGAGTACGTGGGCATCCTGCTTGCGCGCCTCGTAGAGCGCCAGCGCTTCGGCCTCGGAGACGCGCTGCGCCTGCGGTGCCATGCGGCCCACCAGACCCTGCACGAGCAGACGGCGCTCGTTCTGCATCTCGCTGTTGCGCACCACCGCCGAGGTGTCGAACCCGTTGCGATGCGCCAGCTCCAGCATGATCGCGCGCCGCAGCAGGTCGTCGAGCAGTTCGCCCCGCGCGTCGGCCGAGGTCGCGTAGGTGGACTGCGAGCCGGCCGCGGCCCGCTCGTAGTCGGCCACGGTGACGGTCTGCGACGTGGTCTGGATGAGGACCGGGCTGTCCGAGCTGCACCCGGTGGCGAACAGGGCCAGCACCAGCGCGCAGCGGATCGGGGCGGGGATCTTCACGGGCGTGTTCCTCGTGGGTGGTGGTCGTGCTCCGTTCGGGCGAGGGTATGCGGTGCCCCGGCCGCGCGGCAAGCAGGCGCGGTGCGGTTCAGCGGGCGCGGCGTGTGGCCAGCAGGCGCTCGATCGCGTCGGCCGCGCCCTCGGCACCGGGTTCGTGGCGGACGCGCTCGGCCACCTCGCGCGCACGCCCCACCACCGCGGGGTCCGCGAGCAGCGCCGCGAGCTCGCGCACGAACGCCGCGGCGCTCACGCGCGAGCGCGGCAGCGTGCGGCCCACGCCGAGCCGTACCACGCGCATGGCGTTGTCGGGTTGGTCGTGGCTGAACGGCACCACCAGCGTGGGGCGCCCGGCGCGCAGGGCCTGGGCCGTGGTCCCGATGCCGCCCTGGTGCACCACCGCGCACGCGGGCGGCATGACCTCGGAGTGCGGCGCATACGGCACGCGCACGACGGGGTCGGCGCTCGTCACCACGGCGAGGTCGGGCACGCCCGCGACCGGGTTGCGGTCCTCGATCCCGGTGAGCAGCACCGCGCGGCGTCGCAGTGCTCGTGCGGCTGCCGCAGCGTGGTCGTAGAAGCGACCCGCGGTGAACACCGCCGACGAACCGA
>JBJTRI010000084.1:0-16974 GCA_046076045.1 bacterium
GTGTACGACATCACCGCCAACTCGCCCTCGGCCGCGACGTTCGCGCCGCGCACCGCGACCGGCGTGGTCGTGAACGGGGACGTCACGCTGCCCAACTTCGTGCTCTACCCGGGCGTGAACGTGACCGCGACCTGCGTGAACTCGCTCGGTCAGCCCGTGCCGAGCGTGGACGTGGATGCCGACAGCCTGCCGTACTTCCGGCGTCAGGTGACCCCGAACGACGACACCAACGTGAGCGGTGTGGTGACGGTGCGCGTGGCGCGCTACAAGTACCGCTTCGACTTCACCCCGCCGATCGCGAGCAAGCTGTTGCCGGTGGTGCTCGACTCGGTGCAGATCACCGGCGTGCGCAACCTCGGCACCATCACCCACCAGCGGGGGCACTGGGTCACCGTGCGGGTGCGTGAGCCGTACCGCAACCTGCCCGTGCAGGGCGCCAACGTCGACATGGTGGATCTCGCGACGCTGCGCGAGTTCCCGACCGCGGGTGATGCCACCGGCGACGACGGCATGGCGACCGTGGTGACCGACTCCCGGCCGTTCCGCCTGATCGTGCGCGCTCCGGCGGCGGGTCTGCAGGACGTGGTGTTCGAGGGCTTCGTCTCGACCCGGGACACGTCGCTCGACGTCCTCATGCCCTACAGCACGCTCGGGGTGGGCGGCCCGCTGGTCCCCGCGGTCGGACTCGCGGCCCCGTGGCCCAACCCGTCGCGCGACGCGATCCACACCGCGATCACGAGCGGCGTGGACTCCGAGGTCGAGTTGTCGGCGTGGGACCTGGCGGGTCGCCGGGTCGCGACGGTGTATCGTGGTCGCGTGCTCGGTCGGCGTCCGGTCTCGTGGGACGGCCGTGACGAGCGCGGCACGCCGGTCGCGCCGGGCGTCTACCTGCTCCGTCTGTCCGATGGTCGTGCCACCACCAGCCGCCGTGTCGCGGTGATGCGTTGATCCCGGGAGTCCTCGAGATGCGAGTCGCCCCTCTCCAGCGATCCGTGTTGCAGGTCCTGTTCCTCTCCGTCCTCGCGCTCGCGGCGTGCGCCTTCCCGGCGCGCGCCGACGAGATCAAGGGCACGGTCCTCGACCTGAACGGCGACCCGGTCGTGGACGCCAGCATGGACGCCTACGACGTCATCACCGGGCAGAAGTTGTTCTCCGACAACACCGACGCGCTCGGGCGCTACTCGTTGCTGGTGCCCGGTGGGGGCGACCTGTACGACGTGCGCTGCATGCCGTCGCAGAGCGTGCTGCCCCGCTTGTCGCCCCAGATGAAGCGCGGCATCCGCGTGGCCGTGCTCGCCACGGTGGACTTCTCGCTCCCGGTCGCAGCCGAGGTGCTGGGTCGCGTGCGGCGCGCCGTCGGGGGCACGGCGGTGGATTCGTGCGACATCGACTTCGACCGCACGGACGACGGGACGCGCCAGCCCGCGCAGGGCGACCTCACCAACTTCCTTGGCACGTTCCGCGCGTTCGTGGAGCCCACGAACTACACGGTGAGCGTGACCCCGCTGCGGCTCGCGGACTCGTCGCTGGCCCCGGTGCGCATCTTCGGTTTCCAGGCCCCCGACCTGCTGCCCGATGGCAGCATCCGGATCCTCGAGTTCTCGCTCCCGCGCGCCTCGTTCCTGTCGGGCACCATCCGCGACTCGAACGGCAACCCGGTCCCGGGGGCCGCGCTCAAGTTCGACGAGACCACCACCGGCCGTCGCATGCCGTCGCGAGGTGCGCTCTCGGCCGCGAACGGGTTCTTCCGCATCGCGGTCGCACCGGGCAACTACCGCGTCACCGTGGAGCCGCGCGTGGGCAGCAACCTCGCGGCGATCCGCGTGTCGAACGTGGACCTGACCACCCATCGCGCCCAGGACTTCACGCTCGCCGTTGGCGTGGTCGTGACCGGGCGCGTCACCGACCGCCGTGGTTCCCCGATCGCCGAGGCGGACTGGGACGCGATCTCGGAGGACACCGGTCTGGGGGCGGCGACGCCCGGCGACAACACCGCACCCGACGGCACCTACCGTTACGTGGTGCCGCCCGGCCTCTACCGACTGCGAGTCACCCCGCCGGTGGTCACCGGGCTCGACTCGGTGACGTTCCGCAACGTCCGGCTGGTGCGCGACACCACGATCAACGTGGACTACGCCGCGCTCGACGGTGGGGGTGGAACGGGGGTCGGTCCGTTCGTGCGCTTCGCGCCGCTCGGCAACCCCACGCGCACCACCGCGAGCCTCGCGCTGGTCGTGAACCGTGCGGTGACGAACGGCCTGGTCGAGTTGTACGACGTCGGGGGGCGGCGCGTGCGCGTGCTGCACGACGGCCCCATGGCCGCCGGCACGCAGTCCCTGGTGTGGGACGGCCGCCGCAGCAACGGCGCCAAGGCGCACACGGGGGTGTACTTCGTGCGCGCGCAGCTCGACGGCTTCGAGCGCGTGACGCGCTTCGTGCTGCTGCCCGATTCGGCGAACTGAGTGACGCACGGGCGCCCCATCGCGGGGCGCCCGTAAGTCATCGTCGCTCGGCCGTCACCAGGGAGCGCCCTTCACCGCGCGCGCCTGCACCTCGGCCACCGCCTTGGGATCGGCGGGGAACAACCCGACGCGCGACAGCCGCTCCACGAGCGGGACCCAGCGCGCCTCGCGCGCGAACACGCGGCCGAAGCGTTCCAGCGCCTCGGCACGACGGCCGTTCGAGTACAGCGTGACCGCCGACCAGAACTGCAGCTCCACCACGTCGGGAGCGAGGCGCGCGGCCTCGTCGTACGCGGCCGCGGCCTCCACGGGGCGCTGCTCCGAGGTGTACGTGTCCCCTTGGTCCGAGAACCGGTAGGCGCGCTTGAGTCGCAGCAGGCGGCGCAGTTCGGGGAGCGGTTCGGCGTGGTCCTCGACGCGCAGGTCCACGAGCACGTCGTTCCACCATTTGTCGCTCGCCTCGCCCTTCACCACGAGGATCGCCGCCGATTGCCGCCCGCGGATGTCCCCGCCGGCCGCCTCGGCGGCCTCGAGGGAGCGCAGCATGCGCTCGGCGAGGTCGCCTTCGGCCTGCTCGAAGGCCGCCTTCATGGCGGGCCACACCGTGGGGTTGGCCATGAGGTTCGCCTGCACCGAGAACTGCGCCCCCTGCGCGTCGCCGGCGTCGGGGATGCAGCCCTTGCCCGTGAACGCGGCGACGTTGCCACGTGCGTCCACCATGGCGACCTGACGACCGTCGCGCCCGGCGTCGGCGCGGCGCAGCGAGTCGAGCGCCTCGCCGGCGGTGAGCCCCTTCGCCATGAGCTCGAGTCCGAGCGGACCGTAGTCCACGAGCGCGAGCGACTGCGTGGCGACCGCGCCCACGCCCGAGCGCGCCCACGGCACGATGGGGCCGACGCTGAAATAGTGCGATTGCACCGCGACCCCGAGATCGCCGGTGCGAGGGTCGCGCGCGACGATCGAGTAGGTGTGCACGAGCGGCGCGCGCTCGGTCCCGGGCGCGGTGACGGCGAGCGTGGGCGAGGCCTGTGAACCGAGCGAGAGCAGTGCGGCGAGTGCGGCGACGGGCATGGGACCTCCGGTGTGCGGGGTGGACCGGGACACGATAGGGGAGTCGTCGGCCCGCGGGCGAACGGTCAGCGCGAGGTCCGCGCGAACACGCCCGACGGGTCGAGCGCGGCACGTAGACGCGTGCGCAACTCGGCGATCGCGGGTGCGACCGCGGGCTCGGGCACGGTGACACCGCGGCTCTCAAGGAGTGTGAAGCCGTGGCCCGCGAGTTCGGTCACGAGCGCGGCCGCCTCGCCGGGTTCGGGCCACACGTGCAGACGGCCGCAGGCGGCGTGGAACAGCAGGCGCTCGGCCACCGGCCGGTGCGCGATCGGGGCGATCGCGTCGGGGGTGCGGTGGGGGCTCGTGAACGACAGGCGCGGCCCCGGCATCTCCTCGGGGTCGGTGACCTGCTGCCAGAGCGTGGGCACGCTCGCGTCGCGCACGCTCAGGCGTGGCGCACCGACCGTGTCGCGCGCGAACGACTGGCACGCGGCCAGCCAAGCGGGGTCGTCCTCGAAGCCGGCGACCACCGCGAACGGCGCGTCGCTCGCGAGCACGGGGTGGAGTGCGGCGAGTGCGCGCCCGAGCACGGTGAGCACCGCGGGTTCACGCCGCGGCCAACCGGCCCAGCGCGCCGCGGCAGCGAGCCCCGCGGCATCTTGGCCCCACACCAGCGCGAGTCGTCCGGTCGGGTGCGGGGGGAGCTTGAGGCTGGCCTCGACCAGCACGCCGAGGGCCCCGCGCGAGCCCACGAGCAGGCGATGCACCGCATGTCCCGCGACGTTCTTGACCACGCGTCCACCAGAGCGTGCGAGCACGCCGTCGCCGGTGACGAAGCGCGCACCGAGGATGCGGTCGCGCGGCGCCCCGAGCGCGAGTCGCCGCGGCCCGCTGGCATTGGCGGCGAGCACGCCGCCGAGCGTGGCGCCCCAGGCTTCAGCGCCCTCGAGCGGCAGCTCCTGACGGTGCGCGGCCAGCGCCTCGCGCAGGTCGGCGAGCACGATCCCGCACTCGGCGGTGACGGTGAAGTCCTCGGGGTCGTGGATGGTGATGCGGCGGAGCGCGCTCAGGTCGAGCGCGACGTCCCAGTGCGCGGGAGCGGGCTCGCGCGACAACGCCACGCCGCCGCCCCACGGCACGAGGCGCAGGCCCTCGGCGGCGGCGGTCCGTACCGCGTCGGCCACCTCGGTCGCGCTCTCGGGGCGCCAGCCGCGCGCGGGTGCCTGCCCCGACATGCCGAAGCGCGCCGCGTCGGTGGCGCGCGGGACGGAGGTCAGATCCACGGGCCCTCCGCGTCGGCGCGCGCCGCGTAGCCGCGCAGGGCCGAGAACGCGTGCGCGTGCGCCTCGCCGCAACCCGAGCCGCCGGGCAGGACCTTGCCGGGGTTCAGTCGCCGGTCGGGGTCGAACGCCGCCCGCACGCGCTCCATGACCGCGAGGTCGTCGTCGCCGAACAGCGTGGACATGAGCGGGCGCTTCTCGATGCCTATGCCGTGCTCGCCCGAGATGGTGCCGCCGTACTCGATGCACATGCGCAGGATGCGGTGCGAGACCTCGATGGCGTCGGCCTGCTGCTGCGGGTCGTTGGCGTCGAACAGCACGTGCGGGTGCAGGTTGCCGTCGCCGGCGTGGAACACGTTGCCGGCCTCGAGACCCTTCTCGGCCGCGAACGCGTACACGTTGGCGAGCGCCTCGGCGAGCCGCGTGCGCGGCACGACGCCGTCCATGATGGTGAACCCGCTCGCGGTGCGCCCGTAGGCGCCGAACGCGCTCTTGCGGCCCTTCCACAGCAGCGCGCGCTCCTCGGCGTCGCGCGCGATTCGCGTGCTACGCGCCCCGTGCTCGCGCGCGAGCGCGGCGATGCGATCGGCCTGCGGGCCCAGCGTGATCGCGGGGCCATCGACCTCGATGAGCAGCAGCGCGGCCGCGTCGGTCGGCAGCCCCATGCCGAGCCACGCCTCGACGAGCGTGGTCGTGTGGCGGTCCATGATCTCCATGGCGGCCGGCACGATGCCCTCGGCGATGACGCGCGACACGGTGCGGCACGCGGACTCGACGGTGGGGAAGTCGAACAGCAGCGTCTTGACGTCCTCGGGCACCGGCAGCAACCGCACCGCGACCTCGGTGACGATCGCGCACGTGCCCTCGCTGCCGCACACCACCGACAGCAGGTCGAAGTCCGGTGCGTCGAGCGCGTCGCCGCCGAGCGTGACCACCGAACCGTCGGCCAGCACCACGACCGCACCGAGCACGTGGTTGAACGTGACGCCGTACTTCAGGCAATGCGGCCCACCCGCGTTGGTCGAGACGTTGCCGCCGATCGTGGAGACCTGCTGCGACGCCGGGTCGGGCGCGAAGTACAGGCCCGCGGGGGCGAGGCGCTGCGACAGCCACAGGTTGACGAGCCCGGGCTGCACCCACGCGGTCATGCGCGCCTCGTCCACGCGCAGCACGCCATCCATGCGGTTGAGGCTCAGCGACAGCCCGCCCTGCTCGGTCGTGCACCCGCCAGCGAGCCCGGTGCCCGCGCCGCGCGGCGTCACCGACACGCCCTTGGCACGCGCCCAGCGCACGATCGCCGCGACCTCGTCGGTGCTGCGCGGCAGCACGACCACGTCGGGCGGATGACGCTCGAGCGTGAGCGCGTCGGCCTCGTAGGCGAAGCGCGCGGCCGCACTCTCGAGCACGCCGGACTCGCCCAGCAGGACGCGGAGTTCGGCGAGGTCGGAGGTCGCGAGCGGCATCAGGACTTCGCGGCGCCCAGGGCCGCCGCGTTCGCGGTGAGCACGTCGGAGACCTGCGTGTAGCCGGTGCGGAGCAGGAACTCGCCGCTCCGGCCCATGGACTTGGCGCCGAGGATCCAGAAGTTCGGCTCGGGGTTGGCGAGCAGGTCGGCGCCGAACGCGGGCACGCTCATGCAGTCGCCGCCGCCCGCAGCGAGCAGGGCCGCGGCGAGCTTCATGGGGGCGAGCGACGCGTAGCACTCGTGCACCTCGAGCTCGCGGTGGAGCGAGGCGTCGGGGCCGTAGCCGACGTTGGCGACGACCTGGTCGGCTTCCTCGATGCGCGCGCCCGCGGGCGTGTCGAAGCGCACGCGGTAGCGATGGGTCGCGCTGTTGTACTCGAACTCCTCGACCTCGGCGCCACCGAACCACGTCACCTCGGGGCGTGCGCCCTCCTGCAGTCGGCGCGCCTCGGCGAACAACGCGGCGCGCGCGGGCAGCGCATCGTCGGCGACCTCGTGACGGAACCCGGGCGTGGTGCGGCGCGTGGCCCACGAGACGCGCGTGCCCGGCACCTCGGAGGCGAGCTGTGCGAGCGCGAGCACGGTGGTGGCCGCCGACGCGCCGCCGCCGATCACGAGCGTGGTGCGGCCCGCGTGGCGTTCGCGGCGCAGGCCGAGCATGTCGTCGGGGTGGTAGCTCATCTGCGGCGCGAGGTACGACTCGCCGCGGGCGGGGATGCCGCCGGTGCCTGCGGCGTTGGGCTTGCCGAACGTACCCGTGGCGTCGATCACCGCGTGCGCGTGCAGCAGGTTCTCGCGCCCGCCCGCGTCGCGCACGAGGATGCGGAACGGGTGTGTGGCGCGTGCCGGGTCGCCGAGCAGGTCGGCCTTGCGCGCCCCGTGACGGGACACCGCCACGACCTGCGCGTGCGCGTGCACGCGGGGCTTGAGCTCGGGCGTGGTCGCGAGGGGCTGCAGCACGCGCTCCACGAACTCGTGCCCGGTCGGGCACTCGTCGGCGGCCGGGGCGGTCCAACCGTGACGCGCGAGCAGGCGCGCGCTGGCCGGCCCCACGTTCATGGACCACGGCGTGAACATGCGGACGTGTCCCCACGCGCTCACGTGCGCGCCGGGCGTGCCGCGCTCGAACACGTGCACGTCGAGGCCGAGCTCGAGGGCGAGCGCGGCGGCCTCGAGGCCGACCGGACCGGCACCGAGGATGGCGAGGGACTGCGGGGAGGGGGCGGGCATGGGGGCTCCGAACGGGGGTGGGTGCGATCGCGCGCAGTATAGCCGCGCGCCGCGCGCGCTTGTAGGTCGCACGCGTCCACGGCACCATGCGGCGCGAACGCGGTCATGCCGGCCGTGCAGGGGAGGACGCGATGCTGCGCAGGGGGCTGGTCGTGATGGCGGTGGTGGGTGTGCTCGCGGGTTGTGCCCCGGAGCCGACCGAGGTGGCGGTGGAACTGCCGGTCGAGGTGCCGAACGGGGTGCGGCTCGCGTGGGAGCGCGTGCGCGGGGCCGACGCCTACCAACTCGTGTTCCGGCGCGTGACCGGGGCGCCCATCTGCACGGTGTCGGTCGCGGCCTCGAAGCACCCGGAGTTCGTGGTGCGGGGCGACTCCATGCCCACGGGGCTGCCGCGCTTCTACCAGGTGGACGTCGAGGTGCGGGCGTGGCGCAAGGGCGAGCCCATGCAGGCGACGGGCAACCGGCCGTTCCGCACGCCCTGAGGTCCTAGAGCTCGGTCGCCTTCGCGATCGCGTCCACCATGGCCTCGCGTCGCGCCTCGAGCAGGGCCGCGAAGCGTTCGAGCGACACCCACCACACCGGCAGCGCGACCAGCAGCGCACCCGTGGTGACGAGCGTGCTCCCGAGTACGTCCCAGCGCTCGGGCAGCAGCAGGCGCACCCCGAGTACCAGCAGCACCAGCACGCCCAGCACGGCGAGGAGTCCGGTGAGTGCGAGCACGCTCGGGAGTCCGCCCGGTCCGCGGCGACCGAGGCCGCGCTCGCGCGGGCGCATGGGGTGCAGGATCGAGATCGCCGTGCCGCCGACCGCGGCCACCAGCACCAGCGCGACGTGGCCGGGCACGACCGTGACGAGCAGCGGCGTGGCGCGTGCCCCCTCGAGGGCCCACACGCCCCCGAACACCACCGCCGCCTCGGCGAGCGTGGTGAGCAGCCACGCGAGGTTCTTGCTCAGCACCAGGTCGCGTGCCGGGAGCGGGGCGAGGAACAGCATGCGCAGGCCCGCCCCGTCGTGACCCCACATCAGGAGGTTCCGGCCCACGAGGCCCGCGACCAGCATGATGATCGGTAGCCACGGGCCGCGCAGGCTCGCGCCCGGGTCGCCCGCCTGCAGGCGCCACAGCGCCAGCGCGACGATCGGCAGCGAGACCCACTGGAACACCAGCGTGGGCGTGCGCAGCAGGTAGATGAGTTCGCGGCCGAGCAGTAGGCCCTGCAGCCGCGTGAGCCCCGGGATGGGCAGCGACAGGCTGCGCGCGCGCCCCTGACCGCTCGGTGTCGTGGCGCTGGGGCGGCGGGCCGAGGTCGCCATGGCGCGCGTGCCGAGCACCACCGGCGCGACGATGAGCGCGGCCGTGACCGCCAATCCGACCACGGGCGAGGCGAGCGGACCGTCGTGCACCGCACCCGCGACCGACGCGGGCGCGGCCACGCTCGGGAGCGCCCCGAACAGGTCGCGCAGCAGCGCTCCCACGTCGTCGGGTGCGTAGCCGGCCGCTGCGGTGCGCTCGCGCAGCACGCCCATGCCGCGGCGCACGAGCAACTGCGCGCCGACGACCGTGCCCGTGAACAGCACCGCGGCGACGTAGCGCAGCCACTCGCGCCGCAACAGGTCGTCGAGCAGCGCGAGCAGCCACTGCAGCCACGCGAGCGTGACGAACAGCAGGAGCATTGCCGCGAGCGCGGCGAGGGCGCCGGCGGCCGCGCCCTCGCGCAGTCCCACCCCCACCACCCCGCCGATCAGCGCGGGCAGCGACAGCAGCACCACGGGCTCGCTCGCGGCGGTGAGCGTGTTGGTGAGGAACACGGTGGCGGGGCGCAGCGGGTAGCGCTGCAGTCGGTCGAGCTCGAACGTGCGACCGAGCGCCCCGCTCAGGAGCGTGAACCACCCGATCGCGAACTGCACGATGCCGAACAGCGGCACCAGCACGTCGTGCCCCCCGCGCTGCGCCGCGGCGACGGCGACCATCGCGCCGCCCAGGTACACCGGCGCGAGCGCGAGCAGCAGGAACGCCGTGCCGACCAGCGTGACGACGCGACCGCGTGGCCCGAGCGCGTTGACCAGTGTGCGCCAACGCAGCCACAGCAGCAGTCGGACGGTCCTCACCGGGGGGCGTCCCCGCCCGTGAGCCAGTCGAGTCCGGCCCCGGCGTCGCCGCGTTCGACCCCGACGGTGTCTAGGAACAGGTCCTCGAGCGTGCGCGGTGCGCCATCGGCGCGGTGGCGCAGTTCGTCGAGGGTGCCGCAGGCGGCGAGGCGGCCCGCGGTGATGATGCCGACGTGCGTGCACAGGCGCTCCACCACCTCGAGCACGTGCGAGGTGAGGAACACCGTGACGCGGCCGCCGGCCACGAGTCGCAGCAGCAGGTCGCGCAACTCGCGGGTGGCGACCGCGTCCACGCCCTCGAACGGTTCGTCGAGGAACAGCAGGCGCGGCTCGTGGATGAGCGCGCACGACAGGGCGAGCTTCTTGCGCATGCCGTGCGAGTAGCCCGCGACGAGCTTGTGCGCGTCGCCGGTGAGCGACATGGCCTCGAGCAGCTGCTCGCCGCGGCGCTTGGCCTCGGCGCCGCTCAGGCCGTGCACCTCGCCCACGAAGCGCAGGTGCTCGAGCCCCGAGAGGCGCTCGAACAGGTGCAGGCCGTCGGGCACCACGCCGATGCGGCGCTTGATCGCGAGGCCGTCGCGCGTCACGTCCATGCCCAGCACCTCGGCGGTACCCGAGGTGGGCGCGAGCAGTCCGGTGAGGATGTTGATGGTGGTGGACTTGCCGGCGCCGTTCGGGCCCAGGAAGCCGAAGAACGAGCCGCTCGGGACCTCGAGCGTGAGCCCATCCACCGCAGCGCGGCCGTTGAAGGTGCGGGTCAGGTTGTGCGTGCGGATCGCGAGCTCCGACATGGGGCCTCCGTTCGGACCCAGCATAGCGTGGTGCGCGCGTCCGCGTCAGCGGGGACGGCACGCGGCCGTGATGGGCGCGCGGATCCGCGCGTGCGTCAGGGCAGGTGCAGCGTGGCGGCGATCGGGGCGTGGTCGCTGACGCGCCCGGGCCCGTCGAGGCCCGGCACCGTCACGGCCTCACCGGCATGCGCGAAGCCGCGCTCGGCGATCCAGTCGAGCCGCAGGCGCGCGCGACGCTCGGCCCACGCCAGTCCGCCGCTCGCGAGCGCGCGCAGCGGCGCCGGCAGGGCGTGCACCTCGCCGAGGCGCGAGAACCGCATGCCGAGCGTGGGCGCGAAGTCGTTGCAGTCCCGCCACGCGAAACCCGCCGCGGCGAGCGCGTCGAACAGCGTCTCGCGATGCGCGCCGCGATCGGCGTGGCGGAACCGGCGGGCGAGCGCGCGCTCGGGCCACGCCAGCAGCGCGAACGCCGCCGCGGGCACCGCGCCGGGCGTGCCGCGGTCGAACGTGTGCGTGTTCCAGTCGCCGGCGAGCACGATCGGACCGGGCTCGTCGGCGAGCGCGGCGAGCAGCGCTCGCATCTGCGCGGCGCGGTGCGCGCGCGTGCGGTGCACCTCGAGGTGCACGGTGACGGCGGTGAACGGCGTGCGCGGGTGCACGACGCGCGCGACCAGTGCCACGAACCGGCCCAGCATGCGCTCGCGGTCGAACAGCACCTGCTCGGGTCCGGGGAGCGGGACGAGTCGGACCGACGCCAGCGGCCAGCGCGACAGCAGCCCCAGTCCGAACAACGACTCCGCGTTGTCGTCGGCGACCGCGGTGAGTGCGTCGTCGTCGCGCCCGCGCGTGCTCTCGAGGAACAGGGGGACCCACGCCGCGTGGCGGCCGAGTCGCGCCGCGAGCTCACCGACGACGTCGCGATTGCCCGAGCGCGCCATGCCGAGGTCGGCCTCGTTGAGCGAGACGAGGTCCGCGCCCGCGAGCGCCGGATGCGTGGCGAGCGCGTCGGCGATCGCCTCATGGCGGTTGCCGTGCTCGAGGTTCCAGTGCGCCACGCGCACGCGGTCGTCCGCGGTGGCCGCCGGCGCGGGGCCGGCGTGGTACCGCACGCGCGCGAGCAACGCGTCGAGGCGCGCGGCCCACGCGGACCACTCGGGCCGCGCGCGCAGGGCCGCGAGCGTGGGCGAGGCGGCCGCCGCGTCGCGGATGGCGTGCGCTTCGCGGACCTGTGCCGGGTCGCGAGGGGGCGCGCTCATGGTGACGGGATCAGAACCGCCACGCGAGCGAGCCGCGCAGCGTGCGCGGTGCGCGCGGATGGAGCGCGCCGTTCGCGGCCGCGTCCCACGCGCGCACGTCGGCGAGGTTGAGCGCGTTCAACTGCGCGTTCCACGGTCCGCGTCCGTACCCGAGCAGGGCCGACCACGTGGTGACGGCCGGCAGGCGCAGCGCCCCGCCCGTTCGCACGTCGCGTTCGCCGTCGTACGCCACGCCCAAGCCCACGTCGAGTCCCGCGAGCGCGCCGTCGCGCACGCGGTGCACCGCGTCGGCCGCGAACGCGTGGCGCGGCACGCGCGCGAGCTTCGCGTCGGGGGCGATCGCGCTCGTGCCCGGGTCGAGCACGTGCGCATCGGTCCACGCCCAGCGAACCGTGGCGCGCAAGTCGTCGGTCAGCATGCCGCTGCCCTCGAGCTCGAGTCCGCGGCTGCGGCGGTGGGGAAGGGTGGTCGCGGGCGCACTCGGTTCGTCGGAAGCGCGCTCGAGCGCGTCGCGGTCGTCGATCGCGTACACCGTGGCGGCGGCGTCGAACCGCCCGCCCACCAGTTCCTGACGCCAGCCGGCCTCGACCTGCGTGCGGCGCGCGACCGCTGGGGCGTCGGTGTCGCCGCACGGCACGCAGCGCTCGTTGGCGCGCGTGCCGCCCTGCACCGCGACGTGCGCACGACCGCGCGCCGAGGCGCGCAGCACGAGTCCGGCGCGCGGCGCGAACGCGGTCACGCGGTTCTCGTCGCGCACACCCGAGGGTGCGGTGATGCGGTGCGCGTCGAGCCCGAGGCGCGCGCCCAGCATGACGCGCAGGCGGCGGTTGACGCGGAACAGGTCGCCCGCGTACGCGGTCAGGGTGCGATCCTCGCGCACCCACGTGTCGGTCGCGGGTCCGGGCAGGAGTTCGGGGCCCGCGGGCGTTCCGGTGAGCGGGACGGGTCCGAGCACCGTGCCACCGGTCGCGCGCTCGAGCCGCGCGCCTGCGAGCTCGAGCCCCACGACCGCGTGGTGCTCCCACACGCCGGTGAGGAAGCGCAGCACGACCTCGCTCTGCGAGATCGCCGACGTCGCGGTCTCGTCGAGCGTGGTGACCGTGCGCTCGATGCCGCCGAGCGAACTGGGACCGCCCAGGCGTGCGAGCGGGCCCCGGTCGGTGGTGCGGCTCACGCCCACGAACTGGCGCAGCCGGATCTCGCCCTCGGGATCGTGGCGGAACTCGAGCCCCAACAGGCTCGCGCTCGCACGCCGCGGGTCACCGCCGCGCAGTCCGAGGAACAGGTCGCGCGGCAGGTTGTCGTAGCCCGCGATGGCGGGCAACCCCGGGTCGTCGCGACGCTCGCGTTCGACGTGGCTCGCATGCACGGTGAGGAGCGTGCGCAGCGTGAGCGGCCAGTCCACCACGGGCGCGATCGCCCACTGCGAGCCGTCCCCGCCCGGCGAGCGGTCGTCGCGCCGCCGGTCGTACGCGGCCGCGACGCGCGACGTGATGCGCGAGCCGGCGAGCGGGCCGCCGGCGGCGAGCGTGCCGCGCACGCGCCCTTCGCCGTCGGCCCCGAGCGAGGCGAGACGGACGGGTTCGAGGTGCGAGCGTCGCACGAGCCAGTTCGCGCCACCGCCGGCCGAACCGACGTCGCCGTAGACAGCGTCGAGCGGACCGCGCAGGACCTCCACCCGCTCGATCGCCACCATGTCGAGCGGCCCGCGCGCGAACGGGTGACGCAACCCGTCGCGCAACGCCCCGGCGCGCTCGGGGGCCGCGAAGCCGCGCACGAGGAGCCCGTCGGGGCGGTCGGGGTCGGAGGGGTCGGGCACCACGCCCGCCGCCAGGCGCACGGCCTCGGCGGCCGACCACGCCGCGCGGTCGGCGATCGCGCCCTCGGTGACCACGCGCGGCGAGCCCGGCACGTCCACGAGCAGCGCCTTGAGGCGCGTGACGCCGAACACCTCGGGCTGGCGCAACTCGCGTGTGTCCACACGCGGTGCGGGCACGGTGCGCAGCGAGTCGGCCGCGTGCGCGAGGTGGGGCAGGGCGGCGAGTCCGACCAGCAGGACGAGGACGGGGCGGGGCGACGGCATGGGGGCTCCGGGGCTCCGGCGGGGAGGGCGGCAAGGGGTGGACGGGCCCATGAGGATACGGGGCCCCGGGCGTGGCGCGAAACCCCCGCGCGGTCGCCGCATCGGACGGGGGACCGGGCCCCGCGCCCCTGCGCTACAATCCCCTCCGCCGCCGACCGCTCCGGTCGCGCATCCCCTCCCGCTCAGGAGCCCCACGCATGTCGCGCCCCCGTACCCTCGGCGAGCTCAAGGCCGCCGGTCACCGCATGCGCTCGGTCAAGGACGAGCTGCGCGACAACGTCATCGCCCGGCTGCGCGCGCGCCGCCCGCTGTTCCCCGGCGTGCTCGGCTACGAGCACACCGTCGAGCCGCAGATCGTGAACGCGGTGCTGTCACGCCACGACTTCATCCTGCTCGGACTGCGCGGGCAGGCGAAGACGCGCCTGCTGCGTTCGCTGGTGCAGTTCCTCGACGAGTGGGTGCCCGCGATCGACGGCTGCCCGCTCCACAGCGACCCGTACGTGCCGCTCACGCACGCGGCGCGCGTCGCGCTCGAGACGCACGGCGACGCGACCCCCATCCGCTGGCTGCACCGCGACGAGCGCTACCAGGAGAAGTTGGCGACGCCCGACGTGACGATCGCCGACCTCATCGGCGACCTCGACCCCATCAAGGCCGCGTCGCTCAAGCTCGACTACTCCGACGAGCGCGTCATCCACTACGGCATCATCCCGCGCGCCAATCGCGGCCTGTTCGCGATCAACGAGCTTCCCGATCTGCAGCCGCGCATCCAGGTGGGCCTGCTGAACCTGCTCGAGGAGAAGGACTTCCAGATCCGCGGGTTCCCCGTGCGCATCCCGCTCGACGTCGCCATGGTGTTCTCGGCCAACCCCGAGGACTACACCAACCGCGGCAACATCATCACGCCGCTGCGCGACCGCATCTCGTCGCAGATCCTCACGCACTACCCGCTCACGCGCGACATCGGCGTGGCGATCACCGGGCAGGAGTCGTGGCTCGAGCGCACCTCGGGCGTCGAGGTGCGTGTGCCCGCGCTCATGCGCGAACTCGTGGAGGAGGTCGCCATCCAGGCGCGCGCGAGCGAGTACGTGGACCAGAACTCGGGCGTCTCGGCGCGCCTCACGATCGCGCTGCTCGAGAACGTGGTGAGCAACGCCGAGCGCCGCGGGCTCGTGAACGGCGAGGCCACGGTGACCACGCGCGTCTGCGACCTGCAGGCGGCCGTGAGCGCGGTGAGCGGCAAGGTCGAGCTGGTGCTCGAGGGCGAGCAGGAGGGCGCGCTCAACGTGGCGCGCGCGCTGCTCGGCAAGGGCGTGAAGTCGCTGTTCGGACAGCGCTTCCCCGACGCGTTCAAGCCGCGGCGCAAGCGGCGCGGCGCGACCCCGCCCGAGGGCGAGGACGAGCCGCAGTCGGCCAACGTCTACCGCCCGGTGGTGGAGTGGTTCGCCGCCGGCCACCACCTCGCGCTCGGCGACGACCTCACCGAGGAGGCGTTCGCCACCGAGCTGCGCCGCGTCGACGGACTCGCGGCGATCGTGGATCGCCACCTCGAGCCCACCGACCCCGCCGATCTCGTGCTCGGCATGGAGCTGGTGCTCGAGGGTCTGCACCAGAACAGCATGCTGTCGCGCGAACGCACCGACCAGGGCGGTGTCGGCTACAAGGACATGCTCAACCAGATGCTGTCGGGTCTGGGCGAGGACTGAGCGCGCCGTGCGCTTCGACTACCGCAAGTGGCAGGGGCCGCGGGCCGGCGACGAGGCGTTCCGTCGCCAGCTCATGGACATCTACCGCAACCTGCTGCTGCAGACCGGGGGCGACGCCGACGAGGCCCTGAAGTGGATGGAGCACTTCGGGAAGGAGTACGGCTTCTTCAACGACGCGTTCGGCATCGACGACTTCAAGCGCATGCTCGAGGAGTCGGGCGAGGCCGAGCGGCGCGGCGAGGGGTTCGCCATGACGCCGAAGGGCGAGCGGCGCATCCGTCAGGACTCGCTCAACGAGATCTTCTCGTCGCTCGCGGCCGGCGGCGTCGGCGACCACCGCACGCCGGTGGCCGGGGCGGGGGGCGAGCGGTTGTCGGAGACGCGCGGCTACCAGTTCGGCGACGACCTCGCGAACCTCGACCCCATCGCCTCGGTGAGCAACGCGGTCAAGCGCGGCGGGATCGACGACCTCTCGGTGCAGGAGGACGACCTCGAGGTCTACGAGCAGGAGCATCTGTCGGCCTGCGCCACGGTGCTCATGGTGGACGTGAGCCACAGCATGATCCTGTACGGTGAGGACCGCATCACGCCCGCCAAGCGCATCGCGCTCGCGCTCTCGCAGCTCATCCGCACGCGCTACCCCAAGGACACGCTCGACGTGGTGCTGTTCGGCGACGACGCCGCACAGGTGCCCGAGCGCGACCTGGTGCGCATCCAGGCCGGGCCCTACCACACGAACACCAAGGCGGGCCTGCAACTGGCGGGCCGCATCCTCGCGGGTCGCAAGGGCGTGAACAAGCAGGTCTTCATGATCACCGACGGTAAGCCGTCGTGCATCCGCGAGTACGGGCGGCTCTACAAGAACCCGTTCGGGCTCGACCCGCGGATCGTGAACAAGACGCTCGAGGAGGCGGCGTGGCTGCGCCGCAAGCGCATCACGGTCACCACGTTCATGCTCGCGGCCGACTCGGCACTGCTCGACTTCGTGCGGCGGCTCACCGAGGTGAACCAGGGCCGCCTGTACGAGACCGACCTGCAGAACGTCGGCACCTACGTGTTCCGGGACTTCGTGCGCAACCGCCGCAAGCGCGTGCGCTGACCGCACCCGGCGTTTGACGCCGCGGTCGCGGCTTCGCCAGACTCGTCGACGGTCGCCGCTCCAGCGTGGCGCGGCGGGTTCCCCCGGAGGCCCCCATGTCCCTCGAGAAGACCGCGTCCGGTCGCGTGCTCGGCGACGCCGGACTGCTGCTGCTGCGCGTGTGCGCGTCGGCGTTCATGATGACGCACGGCTACCCGAAGCTCATGAAGCTGCTCGCCGGCGGGGAGATCCGGTTCCTCGACTTCCTCGGCCTCGGAGCGCCGGTCTCGCTGGGACTCGCGGTGGTCGGCGAGCTGGTGGCGCCGGCGTTCGTGCTGGTGGGGCTGTTCACGCGCTGGGCGGCGCTGCCCGCGGTGGTCACGATGGCGGTCGCCGCGTTCGTGGCGCACGCCGGCGACCCGTTCGGGGACCGCGAGATGGCGCTCGTCTACCTGGTGATGTTC
>JBJTRI010000085.1:0-38444 GCA_046076045.1 bacterium
CTGGATCGAGGTCGCCGACGCCAAGGGCAAGACGTTCCTCGCCAAGAGCCTCGACGAGAGCGTGCTGGTGCCCAAGGCCATCAAGGGTCGCCGCGTCGTGGTGCAGGGCGTGATGACGTCGCGCGCCGCCAAGGGCCACGCACACGAGCACGCCGAGGCCGGCCACTCGTGCCCCGCCCCCAGCTGGGTGCTCGACATGAAGGGCGTGGAGATGACGGTCGCGAACTGATCGCCGATGCGCGGGAAGGTCGAACGGCCCCGGGGCGCGTGCCCCGGGGCCGTTCGCGTGAACGATTCCGACTCAGGCCTGAGCGGCGAACGCCGGGTAGTCGGTGAAGCCCTTCTCGCCACCGACGTAGAACGTCTTCGCGTCCGCCTGTGCGAGCGGCGCGTCGGCCGCGAAGCGCTCGGCGAGGTCGGGGTTGGCGATGTACGGCACCCCGAAGGCGACGAGGTCGGTCTCGCCGCCGGCGATCGCGCGCCCGGCGAGTGCCGCGGTGTAGCCCGTGGCCGCGATGATCGTGCCCGGGTAGGCCGCACGGATCGCGGGCAGGACCGCGGCGGGGCTGCCCGCGGGCGTCGCCGACGAGTGCGCTTCGTTCACGTGCACGTACGCGAGCTCGCGCTTGGCCAGCTCTTGCGCGAGATACGTGAACAGCGCGACCGGGTCGGAGTCGCTCATGCCGTTCCAGCCCGAGGTCGGCGACAGCCGCAGACCCACGCGCCCCGGACCCCACACGGCGATCACCGCGTCCACCACCTCGAGTGCGAACCGGCAACGGTTGGCGATCGAGCCGCCGTAGGCGTCGGTGCGCTGGTTCACGCCGTCACGCAGGAACTGGTCGATGAGGTAGCTGTTCGCACCGTGGATCTCGACCGCGTCGAAGCCGGCCTCCTTCGCACGGCGCGCACCCTCGGCGAAGTCGCGCACCACGCCCGCGACCTCCTCGGTCGTGAGCGCGCGCGGGGTCTCGACCGGCGCCATCGTGTAGTCGGCGCGCATCACCTGGCCCTCGAACGCGACCGGCGACGCCGACACCGGCAACGCGCCGTCCGGCTGCAACGACGGGTGCGACACGCGACCGACGTGCCACAACTGTAGCGCGATGCGCCCGCCCGCGGCGTGCACGGCGTCGGTCACGAGTCGCCAACCGGCCTGCTGCGCGTCGCTCCAGATCCCGGGCGTGTGCACGTAGCCCACACCCTGCGGGCTCACGCTCGTGGCCTCGGTGACGAGGAGCCCGGCGCCCGCGCGCTGGCGGTAGTACTCGGCGTGCAGAGCGAACGGCGCGCGCTCGGGGTTGGTGGCGCGGCTGCGCGTCATGGGGGCCATGACGACGCGGTTCGGGAGCGTGAGTGCGCCGACGCGGACGGACGACAGCAGGTGCGGATACGACGACATGGGCAGGCCTCGTTCGGTGTGGTCCTTCGGGACAGGGTCGGGCAACACGCGCGCCCGGAGGGGGTTGGATGCGGGCGACACGCCGGGGATTCGCGGGGAGTGGGCGAACGGACCATGCGTGCGCGGGCGCGATCTCGACGACGCTCCCCGTGAGGGCGCCGCGGGCGTGGCTTCCCGGACCCACGCCCCGCAGCGCCGTGCGGCCGGAAGGTCCCGGTCGCGAGGGCTCGGGTGGCGCCACCGCACGGTGCGCCGCCCCTCGCGGGAGGTCCGCCATGCGCGCGTGGGTCACAGTGCTCGTCCTGTTGTCGTTGTGGGTCCCGTGGTCCGCGACCGGGTGCGCGGCCTCGTCACCGGACGGGCCGCGGATCATGCGGCACCGGCCGGCACGCACCACCGTGGTGCTGCACCGCGGCTGGCCGCTGCGCCGTCCGCCGCGCGTGGTCGTGATCCATCCGCGCCCGGTGCGTGTGCGCGTGGTGCCGACCGTCTACCTGCCGCCGATCGTGTTCGTGTCGGTGATCGTGGTGGACCCGCCGCGCGGCGAAGCGCTGGTGTGGGAGGACAACGAGTGGCTGGTGCGCGAGGACGACTGGTCCGAGGTCGTGCTCGACTGCGACGCGAGCGGGCACCGGTTGTGGCTCGAGGTGCAGGACGGGCGCGTGCAGGTGGACTGGGCCGAGATCGTGTTCGAGAACGGCGACACCCAGGTCGTGGACTTCGGCGAACGCACGCAGGACCCGGGCATGCACCCGCTGCTCGAGTTCCGCGAGGGGCGGCGCGTGGATCACGTCCGCGTGGTGGCGCGCGCGCGCTCGAAGGAGGCGAACCTCATCCTGCGCCTGCAGCGGTGAGCGACGCGGTCCGGGGCGGCGGCCCGAGCCGCCGCCCCGTGGCCACCGCTAGGGGATGGCGAACCCGCGCATGTAGGCGGTGACGCGCGCGCCCTCGCGGTCGCGCAGCGACAGGCACGTGCGTACGTTGTCGCTCACCCGCTCGAGCGTCTTCTCCACACCGGGGATGGCGCGCTGCGGGTCGCCGAAGAACGCGCGCGTGGCGGCCAACCGCTCCTCGGAGCACCCGCTGCCCATGAGCGGCATGAAGCGCAGCGCGGGCGGGGGCAGTCGCTGCGCGAGCCGCTCGTAGTTCGTCGTCATCCAGCGGAACATGCGCTCGCCGTGCGCTTCGTCGCGCGCGCCCATGCCCTGCATGACGGTGAACATCTCGGTGGGACGCACGCGCTCCGACAGCGCGTAGTCGAGCGCCCGCGCGGTGAGCGCCTCGTCCTCGAACGCACCGAGCGCCGACAGGAAGCGGCGGCGGATCGCGGGCACGTCGGCGGCCTCGAGCCGGCGCACGTAGTCGTCGAACGTCGCGGCGTCGCCCCGGCGCGCGGCCAGCGCCACCACCGCGTCGGCGATCCCGGGGTCCACGCTGGAGGAGTCGGCGAGGTAGCGCTGCGCGGCGGCGAGCGCGAACGCCAGTGCGTCCTCGTCACCCGCGCGCCCGGCGAGCCAGCGCAGCAGTTCGCCGCGCAGGGCGGACACGGTCTCGTCCTCGCCCGGGCGCGGCTCGTAGCCGATGCGGGTCATCGCCGGGGCGAGCGTGCGTCGCACGTAGACCGCGAACATGGGAGCGAGGCTGTCGGGCACGAACGCGGCGCGCACCCCCGACAGCCCGTCGAGCGCGGCCTGCACCACGGGCGGCTCGGTGTCGCGGCCCATGTAGGACAAGGCGCGCAGGTAGGTGTCGCCATGGACCTCGCCCAGCGTGAGGAGCACCGACAGGTTGCCGAGGAAGGCGACGCGCTCCTCGGGTCCCATCACCTCGAGCGCCCGCGCGGCCATCGCCTCGAGCCACGCGTCGGGCACGCTCCACGCGAAGTAGCCGCGACCACCGCCGTTGGGCATCACCCACTCCGGGCGCGCCGGCAGCCGCACCACCACGGACTCGTCGCGCAGCAGCAGGCGCTCGGTGCGCACCGTGCGGCCGTCGGACCAGCGCAACGTAACGGGCACGTGCCAGCGCATGGGCGACTGCGAGACACCGTAGGGGGTGGCGCGCGACTGCGTGATCCGCACGCCGCCCTCGGCCGGGACGACGCGCAGGTACGGCACGCCCGGCTGGTCGAGGAAGCCCGTCATCGCGGTGGAGACGTCGGTGCCGCTCGCGCGGTCGAGTGCGCGCCACAGGTCGGACGCGGTGGCGTTGCCCCACGCGTGCTCGCGCAGGTAGGCGCGCACGCCACGCTGGAAGGTGGCGGGGCCGAGGTAGCGCTCGAACATGGACAGCACCGCGTTGCCCTTGCTGTAGACGAGTCCTACGTTCTGCAGGCCCGCCGCGGCCGCCACGGCCTGGTCGCGGATGGGACGCGTGGAGGGCTGCACGTCGCCCCCCTTCACCCCTTGGATGCGCTGCAGGTCCGAGAGCCCGGCGCGCAGCTCGGGGAACACCTCGTCGGTCACCTTGGCCGCCATCCAGTCCGCGAACGACTCGTTGAGCCACAGGTCGTCCCACCACGCCATGGTGACGAGGTCACCGAACCACATGTGCGCGAGCTCGTGCGCGATCACGGTGGCACTCGAGCGGCGCTGCGACACCGTGGCACTCGCGCCGTCGAGCAGCAGCAGGTCGTCACGGAACGTGACGAGGCCGGGGTTCTCCATGGCGCCGTACGCGAACTCGGGCACCGCGATGAGGTCGAGCTTCGCGAACGGGTACGCCGTGCCGAACCAGCGCTCGAGCGCGGCGAGCAGCGGCGGCGTCACCGCCACCGAGTGCCCCGCGAGTCGCGACTGCCCGGCACAGGTCACCACGCGCGTCGGCACGCGCAGGCCCGGCACGGTGACGTACTCGAACGGGCCCACCGCGATCGCGAGCAGGTAGCTGGGCAGCGGCGGGGTGCGTGCGAACACCGTGGTGCGCCAGCCGTCGCGCTCACTCGACGACTCGGGCGGCGTGTTGGTGAGCGCCTCCTGGGCGACCGGCACCTCGAGCTCGAACTGGTACGGGAACTTGAACCCGGGCTCGTCCCAGCACGGGAACGCCTCGCGCGCGTCGTCGGACTCGAACTGCGTGAACAGGTAGCCACGCTGCTCGCGCAGCGCCCGGTACAGACCGACCGCGCGCGTGCCGTAGAGGTGCGTGAACTCCACCTCGAGCGTGGCCGTGCCCGGCGCCAACGGACGAACGAGCGCGAGCGACTGCAGTCCGCGCTCGCCGGTGGTGCGCGTCACCGCCACCGTGTCGCCGCCCTGTCGCAGCACGATGCGCGTGAGGCGCTGGCCCTCGGAGTGGAACCGCACCGTGTCGGTGGCCCGCGCCACGGCCAACTCCACGCGCACCGCTCCCGAGTAGCTGCGCTTGTCGGGATCGAGTCGCAGGCGGATGCGCTGGAAGGTCGGGACCACCTCGCGACCCAGACGGACGTCGGGGGCCTCGTCGGCGGCGTGCGCGACGGGAACGAGGGCGGCAACGAAGAACAGGACGGGAACGAGACGTCGCAAGAGGGCGCGCATGGGGTCTCCGGGGGTCGGGACGCTGAGCGCTCGACTGTGCGCGTGCGGCGTGCGCATGGCAAGGCTCGAGTGGCCTGCCGAGCCGGGCCGTGGGCGCACGGCCGAGGTTGAGACGCACCGCACGCGCGCGTACTGTGGACGGATGCGCGCCACCCCGAGGTCCACCGACCACCTCATGCCGCTCGTGCTCGTGATGGTCGCGGGTGCGGTGCTGTGGTACGCGTACGCGCTGGTCTGGGACCTCGGTGGGCGTTCGCCGATCCTGTCGTACGACAGCGCGCAGTACGCGCTCGCCGCGCGCGAACTGGCGTGGCACGGCCGACTCGCCACCCCGTACGCGCTGCCGGTGGACCTCACCACGCAGTCGAACCCGCCGTGGCCGCTCTCGGCGTTGCAGCCGGGGCTCGTGCTGTTCGAGGCCATGGTGTTCAAGCTCGTGCCCGCACGCGGGGCGACCGCGGGCTCCGACCCTCGGGCCTGGCTCACGCTCCTGCTGCCGTTCACGGCGTTCCTCATGCTGGGCGCCTCGGGCGTGCTCGGCATGCGGCACCTGCTCGCGCGCTTCGTACCCGAGGCCGGGCGCTGGATGCGGGCCGGGGCGCCTGCGGTCGTGGGGTTGGTGCTCATCCTCGACCCCGAGTCGCAGCAGTTCGCCATGAGCGGCCTCACCGAACTGCCGTTCACCGTACTGCTGCTCGCCGCCCTGCTCGGTCTCGCACGCGGTGCGGGCGCCGAGTACCCGCTCGTTTACGGCCTGCTCCTGGGCGTGGCGGGTTCGTTCCGCGCCAACATGCTGTGGCTGGCCCCGCTGTTCGCGATCGCGTCGCTGGCGTGCGCGCCCGAGGGCCGGCGCCTGCGCGTCGGGCTCACGGTGATGGCCGGCTACCTCGTGGTGCTGTCGCCGTGGTGGGCGTACAAGTGGCTGGCGTTCGGATCGCCGTCGTGGGACCTCACGCGCTACGTGATCTGGGACGGCGTCGGGGGCCGCAGTTGGTTCGAGTTGTTCCACCGCGCCTCGGTGCCCGCGATCCCGGGCGTGCTCGAGGGCGCGAGCGCGCTCGCCGCCAAGGCCGCCCGCAACCTGCCGGAGCTGGTGCTGCCCATGCTCGCGGGCCCGCGCGGTCTGTTCCTCGGCGCCCTGGTGGCGTGGTTGTTCACCCGCCCGCGCCGCACGCTGGCCGCCGCGGGCGGGGTGCTGCTCGCCGCCCTCGTGCTCAACACGCTCGCGGCCGCGATCTCGATCCCGTGGTTCCGCTACGTGTACCCCACGCGCGTGCTCGCCGAGGCCGCTGGCCTCATCGCGCTGTGGGCACTCGTGCAGCGCATCCCCGGTGCGACCGAGCGCGTGCGCACGTTCGCGTGCATCGCGATGGCGCTGCTCGCGCTCGGCTGGGGCACGTTCCAGACGCACGCGGTCCAGACCGAGGCCCGTCACACGATGCAGGAGCGCGGTGTGCCGTCCTCGCGCACGCTCACCGCGCTGTCGGTCGAACTCAACGACGTGCTCTCACCCAACGAGACCGTGATGAGCAACCTCGGCCCGGCCCTCGCATGGCAGACCAACCACCCGGTCGTGCACCTCGCCTACTCCCCCGCCGACGTGCCGGCGTGCCGACGCCTGCACGACTTCCACCACGTGCTGCTGGTGTTCCGCAGCTCGGAGCGCGCGTGGGAGCACTGGCAGACCATCATGGAGCAGCCGGGGGCCGCGCGACTCGACCCCGACCTGCAGGTCATGGACGAGCGCCGCTACACGACGCAGGACGGCTTCCTGGTGGTGTGGCTGCAGCTCGGACCCTTGCCTCCCGCCCTCGCCGACGCGGATCCGGTCAGCGCTGAACGCTGAGCGCCGGCCCCATGGGGGCGCGGCACGGACGCACGAGGTCGCCCGCACGCACCTCGCCCTCGACGACACGCAGCCGGGCGCGGCGTCGTCCCTCGAACGACTCCACGACCACCGCACCGACGTAACGCTCGTCGTCGGAGGTCGGCCACGCCGACCGCCAGACCTGCAATCGTGCCCCTTCGAAGAGCCCGTGGTCGCGACCGGCGTCGAGGCGCACGCGGCCCGCGCGCTCGGCGAGCACGTGCGCCACCCAGCGCGCATCGAGGCGTGACTCGATCGTGCGCGCGAGGTCGGACAGCACCTCGTCGAGGGCGCCCTGCAGGCGTTCGTCCGCGAGGGCCGCCAGTGCCTCGCCCGTCGGGGCCGACGCCGAGGCGGTGCCGCGGCCGGTGCGGGAGCGCGCGGCGCGCGTCTCCAGGATGACGCTGCCGTCGCGGGCATCGAGCACGCGAAGCTCGACCGCGACCTCGACGCGCGACGACGACTCGGGTGCGCCCATGCCCCAACGCACGAACCGCCCGGGCTCGCGGCGATCCTCGCGGTCGAACGCGGTGACGCGTCCGGTCACGACGACCTCGGCTCCGTCGCGCCGGGCCGCGGCGAGCGCGCGCGCGTCGGGCGTGCCGTGCGCCGCCTCACCGTCGGCGAGCCAGTGCACGCGGTAGCCCATCCCGACCGCGAGCGAGTCCACGAGTCGGCCGGCCACGAGGTGCGCGGGGTTGCCACCGGTGACGAGTCGCCACTCCCCGTCACTGTGGTCCTCGAGCGGGACCACCGCGATCGTGGTGCGCGGGGGGGCGCACACGCCCGACCCCGCGGCGCGCACCGGGAGGGCGGGCAGGGCGAGGGCGGCGGCCACGAGGGCGAGGGTGCGAAGGCGCGCGGGCACAGGACTCCGGGCCGGGACGGCCGTGGCGAGGGGGAGAGGGTCGCCGGATCGCTCCGGCCCACCCCCTCCCCATGCACGCGTCGCGCCAGCACCGCAGAGTGGCCGCGCCCGCGCGGGGCGCGGATGTACGCACGCGAGGGGCGGCGCGCAGGGTCCCCGGTTGCGTCATCCCACCCAGACACCGGGTGGGAAGACGCGAACGGCCGCCGGGCGGGACCCGGCGGCCGTTCGCGATAACGAGACTCAGCGCGGCATGACGAGCGTGTCGCCGGGCTCCTCGCCCTCGAGCACCGTCGGGTACTCGGCGGGCAGCTCACGCAGGCTCTCGACGAACAACGGCACGTCGTCCGACAGGTTCGACAGCGCCTCGGGGCCCTCGCCCACCTTGAGGATCTCGTACAGCGTGGTGCGCTGCGCGGGCGTATAGCCGGCCTCGCGGATGAGCGTCTCGATCTCGGCGACGGTGGTCTTGTTCACGTGACCGGTCGCGAGGTGGACGTTCTCCTCGAACAGCGTGCCGCCGAAGTCGTCGGCCCCGAACTGCAGCGAGATCTGGCCGGTCTTCTTGCCCTCGCTGAACCACGACGCCTGGATGTGGTCGAAGTTGTCGAGGTACAGGCGGCTCATGGCGAGCACGCGGAAGTACATGCTCGCACCGGCGATGTGCGGCACCTTCGACTCCATGGGGGTGTTGCCGCGCTTGTAGCTCCACGGCACGAACGCGGTGAAACCGCGAGTCTCGTCCTGGAGCGCGCGCACGTACTCGAGGTGCTCCACGACCTCGGCGGGCGTCTCGACGTGGCCGTACATCATGGTCGCGGTCGAACGCATCCCGACCTCGTGCGCGATGCGGTGCACGTCGAGCCACGTCTCGGGGCCGCCCTTCTTGACCGAGATGCGCTTGCGCACGCGGGTCGCGAGGATCTCGGCGCCGCCACCGGGCAGCGTGCGCTGGCCGGCCGCATACAGCGCGGTGAGCACGCCACGCAGGTCGAGCCCGCTCACCTCGGCCATCTGGTGGATCTCGGGCGCCGAGAAGAAGTGCGGCGTGATCTCGGGGTAGCGCTTGCGCGCCTCGCTCACGATCGAGGTGTAGAACGACCACGGGATCTCGGGGTTGAGTCCGCCCTGCAGCAGCACGGTGGTGGCCCCGAGCGAACGCGCGTGCTCCATCATGCGCATCACGCCCTCGACGTCGTGCGTGTAACCGTCGGCGGCGGGCTTGCCGGGCTTGCGGTAGAACGCGCAGAAGTGGCAGTCCACCGTGCAGTAGTTCGTGTAGTTGGGATTCGTGTCGATGACGTAGGTGACGATGCGCGGGTCGGTCCTGCGCGCACGCACCTCGTTCGCCAGCGCACCCATCTCGACGAGCGGCGCCTCGGTGAGGAGGTAGACGCCCTCCTCGGGGGTCAGGCGCTCACCACGGGTGACCTTGTCCTCGATGCGGTTCCACACGGTCGGGGCTCCTCGGGGCGGGGTTTCGCACGGCCACCCACGGGCCGCGGCGGGGCACGAGGATACACCCCGAGGGGCCCGACCGGGAAGCCGCGAGCGCCCGCCCCGGGACGGGACGGGCGCTCGGGGAGCCGCGCGAATCGCGGCCCGGCGTCACTTCTCGCGCCAACCCAGCGTCACGAACTGACCCCCGTACTTCGAGAGCGCCTGCGCGATGGCGTCGGCCGAGTACAGGATGGTCATGTTGCCGTCGGCTTTGATCTGGGTCTCGCCCTTCACGATCATGCCGCCGAGGATCCAGGCGTGGCCGTTGATCATGAGGTCGCCCTCGACGTAGATGAGCCCGCGATACGTGAACCCGGCGTTGCAGGTGAAGTCGCCGTCCACGTAGAGCATCCCCTCGCCCGTCGTGCTGTGGAGCGCGAGGTCGGCCGAGCGGTCCTGCGTGGTCGCGTTGTTGTCGTAGTACACGATGCCGTTGTAGGTCGAGGGCGATGCGGTGGGCGAGCCGATCCACGACCAGTAGTCGTTCGCGGTCATGCCGAACGCCTCCCACGGACCGGAGTAGAACCCGGTCTGGTTCTGCTGGTAGCCCGTCGGCACACCCGAGGCACCCGAACGAGGGCCGGCACCGTCATGCGGCGCCGGCCCTTCGTTCACGAGCCCCGGGTGGGGCGATCGGTCAGTTGCCGTCCCCGTCGAGCAGGTTGCCGAGCCCGCCCAGGATGGAGCCCTGCTCACGCCCACCACCACCGGTCTGCGGGGCGGCGGCGTAGATGCGGCTCGCGAGGCGCGAGAGCGGCAGCGACTGCAGCCAGACCCGGCCGGGACCGCGCAGCGTGGCGAAGAACAGACCCTCGCCACCGAACAGCATGGTCTTCACGCCGCCGGCCATCTGGATGTCGTAGTCCACGCTCGGCTGCATCGCCACGATGCAGCCCGTGTCCACGCGCAGCGTCTCGCCCGGACCCAGCGTGCGCTCCTCGAGCGTGCCGCCGGCGTGCACGAACGCCCAACCGTCACCCTCGAGCTTCTGCAGGATGAAGCCCTCGCCGCCGAACAGGCCGGCGCCGAAGCGACGCGTGAACGCGATACCCAGCGAGACGCCCTTGGCCGCGCACAGGAACGAGTCCTTCTGCGCCACCAGCTCACCGCCGAGCTCCTTGAGGTGCAGCGCGACGATCTTGCCCGGGTAGGGCGCGGCGAACGCGGCCTTGCGCTTGCCCGTGCCCTGGTTCGTGAACACGGTCATGAACAGCGACTCGCCCGTGATCAGGCGCTTGCCCGCGCTCAGCAGCGAACCCATGAAGCCGCCCGACTGCTGCGAGCCGTCGCCGAAGATGGTGTTGAGCGTGATGCCGTCCTCGATGTACATCATCGCGCCGGCCTCGCCCACGACCCCCTCGTTGGGATCGAGCTCGATCTTCACGAACTGCATGTCGTCACCGAGGATCTCGAAATCGATCTCGTGCATACTCGCCATGTTCGGGTTCCTCTCTGCGGTGGGATGCGGCGCGTGGGCGCCGGGATGGCGGCCGTCCGGCCGCGGCCCGCTCCCGGTGCGACCGGGCGCGGGGATGGATACGGTGTGGGGGCCCCGGGGTTGCGCCCGGGCGCGGGTCAGTCGGAGACGAGCAGGCCGTGCTCGGTGAGGAGTGCTTCGAAGCGCGCCAACCCCTGCAGGTCCTCGGGACCGAACCGGTAGTGGAAGCGGCGCAGGTAGCCCTCCATCTCGGCGGGGCTCCAGCCCGGACCGGTCTCGCGGCGCGCGATCTCGGGAAGCGAGGCGAGCCCGGCGGCGAGCGAGGTCTCGAGGAACGCGCGCATCTCGGCCTTGAGCGCCGGGTCGAGCGTGGTGCGCACCACCCACGCGGCGTACACGAACGGCAGTCCGGTCCAATCGTGCCAATCGGCGCCGAGGTCGAGCGTGTGCACGAAGCCCTCGGGCGGACGATTGCGCGTGCGCATGGCCTGGTCGCCGATGAGCAGCAGACCGTCGGCCTGCGCCGGCTCGAGGCCGCGCACGAAGCGCACGTTCGGCAGCGAGCGGCGCACGGTGAGCAGCAGCTTGAGCAACCGGATGCTGGTCGAGGTCTCGGGCGTCACCGAGATGAGCGCGTCGCCGAGCGCGTTGGCGGGACGGCGCGAGAACAGCAGCACCGAGAGCACCGGGCCGCGCGCGGCCACGCCCATGGGAGCGAGGATCTCGAAGCGGTCCTTGAGGCGCAGGAAGTCCCCCGCGGCCATGAGGCCCAGGTCCACCGAGCCCGATTCGGCCTCGCGCCCGAGGTCACGCGGCGGCAGGTTGCGCACGGCGAACGGTGCGTCACCCCACAGCGTGTAGAAGGGTGCGGCGTTCGAGTACGGGATGCGGGCGGCGACGATCGAGGTGGTCAGGCGAGGGGTGTCCATGCGGGCGAGGATAGCGCGGCGGAGCGGAGCGGTCGAGCGCGGCCGAATCGTGTTCCGACCGCGTCAAGTGCGGGCGGGAAGCGGGTCAGCCCTCGCGCAGCGCAGCCAGGAACGCCTCGCCGTAGCGAGCCAGCTTGACCGGTCCCACCCCCGGCACGGCGAGCATCTCGTCGGGCGTGAGCGGACGGCGCTCGGCCATGCCGCGTAGCGCTGCGTCGCTGAACACGATGTAGGCCGGCACGCCCTCGGCGTCGGCCAACTGCTTGCGCACCGCGCGCAGCCGCTCGAACCGGTCGAGCGCATCGTCGGTGAGTTGCGAGGCGGCCGCACCGCCGCCGCGCACGCGCCCGGCCGAGGTGATCGCGGCCGGCACCACGACGAGCGAGTCGATGCCCTTGCCGGTGCAGACGTCGCACGAGGTGCCGCACGGTGGCAGCGGCTCGTCGAAGTGCGCGCACGCGAGCTGGTGACGGCACTGCCCCGACTCGAGCACACGGTAGAGCTCGAGCGTCTTGCGGCGCGCCTCCTCGGCGATCTGGGGGTCGTCCATCCCCTCGTGGAACGACTCGTACCCGACGACGTCGGCGTACGAGTAGTACACCACGCACTCGCTCGGCAGGCCGTCGCGCCCCGCACGACCGATCTCCTGCACCCACGCCTCGATGCTCTTCGGCATGTCGCGGTGCACGACGAGCCGCACGTTGCTCTTGTCGATCCCCATGCCGAACGCGACCGTGGCCACGACCACGTCGGCGTCGTCGCGGATGAAGCGGTCCTGGTTGCGGGCGCGCACCGTGTCGGGCAGGCCGGCGTGGTACGGCACCGCCGAGATGCCGTTCGAGGCGAGGAACTCGGCGGTCTGCTCGACGCTGCGACGGCTCATGCAGTACACGATCGCGCTCTCGCCGCGGCGCGTGCGCAGCATGGCGAGCAGGTCGCGCCGGAACTCGCGGCGCGGCAGCTTGCGTCCGTCGGCGGACACGTTCTCGCCCTTGCGCACCACGGTGATGCGCAGGTTGGGGCGCAGGAACGAGCCCTTGAAGCCGTCGGGCTTGCGCATGCCGAGCTGCCGGATGATGTCGCCCGCGACCCGCCGCGTGGCGGTGGCGGTGAGCGCAAGGACGGGCACGTCGCCGAGCTGCGCCTTGAGCCCGCTCAGCTTGCGGTACGCGGGCCGGAACTCGTGGCCCCACTGGCTGATGCAGTGCGCCTCGTCCACCACCACCAGGCTCACGGGGCAGCCGGCGATGAAGTCGCGCAGCGAGCCCTCGAGCGCCTCGGGTGCCACGTAGATCAACTCGAGTTGCCCGCGCCGCAGCGAGGTCAGCACCTCGCGACGCTGCTCGTACGACAGCGTGGAGTTGACCATCGCCGCCTTGAAGCCCCAACGCAGCAGCGCGTCCACCTGGTCCTTCATGAGCGCGATGAGCGGCGAGATGACGAGCACGGTGCCGGGCAGCATGCGCGCCGGGATCTGGAACGTGAGCGACTTGCCACCGCCGGTGGGCATCACCGCGATGCAGTCGCGCCCGCTCAGGACGGCGTCGATGATGCGGCGCTGGCCGGGCCGGAACTCGCGGTAACCGAACACCTCCTCGAGTACGCGCTGCGGATCGGCCAGCGCGGCGGGGTGCGGGTACTGCGGTTCGTGGTCGGACACGGTGACCTCGCCGGACGGGAGCGGGATGCGTTGCGCGGGGTGCGGTGAGGCGTCAGGCGTTCGTGGCCGGGCCCTCGACGGGCAGCCCCTGCCCGACCCAACCCGACCAGCCGCCGACGAGCGACTCGACGCGCGTGTAGCCCATGCGCTGCAGGCTGTCGGCCGACAGGAGGCTGCGATAGCCGCCGCCGCAGTACAGCACGATCGGCGTGTCCTTCTCGGGGAGCTCGCGCTCGATGTCGCGCTCGAGGATGCCGCGCCCCATGTGCTGCGCGCCGGGCAGGTGCCCGGCCTCCCACTCGTGGTCCTCGCGCACGTCGAGCAGCACCACGCGCTCGCCGGCCTCGAGGCGACCCGGGAATTCTTCCACCGTGACCTCGCGCACGCGCGTGCGCGAGTCCTGCACGAGCGCGAGGAAGCCCGGCGAGTGGTCCATGCTCAGGCGCCCTGCGCGATCGCGGCCCGCGGCGCGGAGCCCTCGGCGTCGCGCGGGTACTCGCGCACCACGCGATAGAGCGCGTCGCGCTGCACCGGCACCTTCCCGGCCTCGCGGATCATGTTGACCATGCCCTGCTCGGCCATGCCCACCGGGCTCTTGGCGAGCGCGGCGTGCGCGATGCGCTCCTGCCCGATGGTGCCGTCGAGGTCGCTGGCACCGAAGCTGAGCGAGGCGGCCGCGGTGTCCTGCCCGAGCATGATCCAGTAGCCCTTCACGTGCGGGACGTTGTCGAACACGAGCCGCGACAGCGCGATGGTCTTGAGGTCCTCGATCGCCGAAGCCTGACGCCGCACGAGCCCGGTGGTGCCGGGCTGGAACGCGAGCGGGATGAAAGCGAAGAACCCGGGCGCGCGGCGCTCGAGGTCGCGCAGCTCGATCATGTGCTGGATGCGCTCGGCGCGCGTCTCGATGTGCCCGTAGAGCAGCGTGCTGTTGCTGGGGATGCCGAGCTGGTGCGCGATCTCGTGGATCTCGAGCCAGCGCTTGCCGCCGATCTTCTGGTGGAACAGCTCACGACGCACGCGCTCGCTGAACACCTCGGCGCCACCCCCGGGCAGGGCGTCGAGCCCGGCCGCCTTGAGCTCGCCGAGCACCCACTCGGCGGGCTTCTTCGTGAGGCGGCAGAAGAAGTCGATCTCGACCGCGGTGTAGGCCTTCACCGACAGGTCGGGCTTGGCCTCCTTCACCCAGCGGATGATCTGCAGGTAGTCGTCGAACCGCCACTTGTTGTGCAGCCCGCCCACGATGTGGATCTCGGTGATCTCGGGGTGCACATGCGACAGGATCTGCTCGCGCGTCATGGTGTACGAGCCGGGTGCGTCGGGCTTCTTGGCGTAGTCGCAGAACTTGCACGCCAGCACGCAGACGTTGGTGGGGTTGAGCTGGCGATTGACCGTGAAGTACACGCGGTCGCCGTGGCGGTCGCGGGCGACGGCATCGGCCAGACGGCCCAGTTCCATGACGGGCGCGTCGAACAGGCGGACGCCGTCCTCCTGGGACAGGCTCTCGCCGGACATGAGCTTCTGACGTGCGGCCTCGACACCGGCATCGCGCAGGCGGAGTGCGGAGACGTGACTCACGGGATCCCTCGGGGCGGACGGACGGCGGGGTGCGAGCGAGCGCCCGATTATAGCGGGCGGCCGCGGCCCGCGCGACCGGATGAACGGCCCCGCCGAGCGATCGACCAACGCGCGCGCCGCGCAGCCTGTGCAGCGGGCGTGACGGGCTTGAATGGATTCCGTGGCGGTCCCGAGCCCGTTCCGCAGGGGCGATACCCGTGCACCACCGCCAGCCGACCCGCAGCCGCCGCATGCCCGCCTCGGGCCGTTCGTGGACGGCGTCCGGTGGCGGCGGTGCCCACGACCGGCATCTGCCCTAGAGTGCGGGGACCCATCCCCCCGGAGACCCGCATGACCGCGCCCGCCGCACCGTCCACCCCCGCCCGCCCCGCACCCTCGCTCGCCACGGTCTGGCCGATCGTCCGTGAACTCGTGGCCCCCCGCCGCGGGCTGCTCGCGGTCGGGTTCGCGCTCATGCTGGTGAACCGCGTCACAGGCCTCGTGCTGCCGGCCTCGACCAAGTGGCTCATCGACGACGTCATCGGACGGCGTCACGTCGAGTTGCTGCTGC
Organism: bacterium; assembly: GCA_046076045.1. Classification (GTDB taxonomy): domain Bacteria; phylum Eisenbacteria; class RBG-16-71-46; order RBG-16-71-46; family RBG-16-71-46; genus JAIOPA01. Next base: position 15,311 of record JBJTRI010000085.1, read on the forward strand.
CGCTCGTCGCCGCGGTCGTGGCCGCCACGATCGTGCAGGGCGCCACCTCGTACGCGCTCACGCAGCTGCTGTCGAAGGAGGCGCAGCGGCTCATCGCCGAGATGCGGCGGCGCGTCCAGGCGCACATCTCGCGCCTTCCGGTCACGTACTACGACTCGAACCGCACGGGCGCGCTCGTCTCGCGCATCATGACCGACGTCGAGGGCGTGCGGAACCTCATCGGCACCGGGCTCGTCGAGTTCTCCGGCGGCCTGCTCACCGCCGCGATCTCGCTCGTCGTGCTGCTGCGCATCAACACGCCCATGACGCTGCTCGCCGCCGGCGTGCTGGTGGTGTTCGCACTGGTCCTGCAGCGCGCCTTCACCGTCATGCGCCCCATCTTCCGCGAGCGCGGTCGCATCCAGGCCGAGGTCACGGGGCGGCTCACCGAGTCGCTCGGCGCGGTGCGCACCGTGAAGGGCTACCACGCCGAGGCCCGCGAGCAGGGCGTGTTCGCGGGGGGCGTGCAGCGCCTGCTCGACAACGTGCTCGCCACGCTGGGTGCGCAGAGCGTCATGCAGCTCTCGAGCTCGATGCTGCTGGGCATCGTGGGTGCCGTGCTCATGTGGATGGGCGCCCGCCACATCCTCGACGGCACGCTCACGCTGGGCGAGTACTTCACCTACACCCTTTTCCTCGGATTCCTCGTCGCGCCCATCTTCCAGATCGTCGCGATCGGCACGCAGCTCACCGAGGCGTTCGCGGGGCTCGAGCGCACGCAGGAGGTGCTCGCGATGCGCGCCGAGGACGACGACCCGCGTCGCACCGTGGCGCTGCCGCGCATCGAGGGCGAGGTGGCGTTCGAGCACGTGGACTTCTCGTACGAGGCCGGCAAGCCGGTGCTGCACGACGTCTCGTTCGTCGCCACTCCCGGCTCGGTCACCGCACTGGTGGGCTCGAGCGGCTCCGGCAAGAGCACGATCATCGGCCTGCTCGCTGCGTTCCACGCGCCCACCTCGGGCGTGGTGCGCGTGGACGGCACCGACCTCGCCACCGCGCGGCTCGACTCGTACCGCACGCAGTTGGGCGTGGTGCTGCAGGACAGCGTGCTGTTCGCCGGCACCATCCGCGAGAACGTGGCGTTCTCGCGGCCCGACGCGAGCGAGGATCGCATCCGCGAGGTGTGTCGCATCGCGCGCGTGGACGAGTTCGCCGACCGCTTCCCCGACGGGCTCGAGACCGTGGTGGGCGAGCGCGGCGTGAAGCTGTCGGGCGGCCAGCGCCAGCGCGTGAGCATCGCGCGCGCGCTGCTCGCGGACCCGCGCCTGCTGATCCTCGACGAGGCCACCTCGAGCCTCGACTCCGAGAGCGAGGCGCACATCCAGGCCGGCCTGCAGCAGCTCATGCACGGCCGCACCACGTTCGTGATCGCGCACCGTCTCAGCACCATCCGACGTGCCGACCGCATCCTCGTGGTGGAAGACGGCCGCATCGTGGAGAGCGGCACGCACGACGAGCTGCATGCCGCGCAGGGGCGCTACCGCGACCTGTACGACCGTCAGCAGGGCCTCGAGCGCAACCTGTTCCTGGCCCCCGGCGAGGGCGACAGCACCCCCGAGGGCGACAGCGGCCCACCGCGGCGCGGCGGCGGCGACCCCGGCATGCTCGACCTCATGCGCGGCGGGCGCTGAACCCGCCCGCACACGCGAACGCCCCGGATCCCGCTCGGGATCCGGGGCGTTCGCACGAGGCCCGCGTCACAGGTCGAAGTGGTGTGCGACCTTCAACATGAAGACGTGGTTCGTGCGCGCGTCGGCGAGCAGGCCGCTCGCGTGGCCCGCGTCGAACACGGACTCCGCGTCGGCGTTGGCGCGCTCCTGCGTCCACACCAGGTACGCCGCCGAACCCGGTGCGTACTCCCAGCGCACGACCGCGTTGCCGCGCAGCGAGGCGAACGTGCTCGCCCTGAGCGGACCCGTCGTGACCGGCAGGAACTCGTCGGTGCGCGCGCGCGCCAGTTCCTTGAGGTCGCGGTAGGCGAGCGTGGCGAACAGCGGCTGCACGAACAACTGCACGCTCAGGTGCGGCGTGGCGGCGTAGTCGGCGCGCAGGTTCATGGACCACTGCGTCTGGTCGAGCGTCGCGAAACGCGAACCCGTGGCGAGCGTGCCGGAGTTGTCCCAGAACTGCGTGGTCACGCGCGCGCGCACGAACTCGGGCCCCGCCTGCAGTCCCAGATTGGAGCGGGGTCGCCAGCTCGCGCTGGGCGACACCGTCTGCGTCCACGAGCCGTCGGCGGACCACTCCGGGTTCATCGCGATCGACCAGAACCAGGGCTTCTGCCCGTTCGTGTCGAAGTAGAACCCTCCGATGTTGCGCGCCGGGGTGCGCAGGATGGGACCACCGCGCGTCGCGCGCGGCGAGAGGGCCGTCCCTAGGTGATAGAGGCTCGCTCCCCAGCTCCAGCGGTTGCGCTGTTCGAGGTTGCTACCCAGATAGAAGCTGCGCAGCGTCGAGTTGCCCCCCATATCCCAGCCCGTCGCCACCGCGCCCACCACGTTCGCGTACTGGCGCCACGAGTTCGGCTCGTTCCACTGCCACCCGCTCATCACGTGCGCGTTCACCACGTCACCGCCCGACTGGAAGCCGAGGTCCTGCGTGTCGTAGTCGGGCGAGATCGCACCGAGCGCGGCGTTGAAGAGGAGGCTGCCCTCCTGCTTGTTGAGCCACAGGCGCGAGCCCCACCCGCGCAGCGAGGTCGCAGCCGGGTCCACGCCCAGGTCGGGTCGGTCGGGGCGCTGACGGTAGTGCGGGAACGACCTCTGCAGCGCGGTCATGCGCGTGGTGCTGCCGCGCACGTCGGAGCCCGAGGCCCAGCCCGAGAGCACCCAGATGCGGCGGGCGTCGAGGAACGACCAACCGTCCACCGTCCCCACCCACGCACTCGAGTTGACCTCGTCGCGCAGCGGGTCGGCGTCGCCGTCGAACGCGCGCACGGTGCTGGTGCCCATGAAGCCCAGTCCCTGGCGGCGATCGTTCCACTCGCGCGTGGTGCGCCACACGCCGTACCACGCCGCAGGCTCCACCCCGACGCTCGTGCGCGTGCCCGCGGTTTCGAGGCGCGCCGACTCGCGACGGGTGAACGCCTGCACGGTGCCCACGTTCCAGCCCGGCGCGAGCTGGCCGGTGACCTTGGCCGCACCGAGGATGCGCGTGGCGAGCGGACGGTCCTCGAAGTCGGCGGGGGGCGTGTCCCCGCGTGGCGCGCGTCCGATGCGGCGCGAGTAGAAGAACATGGGTTCGGGCCAGTCGAATCCGGGGTAGTCGTTCGCGCCGTTGTTGCCGGTGCGGAACACACCCACACCCTCGGTGAAGAACGGGCGCTTCTCGCTGAAGAAGCTCTCGACGTCGGAGAGGTTCACGACCGCGGGGTCGATCTCGACCTGACCGAAGTCGGGATTCACGGTGGCGTTGAGTGTGAGGCGCGACCCCAGACTGGCGCGCAGGTCGCCACCGACGGTAGGCGTGTTGCGAACGCGACCGTGGAACGGATCCGCCGGGTCGTAGGGCGTCAGGTTGCCGGGGTCGAACGCCAGATCCTCGATGCGGTTCGTGACGTAGGGCGTCAGTGCGACGTGCTGCGCCGGGTGCAGGTCGAGCCCGTGCAGTTCGGCGAAGCGCGACACGAACCCCGACTGGCCGCGCGGCGTGTACACGAGCGCGTCGTTCTCGTTGTAGCGCACCACCGAGCGCTGCAGGTTCACGCCCCACACCGCACCGGCACCGGCGCGGTAGCGGAGCTGCGAAAACGGGATGCGCATCTCGGCGGTCCAGCCGTGCTCGTCGCGCTGGACGCGCGCCTGCCAGACGCCGTCCCACGAGTCGTCGTCCCAGCCGTCGTTGAGCAACACGCCGTCCGCGAGCGTGCCGGCGGCGCTCACCGCGAAGAAGTAGCCGGTGCGCTTGTCGAGCAACGGGTCGAGCTGCAGCGCGAACTGGTCCGAAGCCGCGTCGTTGTCGCGGCGGGCGAGGCGCGCCACGATCGAGTCGGGCGCGGTGTCGTGCATGCGCGCCCCCACGTAGAGCGCGTCGGCGTCGTAGGCGAGCCGCACCTCGGTACGCTGGCGCGGCGCGCTACCCTGGTCGGGATCGCGCTGCAGGAACGCGGTGATGGCGTGCTCTCCGCGCCACACGACCTCGTCGAGCACACCGTCCACACGCACGGGGGCGTCGAGGCGAACGGCGCGCACGACCGGCCCCTGCGCGAAGGCGGGGAGGACGGACAGACACAGACCGACGAACAGGCAGGGGCCACGCATGGGATGGACTCCAGAGGTGCGAGGGCCGTCCGGGGGTTTGGCCGGGAGGGTTCGGGTTCGCGAGTGTGTCGCGGTCGTCAATATACGCGAAGCGTTCGCGACGGGTTGCGTTCGCCACGGTGCGGGCGGGACGACGGGCCGCAGGCAGCGGCGGCCGTGCCCCCCGCAACGAACCGGGCGGTCGGAGGGTTGGACGCTCGCGACCGCCCGAAGGTTGCAGGCGTTCGTGTCCGAGAGGGCCGCGCTCAGCGCCCCAGTGCGGCCAGTGCCACGGACAGCTCACCGGCGACGCGGGCGTTGTCCTTGAGCAGCGCGACGTTCGAGCGCACGACCTCGCCGCCCGTCACCATGCGGATGAAGTCGAGCATGAACGGCGTCACCTCGCGCCCGCGGATGCCTTGCGAGGCCACCATCTCGGTCGCGCCGTCCAGACCGCGCTGGTACATGTCCTCGTCGAGTTCGTCGGCCTCGGGGACCGGGTTGGCCACCAGCACGCCCGTGCCGGTGCCGAGCGCGTGATGCTCGCGGATGGCGGCGGCGAGCGTCGCCATGTCGTCGAAGCGCTGGTCGAGTCGGATGCCGCTCGAACGCCGCCAGAACGCCGGGAACTCGTCGCAGCGCCAGCCGTAGACCGGCACGCCGAGCGTCTCGAGCCGCTCCATGGTGCGCGGCAGGTCGAGGATCGCCTTGGCGCCCGAGCACACGACCGCGACCGGGATGCTCGCGAGCGCGGTGAGGTCGGCGCTCACGTCGTCGGTCTCCTGCGCGCCGCGGTGCACGCCCCCGATACCACCGGTGGCGAACACCGGGATGCCGCTGCGATGCGCCACCAGCATGGTGGCCGCCACGGTGGTGGAACCGGTGCCGCGCGCCACCAACGCACCCGCGAAGTTGCTGAGGTTCAGCTTGGGCACGTCGGGCGTGGCCGCGAGCCGGTCGAGGTCGTCGGCCGCGAGGCCCACCCGCACGAACCCGTCGAGCAGGCCGACGGTGGCGGGCACCGCTCCCGCAGCGGTGACCGCGTCCTCCATGGCACGCGCCACCGCAACGCCCTCGGGGGCGGGCAGGCCGTGCGTGACCACGGTGGTCTCGAGTGCCACGACCGGTCGGTGCGCGGCCAGCGCGCGCGCGACCTCGTCGGCGACCTTCCAGCGTTCGCTGCTCATGAAGCCTCCTCGTCGAGTCGGTCCCACGCGTCGAGCAGGGCGTCCGCCCGTGTGCGCGTGGCGTTCAACAGTCCCTCGTGGCCGTTGCCCGAGATCGCGAACCCGGCCGAGATCGCGCCGCGCTTGAGCGCGTCGCCGACCGTGCGACCCTCGAGCGTGGCGGTCACGAACCCCGCCATGAAGGCGTCGCCGGCCCCGGTGGGTTCGACGAACGCCGGCGTGACCGCGGGCCAGGCGTGCAGGCGGCGCTCGTGCGCATCGTACAGGTGGCCCCCATTCGCGCCACGCTTCGAGAACACCCACCGCAAGCGTCCGCCCGCGAGCGAGGCCAGCACACGCTCCGGATCGTCGGCGGCCCCCGGCAGCAGCATCTCGTCCTCGCTCGGCAGGAACGCGTCCACCTGCACGAGCAGCGCGCGCCACGCCTCGATGGTGTCGGGCGTCACGAGCACGTAAGGGTCCACCGACACGAACGCCGGGGCCGACGGCGACTCCCACGCGCGGATGGCCTCGACCAGCTCGCGCTGGCGTGCGAGCGGCATGGGCGCCAGGTGGAACGCACGCGCCCGGTGCCAGTCCTCGGGGACGTCGGCGGGCACGGGCGACACCGTCTCGTGCGACGGGCACCGCAGCCGGTGGACGACGTGACGCAGCCCGTCCTCGTGGAGCAGCCAGGTGCGGATGCCGGGGGCGCCGAGCGCACGCACGCCCCCGAGCGCCACACCGCGTGATCGCAACTCGGCGAGCGCGGCCTCGGGATAGTCGTCGCCGCGCACGCTCACGCACCCCACGCGCGCGCCCCACAACGCGGCGGCGAGCGACGAGTAGAGCATCGCACCCCCGGCCTGCCCCATGCGCGTGCGCCCGTCGGCGTACACGATGTCGTCGACGAGTAGGTTGCCGAGCAGGACGAGGTCGGGCGTCACGCGCGGTCCGGGCTAGGCGTTCGGAAGTGCGGCGAAGGCCGCGACCATGGCGCGCAAGGCTTCGGGGTCGAGCGGGTTCGCCCAGTACCCGTGCTGCTTCACCGACGAACCCACGATGAACCCGTGGGCGTGCGCGTAGTCGCGCAGGTTCGCAGGCGTGAGCCCCGAGCCCACGAACACGGGCAGCGCGCACGCGTCCACCGCCTCGCGCACGTCGGCGGGTGACGCCGGCTCGCCGGTGGCCGAGCCGGTCACGATGACGCCGTCGGCGAGCATGAACTCGGCGGTGCGAGCGGTCTCGCCCAACGACACGTCGGCGGTGATGGCGTGCGAGGCGTGCTTCTTCTTGACGTCCGCGTACACGCGCACGCGCTCGGCACCGATCGCGCGCCGGTAGCGCAGCAGGTCGCCGGCACACGCCTCGAGCAGGCCCTCGTCCGCGACGTGCGCGTACGCGAACGCCTCGACGCGCACGAACTCGGCGCCGCAGGCGTGCGCCACCGCGAGCGCTTCACGGTTGGCGGCGGCGAGCACCTGCACGCCGAGCGGCAGCCCGGTCGCGCGCTTCACCTCGTGACCGATCACCGCCATGGCCGCGGTGACCTCGGGTCCCACGCTCCCCTTGGCGTACGGTCGGTCGTGCATGTTCTCGATCGCGAGCGCCCCGAAGCCGGCGTCGCGGTACGCGTGCGCCTCGGCCACCGCGGTCTGCACGAGCCGCTCCACCGAGTGGTGCGCAGCCGGGGTGCCGGGCAGCGCACCCACGTGGATCATGCCGACGAGGGCGCGCGGCCCCCCGAACGTCTTCGCGAACGCATCCCAAGGTCCCATGGCCGCAGGTTAGGCGGCGTGGGCGTCGTTCGTCCACCGGTCGAAGCGCGCCCTTGCCCGGAGACGGGGCGGCGGTGCTAGCGTCACCCCGCAGGACCCTGCGGCAGACATTCACACGCACCGGCGGGCGGCGAGACGGTTGCGGCCGGACCACGCGAACGACCGCGAGTGGCGGTCCCCGTCATCCCGATCCCCGAGGGAACCCCATGCGCCTTGCGGCTGCGCTCACGTCCATTGCGATCGCGATCGTACTCGCCACCCCGCTCCATGCCGAGCCTCGGCCATACACCGTGGTGCTGGGCACGGCGCAGGACGGCGGACTCCCGCAGGCCGGTTGCCGGAAGGACTGCTGCGCGCACGGCCGAAGGGCCGCCGTGTCGAGTCTCGCCCTCGTGGACCCCGCCTCGAGGCGCTGGTGGTTGTTCGACGCCACGCCCGACCTGCGCGAGCAACTCGCACGGATGCGCAGCGAGGCTCCTGCGTGCACCCTTGCCGGCGTGTTCGTGACGCACGCGCACATCGGACACTACACGGGGCTCATGCACTTCGGGCGCGAGGTCATGGGCGCGCGCGGGATGCCCGTGTGGGTCATGCCGCGCCTGAACGCATTCCTCGGCACGAACGGTCCGTGGGACCAACTCGTGCGTCTTGGGCAGGTCGTCCTGCAGCCGCTCGCCGCCGACTCCACGGTGACGCTCGGGGACTCGCTTCGTGTGACGCCGTTCCTGGTACCGCACCGCGACGAGTACTCCGAGACGGTCGGATTCCGCATGGAGACCGCGCGTGGCTCGGTCGTGTTCCTGCCCGACATCGACAAGTGGGAACGCTGGGACCGACGCATCGAGGACACCCTCGCGGGAACGACCGCGTGCTATCTCGACGGCACGTTCTTCGACGTCAACGAGCTACCCGGCCGTGACATGCGCGAGATCCCGCACCCGTTCATCGTGGAGTCGCTCGCGCGGTTCTCCACCCTGGACGCGAGCGATCGTGGCCGCGTGCGGTTCCTGCACCTGAACCACACGAACCGTGCGGCGATCCCCGGCAGCGACGAGCGCCGGCGCGTCGAACGCGCCGGTATGCACGTGGCCGTGGAGGGGGAGCGCGTCACGCTGTAGGACCGCGTGGCGAATGCCGCGGGAGGACTCACATCCCGCACCACGAGTCCACGCGCTCGATCACGGCCGGCAGGTTCTCGACCGGGGCCGGGTAGCCGTCCTTGAACGTGGCGTCGAACCTGAGCGGGCCGCGACACACCGTCCACGCCCCGCGCGTCTCGGTGCGCGCGGGCAGGGTGTCGCGCGCGCAGTCGAAGCGCGTGAAGATGCCCCACAACAGCAGGTCGTCGTCGGCGTGCGGCACGTCGAGGCTCATCACGCGACCCGCTTCACCTTCGCGTACTCGGCGCGCTGGATGAGCGCGTCGAGCACCGTGAAACCTTGGCCCCGGCCACCCATGTCGACCGTTGAGTCAACCGTCCAAGAGAAGCCGCGCCGTGAAGGGGCGTCGGCTTGATTGCCTTGTCAGGCCCGCCATTCCCATACTTCACCTGCATCAGCATCCTGCGCAACCCCGACGATCGAGAATCCGAGGGAGCGAAGGATCCTCGTCGAGGCGTTCTCCTCCTTGAGCGTGAACGCCTTGATGCCGATTCGCGGATCGTGAGCTCGGGCCACCGCAACAAGCGACGATGCCGTATGAGACGCATAGCCCTTGCGTTGCTCGTGATCCAGTGTGAAGTATGCGATTTCGACGTAGCCGTCCTTGGGAGGGCCAACGAATGCACCGCCACCGACACCGCGGTTCTCGACAACAGCCACGTATCCAACCCACGGAGGAAAGTAGCCGACGCGGCGGTAGAGGTCAGCAGTTGCTCGGCAGTTGGCGACAAGCGCCTCCGGCATATCCAAAGCGGCCTGCATGGGAATGCCGTCTTGATCGCATGGGACGAGTGAAAGTGTCATGAGGTCCTAACCCTCGATTCGTTTGCTCACTTCCCCCACCACGAGTCCACGCGCTCGATCACGGCCGGCAGGTTCTCGACCGGGGCCGGGTAGCCGTCCTTGAACGTGGCGTCGAACCCGAGCGGGCCGCGACACACCGTCCACGCCCCGCGCGTCTCGGTGCGCGCGGGCAGGGTGTCGCGCGCGCAGTCGAAGCGCGTGAAGATGCCCCACAACAGCAGGTCGTCGTCGGCGAGCGGCACGTCCTCGCTCACCGCGACCACCAGCTTCACGGCGGCGTACTCGGGGCGCTGCACCAAACCCTCCACGACCGCACGCCCCTCGCCGCCGACCTGCACCACCAACATGCCGCCCCACGCCATGCGCCAGTCTCGCACGCGCGCGTCGAACGTGCGCGGGTCGGCGACGGTCTCGAGCAGCGGCGCGGCGGGCTGCGTCGCGGTGGCCGAACCGCCCGACGAGCCCACGGGGCGCGCGTGCGACTGCGCGTCGATCACCATCTTGCTGCCCAGGTTCATGCGCCCGCTCGTGAAGTCGAGCGTGTCGAGCGGCACGCCGGGCACGAGCAGGAAGTCCTCGGACGGGTCGAAGTGACGCGCGATCGCCTCGAACACCTGCCGGCGGTCGCGCGGGTCCACGTCGGCGTCCACCAACACGATGGCCTTGGTGAGCGAGAGCTGCCCGGTGCCCATGAGCCCGAGCGCGGTCTTCATGCCCTCCTTGGCGTAGCGGTTCTCGACCGACACGACGAGCAGGTTGTGGAAGCCGGCCTCGAAGTACGCCCACAGGTCCACGATCTCGGGGTGGATGACCTTGAGCACGCCCGTGAACATGTCCTGCACCGCCTCACCCATGTACTTGTCCTCCTGCGGCGGCTTGCCGACCACGCTGGCCTGGAAGACGGGCTGACGACGATGGGTGACGTTCTTGACGTGGAACACCGGGAACGGCGCGGCGTGCGAGTAGTGCCCGAAGTGGTCGCCGAACGGCCCCTCGGTGCGGCGCTCGCCCGGCGGCACCACGCCCTCGATCACGAACTCGGCGTCGGCGGGCACGAGCATGCGCAGCGAGCGGGCGCGCGCCATGCGCGTCGGTCGCCCGCGCAGGAAGCCGGCGAACGCGAGCTCGTCGATGCCCTCGGGCAGCGGCGCCACGCCCGCGAGCAGTGTGGCCGGGTCGGCGCCCACGGCGACCGCGACCTCGAGCCCCTCGCCGCGCTTCTCGGCCTTGTGGTAGTGCACGCCGCCACCCTTGCCGATCTGCCAGTGCATGCCGGTGGTCTTGGCGTCGTACACGTGGATGCGGTAGAGGCCGAGGTTGCGCTTGTGCGTGTCGGGGTCCTCGGTGAACACGAGCGGGAACGTCACGAACCGCCCGCCGTCACCCGGCCACAACTGCAGGATGGGCAGCGACGACAGGTCGGCGCCGAGCGACGACTCCTGGGCGGGGCCCGCGGCGAGACGCTGCGGACGCGCGGCGAGCACGCGCCCGACGTGGCGACGCAGCGGCCACAGGTCGGAGAGCGCCTTGGGCGGGACGGCGTGGAAGATCTCCTCGATCTCGGCGCCGACCGCGCGCGGGGTGCGCCCGAGCGCCCACTCGATGCGGCGCGTGGCGGCGAGTACGTTGACGGCGAGCGGGAAGCGCGCACCTCGCACGTTCTCGAACACGAGCAACGGCCCCTGGGCGCGCGCCTCGCGCCAGCCGATCTCGGTGACCTCGTACTTCCAGTCCACCTCGCGGGTGATGCGCTTCACATCGCCCTTGGACTCGCAGAACGCGATGAACTCGCCGAGCGTGCGGAAGCTCATCCCAACTCCTCCTCGCGCCAACCCTCGCCCGCGGGCTCGCCGAGCAGGTGCAGCACCTTGTCGCTGAAGCCCGAGACGAGCTGGTCGAGGTCGCGCGGGTTGCGGTACCACGGCGGCGAGACCGGCATGATCACCGCGCCCTCGCGCGACAGGCGCAGCATGTTCTCGAGCGCGATGCCCGAGAGCGGGGTCTCGCGCACGCACACGACCAGCCGCATGCGCTCCTTGAGCGCGACCGCGGCCGCACGTGTGATGAGCGTGTCGGCGATGCCGGTGGCGATCTTGGCGAGCGTGCTCACGCTGCACGGCAGGATGACCATGGCGTCGTGCCGGTTGCTGCCCGAGCTGAACGGCGCCGCCAGATCCTCGTCGCGGAACACCTTGCGCACGTGCGGTTCGAGGTCGCTGGGCTTGAGCCCCAGTTCGCCGTGCATGACCTGACGCGCCCAATCGGAGAGCACGAGGTACTTCTCGCCGGGGCAGCGCTTCACGAAGTCCACGCCGTAGGCGGAACCGCTCGCGCCGGTCATCGCGATGAGGTATCGGGCCATGGTCACGCGCCTCCGGGCGCGCGGGTGCTGCGGGACGACGCGCGGGCGATCCCGACGCGCCTCACTGGAAGCCGCCGGCCGCCATGCGCGCGGCCAGCACGGTGGCGAGCACGAGGAAGCCCACCACCACGTTGGTCTTGAAGAAGGCGAGGTTCACGTCCTCGGCCCAACGCTGCTCGAGCCACAGCAGCACCACGGTGCCCTTGAAGCCGAGCAGCGCGGCGACCGTCCACGGCACGTTCGGGAACCCGTTCGCGGTCGCGATCGTCCAGACCGCGCCCGCAAGCGCGGCCATGGCCGCGACGTGCAGCACCCAGGAGACGCGCAGGGCGCGCTCGCGACCGAGCCACACCACCATGCTGTGGATGCCGTTCGCGCGGTCGCTCGTCTCGTCGAGCGTGGCGTAGATGATGTCGAAGCCCGTGACCCAGCCGAGCGCGAACAGCGCGAGCAGGGATGCGGGCAGCGCGTTGCCGAGGTCGGGGTGTGCGGCGGCGAAACCCGCGAGGGGCGCGAGCGCGAGCGCCACGCCCACGCCGGCGTGGCAGAGCGGCGTGAAGCGCTTGAGGTACGGGTAGAGCGCGAACACCGCGAACGGGACGACCGCGACCTGCAGGTACCACGGCCCCAACGCCGCGCACGCGGCCACGTACACCGTGGTGCTCACGACCAGCAGCGCGACCGCCTCGGCGAGCCGCATGCGGCCCGCGGGCAGTTCGCGCACGCTCGTGCGCGGGTTGCGCGCGTCGTGGTGCCGGTCGATGACCCGGTTGAGCGTCATGGCGGCGGTGCGGGCCCCGACCGCGGCCACCGCGACGAGCCACCAGCGCTGTGCGTCGAGCGCCGGCCCCACGACCGAGAACACCCCCGCCAGGATGAGCGGGAGCGAGAACAGGGTGTGCTCGAAACGCACGAACGAGGCGTACGTGCGGAGCCGATCGGTGGGCGATGCGGGAGCGGTCACGGTCATGGCGGGGGGCACCGGGGGGCGGTGCGGCCTTCCAGTCTATAAGAGGGACCCGCACCCCGACCAACCTCGCCGGGCGGCCCCCTCCGCCGGGTCGATTCACGCCCCCTGTGACGGGACCACCGCGCGGGAACGCTGCGGGGGCGGCCCCGGACCGGGACCGCCCCCGCATGGCACGCGATCGGGCTCAGCGCGTGACGGCGAACCGACGCGTGGCGTGGAACGAACCGGCCTCGAGGCGCGCGAAGTAGATGCCGGCCGCGCGGCTGGCCCCGGCCGCAGGACCGTCCCAGCGCGCCGTGTGCCGGCCGGCCGGGAACACGCCGTCGGCGAGCACCGCGACGGTGCGCCCCATGAGGTCCACCACGCTCAGCCGCACGCGCGACTCGCGCGGGAGCGCGAAGTCGAGGCGCGCCGCCCCCACGGTGGGGTTCGGCGTCACCGGCGCGAGCGCGAACGCGGTGACCGCGCCGCCGTCCACACCGCCCGCCGCGGTCACGACCGCGAACACCGCGTCACTCACGTCCGCGGCCGAGTTGCCCGCGGCGTCGTGCGCGGTGACGCGCACGAGCCCGAGCGTGGTGAGCGTGTTCGGGACCGTCCACGTGAACGAACCGTCGTTGCCCTCACCCGTGGCGAGCGGCGTCCACGTGGAACCGCCGTCCGACGACCACGCCAGGTCCACCCCGGTGACCCCGGTGTCGTCGCTGGCGCTCCAACCGATCGTGGTGTTGAGGGTGGGCACCAACGACTCCCCGCCATTGGGCGCGAGCACGGTCACGACGGGCGCGACGCACTCGTCGTCGTTCACCACCGTCACGGTGGCGACCGAACCCGTCGTGTCCACCGGGCCCGTCAGCTCCACGAGTCGCAACTCGATCGTCTCGTCGGGCTCGCAACGCCCGTCGGCGATCACCGTCACCGAGACGGTGTCCGAGGTCGCATACGGCGCGAACGTGACCACGGTGTCGGTGAGCGCGGCGAAGTCACCGTCGGCGATCGTCGCGGTGCCACCGACGACCTGCACACGGGCGGTGACCGTGCCCCCGACCGGCTGCGTCAGGGTGACCGGGATGCGCACCGGTGCGCCCTCGACCGCACTCACCGAGCCGAGGACCAGCGCGGGCGCGCCGTCGTCGTCGGTGATCGAGACCGCGGTGGCGCGCGCGCTCGAGTCGAGCACCGCGTTCACCGCGTTCGACAGTCGGACGTGGAACCACTCCGTGCTCTCGTACTCCGCATCGTCCAGCGCCTGGACGCTGTCGAGGACCGCCGAGGTGGTGAGCGGCGGCAGCACCAGCGTGCCGGTGCGCACCACGTAGTCGGAGCCACCGGTCGCGGTGCTGTCCACGGTCGCGAAGTCCACACGCACCTCGCGCACACTCGCGTGGGAGAGCGTCACGATGAGCGGGTACGGCGTGGGGTCGCTCTCGGCGAGGGCGAGCGAGGTCGTGATGGACACCGTGGGAGCGGCGTCGTCGTCCACCACGGTGCCCACCGCCTGCGGCGAGGCGAGGACCGCCTGCACCGGGGTGCCGAGCACGACGCGGAAGACCTCGTCGTCCTCATCCACGGTGTCCTCGAGGGTGGCGACCACCAGGGACTCCGCCGTGTCACCGGCGGCGAACACGAGCGAGCCCGCGGCGGCGACGTAGTCGGAACCCCCCGTCGCGGTGCTGTCGGCGAGCACCCACGGCACCGTGACGGTGAAGGCGCTCGGGTTCGAGAGCGTGGCGGTGAACGCGATCGGCGAACCCTCGCTGCCCGAAGGAGCGTCGAGCGTGAGCGTGGGCAACGGGTCGTCGTTGGTGATGGTGACGGTGCTGGTCGTGACCGAGCCCAGCGACGCCCCCGAGACCGACAGGAGCTGGAACGTGAGCGTCTCGTCGTTCTCGCGCACGCGGTCGCCGTTCACGGTGACGCTCACCGGCACGCTGGTGCTGCCGGCCGGAATCGTCACGGTGCCACTGGCGGCGACGAAGTCCACGCCCGCGGTGGCGGTACCCGCGTTGAGCGTCCAGTCGGCGGTCACGGCGGTGCCGAGCGGCATCGTGAGCTCGACGTCCACGTTCACGCTCGTCGTGCCCGCGTTACCCTCGGTCACGAGCACGGACGCGCCCGCGTTCACGACCGGGCTCAGTCGCGCCCACCACGTACCCCACTTGCTCGAGTTGCTCCCCGTGGTGCCGTCGTCGGTGCCGGTGCGGGACTTGGCGTACTGGCTCACCACCCAGAAGGCCTTGGGGTCGTTGGGGTCCTGCAGCGCGCGCACGTAGTCGCCCCAACGGTTGCGGCCGCTACCGAAGTCCTTGTTGTAGTAGTCGTCGCCGGCCTTGTACACGTAGGGATCGCGGAACGTGCCCGCGACGTCGGAGCCGGCACGGAACGCGTAGGCGGCCGACGGATAGGTGCTCGACGAGAACCGGCTCATGGCCAGCACCACGTCGCCCGCGTCGTTGACCGCGATGCTGCTGTAGTTGTACCAGAAGCCCCCGTTGGTGGCGGTCGCGGTCGGGTCGTCGATGCGTCCCCCGTCGAGCACGTTGCCCGAGACCGCGTCGAGCTTGGTCCACTGCACGGCGGTGCGCTGGATACCGCCGGTCGCCGGCAGACCCACGGTCTGCGTGTACCAGATCGAACCGTTGCGCATCACGGGCGAGGTACGCAGCTGCGAATCCTGCGAAGCGAGCTTGCACGGCGTCGCACCGCACACGCTGGTGCCCGAGAGCGGCGCGGCCTGCGGCAGGATGTTGCCCGAGGGCTGCGCCCACGTGAGCCCGCGTGAACGCGTGGTACCCACGGTGTACACGGGTGCGCTGGGCGTGCCTGTGATGCGATCGAGTCGGTAGGTGCCGCTGGCGCTCGAGAGGTGCGTGGGCGCGTACAGCGTCTCCTCGGTGGCCGACTCGGTGATGACGGGAGCCGAGCAGAACCCGGTGCCCGTGATGTAGCGCGCCACGAACACGCCCGCGCGCGCCTGCGGGTAGTCCACGACGAGGCACTTGGCGCCCGCGCTCGCGTTGGCGGCGTTCGAGAACATGTTGAGGTTGATGGCGACCCAGTTCTTGTTGTACCCGATGCACGGGAAGTCGGCCCAGTTCACGCCCGTGCTGTCGCCGAGCACGCGGTAGAGGTACCAGGACCCGGTGGGGTCGTTCGTCTGCGAGATGCCGAGCAGCACCGAGGAGGCGACGTTCGCGGCGTTCGAGACGGCGGTGGCGATCCAGCGCTGCTGGATGGGGTCGTAGAGGATCTTCGGGTCGAAGTAGCCGCTGCCGCCCGCCGGCGTCCAGAACGTGGTGATGGAGATGGTGCTGAGCACCGCGCCCGTGTTGCGGTTGAAGAAGCGGTAGTTGTTGTTGAGCGTCTCGACGACGTGGTTGGGCCCGACCGCACCGTCCACGTCGGGCGGGATGGTGATGCTGCTCGTGCCGACGCGCGGGATGTCGTCGAGCCCGATGAAGCTGAGCGACGGCGCGGGCGAGGCGACGAACGCGCGCGGGCCCGGCGCGGGCAGCGCGTAGGACTCGAACGGCGCCTGGACCTCGGGCTCCACGTACGGCTGCTTGGGCCGCGCGAGGCGCTGCTCGCCCTGCAGGATGGCGATGGGCGTGAGGGCCCCACCGACCCACGCCGGTGCGGCGGATTCGCGCGCGGCGAGATCGCCGACGTTCACGACCACGCTCTCGACCGCACGCACGGACGCCAGCGGGAGGCGCGTGCCCGCCGCCGGGAGCGGCGCGGACGGGCGTTCGGTGTCGGACTGGGCGCGAACGGCGGGGACGAGGACGGCGGAGAGCAGGAGCGCGACGAACGCGCGACGAGTGGTGCGCAGCATGGGTGCGAGGCTCCAGGCCATGTCGGGGGGCTGCACGCCTCGGGGGAGGCGCTCCGTACCCTTCCATCATATACGGGGTGGTCCCACGGCCCCGAGTGGGAACTTCGAGGCGGGGCGGATCCCAAGGGTTATCGGGCGGACCGGGCGCCGACCTTCGGATACCTCGACACGAACCTTCAAGGCCTTGCCGGGCAGGAGGTTGTGGAATGCCCACGGCCCTCGTCGAGCGGCCGGTGCCGGTGATGTATCAGCGGGCGGGCACCCGACACCTGTGAGGATAGGCAGCCGGAGTCCGTGCATCGCTGGGCTCCGGAAGAGAAAGTCGTACCCCGGGTCCCTCCATCGCAGGGACGGCATCACAAGGAAGACCCCCCCGGCTTCCCGCCGTCCCGAGCGGCTCCTACCTCAGCGCCGGTCCACAAGAGTGGGCCGGCGCGCCGCTTTGTGCGGGGCCGTGCGGGGATTCAGGTTGGCCCGCGACGGTGCTATAACATGGCTTCGAGCTCCCGCGTGACGCTCGTCGCCATCTCCCCAGCCCTCGGAACCCTTCGTGCTCGACGCCCTCCTGCTCTCGATCGTGCTCGCCTCCGCGACCCCGGACACGCTCGTCGTGCCGCTGCGCGAGGTGGTGGTCACGGGCACGCGCACGCGCGAGTCGTTGCAGCGCACGCCCGCCGCGGTGAGCGTGGTGGACCGCTCGCAGTTCGCGAGCGGCCGCGGGATCGGCCTCGACGACGTGCTGGACGGCGTGCCCGGCGTGCTGGTGCAGAGCCGCGGCGGCGCACAGGACGTGCGCATCAGCATTCGCGGATACGGGGCGCGCGGTAACGGTGAGCGCTCGAACGCCGGCAGCATGCGCGGCATCCGCGTGCTCTCCGAGGGCATCCCGCTTTCCGAGCCCGATGGCCGTACGAGTCTGGACCTCGTGGATGTGGGGCTCACGGACCGCGTCGAGGTGGTGCGCAGCAACGTCTCGGCGCAGTACGGCAACGCCTCGGGAGGCGCGCTCGACCTGCGCACGAACCTCGACTTCGAGCGCCCGTTCGTGCGCGCCGAGGCGAGCGGCGGCTCGTTCGGTCTGCGCCGCGACCAGGTGGCGGTCGGCTTCACCGCCGGCCGCGGGCGCGGCGTGGTGAGCGCCTCGAACACGCGCTTCGATGGCTGGCGCGCGCACAGCGGCAGCTCGTCGGCACAGGCGCACGTGCGCTTCATGGCCCCGCTCGGCGAGTCGGGACTGGACCGGCTCACCGTGATAGGCGACTTCGCGAACCTGCTGATCCGGTTCCCGGGCCCCCTCACGCAGACCGAGTACGACGCCGACCGCACCGCGGCCGCACCGCCCTACGTGACGCGCGACGAGCGCCGCTTCAACCGCACCGGACGCGTGGCCGCCACGCTCGACCATGCGTTCGACGACCGCCAGTCCGTCGCCGTGAGCGTGTTCGCCGAGCCCAAGGCGCTGCAGCGTTCGGAGCGCAACCGTTACCGCGACTTCACCCGCTTCCACGTCGGCGGGCAGGCGGTGTGGAACCTCGAGCGCGACTGGCGGCCCGGGCTCGTGGGCCGCACCTCGGCCGGCATGGACGAGGCGCTGCAGGACGGCTCCATCCTGTTCTGGAACCTCACGCCGCAGGGCACGCGTGGCACCACGATCCGCGCCAACAAGCGCGAGGCCGCGAACAGCGCGGGCGCGTTCGTACAGCAGTCGCTCACATGGCAGGACCGCTGGTCGGTGAGCACCGCGCTGCGGCTCGACCGGCTCGACTACGTGTCGCAGGACTTCCTGAACCCCACGCTCGACGCCCGCAAGCGCTTCACGCGCGTGACGCCCAAACTGAGCCTGAGCCGGTTCGCGGGCGACCACACGCTGTACGCCGCACTCGGCGGCGGCGTGGAGGCCCCGGCGTTCAACGAGATCGACCCGCCACCGCCGTTCGACACCGCCACGTCGTTCAACCCGTTCCTCGAGGCGATGCACTCGACCACGCTCGAGCTGGGCGCGCGCGGCGCGTTCACGAGCGGCGTGGGCGCGTGGCGCTACGACGCCGCCGTGTACCGCATCGAGACCACGAACGACATCGTGCCGTGGGCCGGGGGCGCGTACTTCCTCACCGCCGGGCGTTCGCGGCGAACGGGCGTCGAGTCGTCCCTGGAGTGGCGCCCGAGCGCACGCCTGTCGGTGCGCGGTTCGGCGACGCTGTCGCGCAACACGTACCTGGAGTACGCCAACGACCTCGGCGACTTCGCGGGCCGCCACATGCCGGGACTGCCCGAGGCGATGTGGAACGTGGCGACGCGCGCCTCGCTGGGCGCAGGTGTGGCGATGGACCTGTCGGCCGAGGGTGCGAGTCGCATGTGGGCCGACGACGCCAACACGGTCGCGGCCCCGGGCCACACCACGATCAACGCCGCGCTCGACTGGACGCGACGCTCGGGTAGCGCGGTGACGCGCGTGTTCGTGGCCGGCCGCAACCTGCTCGACGCCGACATGGTGTCGTCCGTGTTCATCAACCCGATCGCGGACACGCCGGGTGGCCCACTGCGCTACCTCGAGCCCGGACTACCGCGGCAGTGGAACGCCGGCGTCTCCGTGCGCTGGTGAGTCGGTCGCGGTAGCGAGCAGGCGTGCCTTGCGCGCCGCTGCGCACGAGGACAGGAAGGGGCGAGCGTCACGTGGACGCCCGCCCCTTCATGTTGCTGCCCCGCGGACCCGACGGACCGCACACGCGGCACGCCGGACGATCGGCCCCCGATGAACGACCCCCCGACGCTGGCCCGTGACGGCCGGCGGGTCCGCGGTATCCAGGACGGGATCGGGACGCGATGGGACGCGCACCGCCCGTCGGAAGACCGGGTGAAGCCCGCCCGTCGACGAGGTCCGGTTGGCCCCTTCGGATCGGCCCCCGATTGCGACCCTCCGGGACGCGGGACCGGAACCTCGTCGATGGCGGTGGAGCCTTGCGGCCCCGTCCCACCTCCACTGCAAGCCGCGGACCACCGATGCAGAGGAGGCCGATTCTTTGGGGCACAATGGCTTAGCGGCTCAGCGCTCGGGTCCGGACGACCACCCACCGACACGCGCGTCGGCCCTGTGGACACCCTGCCGGGAATCCCTGTTGACGAAGTGCACGCCTGTGCAGTAGGGTGCTGCTCGTGCCGGGTCCGCACCGCGGACCGCAACCGAGAAGGACCTCACGATGCTCAACGAACGCGCCCGAGAGATCCACGCATTCATCCAGCGCTACCGCCGTGAGAACGGCTCGGCGCCGACCATCCGCGAGATCGGCCAGCAGTTCGGCATCTCGTCCACGAACGGCGTCCGCTACTACCTCACCATGCTCGAGAAGGCCGGCTACATCAGCCGCAAGGGAGGCATCTCGCGCGGCATCGGGGCGGCGGAGTCCGACGAGTCCAGCATGGCGGGCATCCCCATCCTCGGGCGGGTCGCAGCCGGTCAGCCCATCACCGCCGAGGAGAACTGGAGCGGCTCCCTCGAGCTCGCCGACATGTTCGGGCAGACGGAGAACCTGTTCGCGCTGCAGGTGCGCGGCGACAGCATGATCGACGAGGGCATCCTCGAAGGGGACCACGTCATCGTGCTCAAGCAGGAGACTGCGCGCCCCGGGCAGATCGTCGTCGCCTACCTCGACGGCGAGGCCACGGTGAAGTTCTACCAGCCGCGCAAGAACGTCATCGAGCTCGTCGCCGCCAACGAGAAGTACGAGCCCATCGTGGTCACGCCCGACTCCGACTTCCGCATCCTCGGGATCGTGCGCGGCGTCATGCGCTCGCTCGGTCGCTGATCCGCATCACCACGGGAGCGTTCGCGCTCCCGTTCCTTTTGCCCCCCTACTGCACATCCGTTCACCGAGTCCCCGCAGGAGGTATCCCGTGGAAACCTATCTCGCTCCCGCAGTCCACGAAGCGCTCTTGAAGGGTTGGGAGCCGATCGACCGGAGCCGTCTCCACTACCTCGTCACGTGGAGCACCCGCGGGCGTCGTCCGGTGCTGAAGGACCGCCACATCGAGACCATCCGCTCGCTCGTGCAGCAGGCGTGCGACGAGCGCGCGGTCGACCTCATCGAGGTGGTGGTCGGGACCGATCACGTCCACGTGCTCATGGGTCTCAAGCCCACGCAGAGCGTGACCGCTTCGGTGCGTGAGGTGAAGGGGCGCGCCTCCATGGAGTTGCTGCAGCGGCATCCCGAGTTGCGCGTGTGGCTGCGCGGCAATCTGGTGTGGGATGAGCGCTACGCCGTGGAGACGGTGAACAGCGCGCGGCTCGAAGCGGTCCGCGACCGCCTGCGCCACACGCACCAGGACTCGTTCCTGCCCGAGGTGCCCGAGCACGAGGACTGGGCCGCCGCGAGCTGACGCGAGGGACCGCACTCGATCGTGACCCGCATCACGCCCCACCTCCCGCGGTCACGGTCGAGGTCGGTATCGCGCTGAACCCACAAGGTCAGGAACGAAGACGAGCGGTCGCCCACGGAAGGGCGACCGCTCGCTCGTCTTGTGGGCGGCTCGGGTTGTCGCCTCGACGATCGCGAGACCCCGCGACGACCTCGTCGTTCACCGACCGCGGCGGTGATGCGCTCCAACCCAGTGAGTGATGCCCACCGACGCCTCGCTCGAACATGCCGCACGACTTGGCTTGCGACTCGGCGGACGAACGGGACGCCGGGCCGAGGCGACGACTCAGGCGCCCGAGACGTTGCGCAGGCCGAACGAGACCTCGAGGACCTGGGCGACGCGCTCCTGCGTGAGCGAGAGCATGTGCCCCGAGCGCTGCTGCTTGGTGAGCAGGTACTCCGCGTTGTGCGGGTTCGGAGCCATCTCGTGTGCGAGGCGGCCGCTCACCGGCACCCCGTGGGCACGCATGCCCTCGAGCTTGCGCGGGTTGTTCGTCATGAGTCGCACGCTCTCGATGCCGAGCGCGCGCACCATCTCGCCAGCGACGCGGTAGTCGCGCTGGTCGTCGGCGAACCCGAGCAGGTGGTTGGCCTCGACCGTGTCGTGGCCTTGGTCCTGGAGCGCATAGGCGCGGATCTTGTTGCCCAGTCCGATGCCGCGACCTTCCTGCCGCAGGTACAGCACGACGCCCGCGGGCTCACGGCCGATGCGCTCGAGGGCCGCGATCAACTGGTCGCGGCAGTCACATCGGAGTGAGCCCAACACATCACCCGTGAGGCACTCGGAGTGGATGCGCATGGGCACGTCGCGCAGGCCGCTCACGTCACCACGAACGATGGCGAGATGCTCGTCGCCGTGCTCGTCGGGCGTGAACGCGACCACGCGGAACTCGCCGAACCGCGTCGGCAGTTCGGCCTCGGAGAGCACCTGCAGCGGTAGGGGCTTCGGGGCCGTGGGGATGGAGTCCCGCAGCATGGGTCGGGCCTTCATGGACACTCCTGTTCTGGGAACGAGCACTCCGGTGGTTGGATGCCACGGTGCGGGAAAGGACTCGCTCGTTCTGCCGGGCGTGAACCTGTTCCCCGGGGCGGGGCGTTCAGTGCGGACGGGTCAAGCACCGCTCGCGCACGACTCCTCTCTCAGGCCCGTTCCGCGATCGCAGGGGCGTTCTCGTCGTGCTCGCGGCTGGCGAGCAGGGCGGCCACCAGCACCAGTCCGGCCCCGAGGGTCTGCACCAGACCCAGCGTCTCGCCGAGGAAGGCGGCCGCCGCCAGGATGGCGATGACGGGTTCGGCAGTCGCGATGACCCCGGCCTCGGCCGGCGACAGTCGTCGGAGTCCGGAGTAGAAGGCGCGGAACGGCACGAGGGTGGAGAACAGCCCGAGCAGGGCGAACCGCCACCACGTATTCGGGCGGGCCAGCTCCTCGACGACCTGAACCTGCGGCACAACCACCAGATACACGATCGCGGCGATGGAGAAGGTGTGGAACAGGATGGTCTCGGGCCGGTACTTCGCGAGCCCGCGCTTCGAGTACACGATGTAGAACGCGAACACCACGGCCGAGGCGATCCCGATCGCCCAGTCGATCGGCCGGGCGGTCATCGCGCCACGCCCCATACCGCTCACGATCGCGGTGGTGCCGACCAAGGCGAGCCCGACGGCGAGGACGAGGCTCGTTCGGGGTTTCCGGCCACGCACCATGTCCCAAGCGACGATGAGTGAGGGCGCCAGATACTGGAGCAGGATGGCGGGTCCCACCCCGAGCGTGGCGATGGCGTGGTAGTAGGTCACCTGCACCGCGGCCACACCGAGCGTGCCGAGCACGACGAGGTAACCGAGGTCGGCGCGGTCCACGCGCAGCGCGTCGCGTTGCCGGAGTCCCATCCACGCCAGCAACAACGCCACGGCGGTGAGGAGCCGCAACTCGACCGCGACGATTGGCGACACGCCGTCATCGCGGAACATCGAACGCGCCAGCGTGGCGCTCGTGCCCCACGAGACGGTGGCGAGGAAGACGAGCCAACGCCCGCGCGTCCGCTCATCGCGCGAGGATACGCGTGGGCTAGCGTCGGTCACGAGGCCCCGGGTGCAGCGGGTGCGCGATCATCGCTGCCTCGACGAGGCGTACGACCGCATGGGCGTGTGTCGAGGACGGGAGCGCGGAGGGATCAACGACCACCGAAGTTGGTGCCGCCGATCTCCATGGACTCCGCACCGTTCTCGAGCATGGTGCAGCGGCCGGTGAAGTGGACACCGGTCTCCATCTGCACGTTCATCGCACTCAGGTCGCCCTCGACACGCGCACCGGTGCGCATCTCGATGGTCCCGAGCGCGCGGATGTTGCCGTACACGCGGCCCATGATGAGC
>JBJTRI010000086.1:0-4491 GCA_046076045.1 bacterium
CCACGAATTCCCTGTCCACGCGCATCGCCTACACCGAGCCGCTCGTGCCGGGCTGGCAGGCGCAGGCCACGTACAACCCGTCGTGGACGTGGAGCACCTCCGACGCCCGCACCTCGACGCCCGACGCCTTCGGCGCCTACACGGAGCCCGACCTGCTCCAGTCGAACACGTTCGAGAACCGCAATGCCGTCCAGCGCGGCGGGCTGGCCGTGCTGCACACGCGCGGGACGTGGCGCTGGCTCACGCAGGCCTCGCTGCAGCAGTCGCGGCTCGCGAGCGACCAGACCTTCCCCGAGACGCGCTCGTTCGAGCGCACGTTCACCGACGTGCTGCCGTCCATGACGCTGTCGGGCACGGTCGCGAGCAAGCGCAACATCCGCCTCAACTGGAACACCTCGACCAACGCCCCGTCCATCTCGCAGCTGCAGAACGTGCTCGACCGCTCGAACCCGCTCTCGCTCTCGACGGGCAACCCGGACCTGCGCCAGACCTACGTCAACAACGTCTCGCTGCGCGTCTCCGAGGCCGAGCCGTTCAAGATGCGGAGCCGGTTCATATTCCTCAACGTCAGCCGGACCGGCAGTCCGATCGGCAACTCCACGATCACCGCCGCGCGCGACACCACCATCGCCGGCGTGTTCGTCGGCCGCGGCACCCAGTTCACGCGCCCGGTGAACCTGGCCGAGCCGGCGTGGAACGCCAATCTGTTCGCAGTCCAGAGCCTTCCCGCCAAGTTCCTCAAGAGCAACTGGAGCCTCAACGGTGGCGCCACCTACGGCCGCACCCCCACGCTCGTGAACGGCGAGACGAACCTCAACCACACCTGGGCGCTGCGCACCGGCACGGTGCTGGCCAGCAACATCAGCCAGAACCTCGACTTCACGCTGAGCTACCAGGGCAGCTACAACATCACGCGCAGCTCGCTCACCACGAACACCACGGGCGACTACTACGCGCACACGATCGGGTTCCGCATCACCGCGGTCACCCCGCAGCGCATCGTCATCCGGCAGGAGGCCAGCCACTCGTTGCAGACCGGCGTGGCCGAGGGTTTCGACCAGAACGTGGTCATGTGGAACGCGTCGCTGGGCCGCAAGTTCTTCAAGAACGACACCGGCGAGCTGCGCATCACGCTCACCGACGTGTTGCAGCAGGAGCGCGCCGTGGCCCGCTCGTTCACCGAGTCCTACATCCAGGACACGAGCGACCGCGTCCTCGGCCGGTTCGTGCAGGCGGTGTTCACCCTCAACTTCAAGTGACGCGGCCCGCACCCGCGCGCCATCCGACGGGGCCGCCCTCCCACCCGGGGGGCGGCCCCGTCCTTCCACGGGACCACGCCTCAGGGGCGGAACGCCCTCGCCCCGGCCCTCGCTCTGGGGCTATGATGGCCCCATGACCGACCTCGAACGCAGCACCTCGCCCTACCTCGCCGCGGCCTACGACAACGACCGCGCGCACGTCTTCCACTCGTGGTCCGCGCAGGGGGCACTGGCGCCGGTCGTGATCGCCGGCGCGAAGGGCTCGCGCATGTGGGACGACAAGGGGAACACGTGGCTCGACTTCTCGAGCCAGCTGGTGAACGTCAACATCGGCCACCAGCACCCGCGCCTCGTCGCCGCCATCCAGGAGCAGGCCGGACGCCTGTGCACCATCGCGCCGAGCTTCGCCAACGACATGCGCAGTGAGGCGGCCCGCCTGATCGCCGAACTCGCGCCGGGCGACCTCGACATGGTGTTCTTCACGAACGGCGGCACCGAGGCGGTCGAGAACGCGGTCCGGCTGGCGCGCGGACACACCGGGCGGCTCAAGGTGCTGAGCACCTACCGCAGCTACCACGGCGCGACCGGCACCAGCATCGGGTTGACCGGCGATCCGCGCCGCTGGGCGAACGAGCCGAGCGTCCCCGGTGCGGTGAAGTTCTGGGGCCCCTACCCCTACCGCAGCCCGTTCCACTCGACCTCCCCCGAGCAGGAGTGCGAGCGCGCGCTCGAGCACCTGTCGAACGTGCTCATGATGGAGGGCCCGCACACCGTGGCCGCCATCCTGCTCGAGACCGTGGTGGGCACCAACGGCATCCTCGTGCCGCCCGACGGCTACCTCGCGGGCGTGCGCGAACTGTGCGACCGGCACGGCATCGTCATGATCTGCGACGAGGTCATGGCGGGCTTCGGGCGCTGCGGCGAGTGGTTCGCGGTGAACAAGTGGGGCGTCACGCCCGACCTCATCACGTTCGCCAAGGGCTCCAACTCGGGCTACATCCCGGTCGGCGGCGTGGTGATCTCGCGCCGCATCGCCGACACCTTCAAGGACCGCGTGTTCTTCGGCGGCCTCACCTACAGCGGGCACCCGCTGGCGTGCGCCTCGGTCGTCGCGAGCATCGGCATCTTCAAGGACGAGCGCATCGTCGAGAACGCGCGCATGCTGGGCGAGCAGGTGATCGGCCCCGAACTGCGCCGCATCATGGAACGCCACCCCAGCGTGGGCGAGGTCCGTGGCCTCGGCGTGTTCTGGGCGATCGAGTTGGTGCGCAACCGGCGCACGCGCGAACCGCTGGTGCCGTTCAATGCCAGCGGCCCGGCCGCCAAGCCCATGATGGAACTGGTGGCCGCGTGCAAGGCCAAGGGGGTGTGGCCGTTCGCGCACTTCAACCGCCTGCAGGTCACGCCCCCGTGCACCACCACGCCCGACGAGGCGCGCGAGGGATTGGCCGCGATCGACGCCGCACTCGAGGTGGCCGACCGCTACGTGACCGAGTGATCGCGGCCGCGGCAGGGCCGCGACCGGGGAGGAGGACCGCATGGATCGCGTTCGCAGCTACGTCGTCTCGGCCGCCGTCATGCTGGGCCTCGACCTCGTGTGGCTGGGCCTCCTCGCCCCGCCCCTCTACCAGTCGCAGGTCGGCCAGTTGCTGCGTGCCCAACCCGACCTGGTGGCCGCGACGCTGTTCTACGCGCTCTACCTGGTCGGCGTGAACGAGTTCGTGGTCCACGCCGAGCGCGGGGCGTCGGTGCGGCGCGTCGCGCTGCGCGGGGCGCTGTTCGGGCTCGTGGCCTACGCCACGTTCGACCTCACCGCGCTCGCGCTCATCCGCGGCTGGACCGTGCTGGTGACGGTCGTGGACCTGGCGTGGGGCGCCACGCTCACCGCCGTGGTCGCCGCGGCAGCCGCGCGCAGCCTGCCGCGGCGCTGAGCCGCGACGTCACTCCGGCGACCAGCGCAACCGCAGTCCCCACGCGGAACCGTCGAGCGAGCGCGTGCCCGCCCCGATCGACGGCTCGATCCGACCGCTGGCGTAGCGCGCCGACAACTCGAATTCGAGCGTGCGCGTGGCGTCCACCACGAGCACGGGACCGACGCCGGTGCTGTGACCGTTGCGGCGCGGGTCGTCGCTGTTGCGTCCACGCAGATGGTCCGCCACCAGCCCGAGCGTGACGATGGCCCCGAGGTCGTGGTCGGCGCGCAGGCGCAGTCCGAGTTGGTCGCCCGAGCCCGACTGCGTCTCGCCGATCACCGTACCGGACGAGGCGAGCAGCGTGTTGGCGCGCTTCCAGACCGACGACAGCGAGCCCGAGGTGCGCAGCGCACCGAACGCCCGCTGCCCCGAGAGCCGCGTCTCCCACTGCCCGCCCTGCCGGAACACGGGCACGTCGGCGAGCCGGTCGGTGCCGAAACCGCGCCACGTCAGGTCCACGCGGGCCGGAGAGGGCGCGCCCTCGTCATGCGGTCCCAGGTCGGTACCCGCGGTGAAGGCCCACTCCATCGCGGGTCGGAACTCGCCCTCATCCACGATGAGCTCGTAGCCTCCTCGCCACATCGTGCCCGCGCCTAGCGCCAGCCCGAACGTGGGGCCCATCACCGCGCGCCACGTGGCCGTGCCGCCCAGTTCGAGCCCGCCCGCGTAGTCGCGCAGGTCGAAGTCGAGCAGCGGCATGGCCACGGTCTCGAGCACCGGGGCTTCGGCGCGCGTCACGGTGGCATCGCCCAGCGGCACGCTGGCGGCGGCCTGCAGCAGCAGACGGTCGTCGGCCAGACGCAGGTAGAGCGACGACGCGAGGTCCGCGAGACGGGCCAGACGCGCCTCGCCGGCACCGAGGTCGGTCGTCGTGGTTCCGCCGCTCGTGGCGAGCACGAGGTCGGCGTTCGAGGCGAGCCGCAACCCGAGAGACAGGCGTCCTGCGCCCTGATCGGCACTCGCGGTGCTCCCCGCGGGCATGTCGCCGTCCCATGTGCGGAACGAGCCGCGCATCATGACATGGCTCACCTCGGGCGCGGCATGCGCGGACACCACGAACGCCAGCGTCACCACGAACGCACCGAGCGAGGGAAGGATGAGGGGTCGCAAGGGAGGCTCCTGGGGAGTCAGCGCCAACCGACACGGATCACGACCGAGCGGTCCCCGAGTCGCGAGGTGCTGGCGAGCGTTCTGGTGGGTGTCGGTGCGTTGGTGGGCACGAGCGGGGTGCCGATGCCGAGCGCGTCGGTCGTGGCCTG
>JBJTRI010000087.1:0-25440 GCA_046076045.1 bacterium
CACAACGGCATCATCGAGAACTACGCCACGCTCAAGAGCGCGCTCATCGCCGAAGGGCACACCTTCGCGACCGAGACCGACACCGAGGTGCTCGCGCACCTGATCGAGAAGTACCTCAAGCGCGGCCTCAAGCTCGAGCGCGCGGTCGGTGCGGCGCTGCGCGACGTCGAGGGCACGTACGGCCTCGTGGTCATGTGCGCGGCCGAGCCCGGCGTGCTCGTGGGCGCGCGCAACGGCAGCCCGCTCGTGGTCGGCATCGCCGACGGCGAGTACTACCTCGCCTCGGACGTCGCCGCGATCGTCGAGCACACGCGACAGGTCATCTACCTCGACGACGGCGAGATAGCCGTGCTGTCGCGCGACGGGTTCCACACCGCCACGATCGCCCACGAGCGGGTCGAGAAGGAGGTCCACGACGTGGACTGGGACCTCTCGCAGATCGAGAAGGGCGGTTACGACCACTTCATGCTCAAGGAGATCATGGAGCAGCCGGACGCGGTGCGGAACGCGACCCGCGGACGACTGCTGGTGGACGAGGGCCTCGCCAAGCTCGGCGGCCTCAACATGACCCCCGAGCAGCTGCGCGAGGTGCGCCGCATCATCATCCTCGGCTGCGGCACGTCGTGGCACGCCGGGCTCATCGGCGAGTACATGCTCGAGGAGTTCGCGCGCATCCCGGTCGAGGTCGAGTACGCGTCGGAGTTCCGCTACCGCAACCCGATCCTCGACGAGGGTACGCTGGTGCTCGTCATCTCGCAGTCCGGCGAGACCATCGACACGCTCGCGGCCATGCGCGAGGCGCGGCGCCGGGGCGCCAAGGTGCTCGGCATCGTGAACGTGGTGGGTTCGACCATCGCGCGCGAGTCCGACGGTGGCGTCTACATCCATGCCGGCCCCGAGATCGGCGTCGCCTCGACCAAGGCGTTCACGAGCCAGGTCACCGTGCTCGCGCTACTCACGCTGGTGCTCGGCCGCGTGCGCGGCCTGTCGCGCGACTACGGAATCGAGATCGCGCGCGAGCTCACGCTGCTGCCCGAGCGCATCCAGCGCGCGCTCGCCGCGCGCGACACGGTGCGGGCCATCGCCGAGCGCTACACGCGCCACGAGAACTTCATCTACCTCGGCCGCGGCTTCCACTTCCCGGTCGCACTCGAGGGCGCGCTCAAGCTCAAGGAGATCTCGTACATCCACGCCGAGGGCTACCCGGCGGCCGAGATGAAGCACGGTCCCATCGCGCTCATCGACGAGAACATGCCGGTCGTTTTCATCTGCACGCGCGACTCGGCGTACGAGAAGATCGTGAGCAACATGATGGAGGTGCGCGCGCGCAAGGGGCGCATCATCGCCATCGCGAGCGAGGGCGACGAGGACATCCGCTCGCGCGCCGACCACGTGCTCTACGTGCCGTCCACCATCCCCATGCTGCAGCCCATCCTGTCCGTGATCCCGCTGCAGTTGCTGGCCTACGACATCGCGGTCGCTCGCGGCTGCGACGTGGACCAGCCCCGCAACCTCGCCAAGAGCGTCACCGTCGAGTGACGCCGGAGATCCCCGCCATGAAGAGCCCGCTCCAGGTCGCGGACGCACCCCAGGCCATCGGTCCCTACTCGCAGGCGCAGGTCGTGCGGTTGCACGGCGGCCAGAAGATGGTCCTCACCGCCGGGCAGGTCGCGATCGACCCGGCGACCGGCGAGCTCGTCGCGGGCGGGGTGAAGGAGCAGTCCGAGCAGGTGCTGCGCAACCTCGCGGCGGTACTGCGCGGGGCCGGGCTGGGCTTCGGGGACGTCGTCAAGACGACCGTCTTCCTGCAGACGATGGACGACTTCGCGGCCATGAACGAGGTCTACGCGCGGGCCTTCGGCGACTCGTTGCCGGCGCGCTCGACCGTCGCCGTGGCCGGATTGCCCAAGGGCGCGCGCGTCGAGATCGATTGCGTGGCCGTGGGCCGCGACCTCTAGGACGCCCGCCATGCGCCGGACCGTCCCCGGGGTGCGCCTCACCGCCACCGTCGCCGCGGCAGGCTGCGCGGCCAAGATCGGTCCCGGTGACCTGCGTACCGCGCTCGCCTCGCTCCGTCAGCCGCCGCGCGACCGGCGCGTGCTGGTGGACGCCTCGACGCTCGACGACGCCGGGCTGTACGCGCACGGGCGCGGCGAGGTGCTGGTCCAGACCGTGGACTTCTTCACGCCGATCGTGGACGACCCGTACGACTACGGTCAGGTCGCTGCGGCCAACGCGCTCTCGGACGTGTTCGCCATGGGCGGTCGTCCGCTCACCGCGCTCGCCTTGCTGTGCGCGCCGGCCGACGGGCTCGCGCCCGGCGTCATCGCGGCGATCCTGCAGGGTGGGCTCGACAAGGTGCACGAGGCGGGGGCGAGCGTGGTCGGCGGGCACAGCATCCGCGATCCCGAGCTCAAGTTCGGCTACGCGGTGACCGGGCTCGCCGCGCGGCGCCGCCTGCTGCTCAACAGCGGTGCGCGCGCCGGGGACCGGCTCTACCTCACGAAGCGGCTCGGCACCGGCGTGCTCACGACCGCGCTCAAGCAGGGTCGGTTGGGCGCGAGCGCGCTCAAGCGCGTCACGCGCCAGATGGCGACGCTCAATCGCGACGCGGCCGAGGCCGCGCTCGCCAGCGGCTGTCGCGGGGCGACCGACGTCACCGGCTTCAGCCTCATGGGGCATGCCTCGCAGATGGCCGACGCGAGCGGCGTCACGTTCGTGCTGCGCCCCGAGCGGTCGTGGTTCCTGCCCGAGGTGCTCGAGTTCGTGGCGGCCGACGTCCACCCGGGCGGGCTCGCGCGCAATCGCCAGTTCTTCCGGCCCGGGGTGGACGAGGGCGCGGTGGACCCGGTGATGGCGAGGACGCTGTACGATCCGCAGACCTCGGGCGGGCTGCTCGTGGCGGTGCCCCCGCGCCGCGCGGCCGCGTTCGAGGCGCGCCTCGCACGGCGGCGGGTGTGGTGCGCCCCGGTCGGCGAGGTGGTGCGGAGGGGCAAGGGGTCGGTCCGGCTCGAGCCGGGGGACCGACCGGGACGATGATGCGGGAGCGAATGGGATCTGGTGGTCCCCCAGGACTTCAAATCCTCGTGCCGGGCGCCTTCGGCGTCCGGGGTGGGTTCGATTCCCACACGTTCCCGCCATCCTTCGTGCGCGCCGCCGCCGTCCTCGTGACGGCGGCGCTCGCGTTCGCGCCCGCCCCGGCAGGTGCGCAGGCCCGCGACCCGATCGCGGTCGTGCGGCCCGACACGAGCGCGGCGGTCCGCCCCGACACGGCGGCGACCGTCGCCCCGGAGCGGCGCGGCACGACCGGGCCGGCGCGTCCGCTCCACTGGCACGACCAGCCGCGCTTCGTCATGGCGCGCTCGGCGCTCCTCCCGGGCTGGGGCCAGTTCCACAACCGGGCTTGGTTCAAGGCCGCGGCGGTGGCCGGGGCCGAGGCGCTCTACATCGTCCGTATCGTGGACGACAGCCGGGCGCTCGAGGGGCTGCTGGCCGACCTGGACGCCGCCCGGGCCGCGGGCGACGCGGCACGTGAGCAAGTGCTCGTGAACGAGTACAATACCCGGCTGGACCAGCGACTGGGGCGTCAATGGGTGCTCGGGGCCATCGTGGCCTACGCCCTGATCGACGCCTACGTGGATGCCAACTTCCGTGGATTCGACGCGGAGTTCCGGTTCGACCCGGCGCTTCCCGACGGTCCGCCCCCCGGCCATTCCAGCCGGGGCGCGGGACTCGGCATGCGCCTCAGCCTGCGGCGGCACTTTTGAGCGATCCCCGTCTTCAGAACATCCGCAACTTCTGCATCGTGGCCCACATCGACCACGGCAAGAGCACGCTGGCCGATCGGCTGCTCGAGATCACGCACACCCTGACGCCCCAGCAGATGAAGGCGCAGGTCCTCGATGACATGGATCTCGAGCGCGAGAAGGGCATCACGATCAAGTCGCACGCCATCGCCATGGAGTACAAGGCGAAGGACGGGAGGAACTACGAGCTCAACCTCAT
The DNA here is from genome assembly GCA_046076045.1 of bacterium. Classification (GTDB taxonomy): domain Bacteria; phylum Eisenbacteria; class RBG-16-71-46; order RBG-16-71-46; family RBG-16-71-46; genus JAIOPA01. The sequence continues at coordinate 4,006 of JBJTRI010000087.1, forward strand.
CGACACGCCCGGGCACGTGGACTTCACCTACGAGGTCTCGCGCGCGCTCGCGGCCTGCGAGGGCGCGATCCTCGTGGTGGACGCCTCCCAGGGCATCGAGGCGCAGACGCTCAGCAACTACTACCTCGCCGCCGAGCAGGACCTGACCATCGTCGGTTGCATCAACAAGGTGGACCTGCCGGCCGCACGACCCGACGACGTCGCGCTCGAGATCGAGCACCACGCCGGGGTGCCGGCCGAGCACGTCTGCCGCATCAGCGCCAAGACCGGGCTCGGGGTGGCCGACCTGCTCGAGCAGGTCATCGCCGACGTACCGCCGCCGTCGGGCGACCCCGACGGGCCGTTCCGCGCGCTCATCTTCGACTCCAAGTTCGACCAGTACCGCGGCGTCGTCTGTCTCGTGCGCGTCGTGGACGGTTCGCTCAAGGCGGGGGACCGCATCCAGTTCCTCTCGACCGGCAGCGTGCACGAGGTCACGGAGGTCGGTCGGCTGCGCCTCAAGCTCGAGTCCGAGCCCGTGCTGCGGGCCGGCCAGGTCGGCTACGTGGTGGCCGGCATCAAGACGGTGGCCGACGCCCGCGTCGGCGACACGCTCGCGCTCGCGGGCACGACGGGGCTCGCGGCCCTGCCCGGCTTCCGCGAGACCAAGTCCATGGTATTCTCGGGGCTCTACCCGATCGACGCCGAGCAGTACGAGGACCTGAAGGAGGCGCTCGCCAGGCTGCGCCTCAACGACGCCTCGCTCGAGTACGAGCCCGAGACCTCGGTCGCGCTCGGGTTCGGGTTCCGCGTCGGCTTCCTCGGGCTGCTCCACCTCGAGATCATCCAGGAGCGCTTGCGGCGCGAGTTCAACATCGACCTCATCGCGACCACGCCGAGCGTGATGTACCACGTGCTGCTCACCAACGGGGAGTTCCTCAAGGTGGACAACCCGAGTGCGTTCCCGCCCGTCCAGAACATCGAGTCGGTCGAGGAGCCCATGGTGAAGGCGCACGTCGTCACGCCCAAGGAGTACCTCGGCAACATCATGAAGCTGTGTCAGGACCGCCGCGGCATCTTCGGCAACACCGAGTACCTCGAGGAGAACCGCATCCGGCTCGAGTGCCGCCTGCCGCTCGGCGAGATCGTGCTCGACTTCTACGATCGCCTGAAGAGCGTCTCGCGCGGTTACGCCTCGCTCGACTACGAGTTCGACGGCTACCAGGAGGCCGATGTGGTCAAGCTCGACGTGCTGCTGAACGGCGAGGGCGTGGACGCGCTCTCGGCGATCGTGCACCGCGACAAGGCCTACGGCTACGGCAGTTCGCTGTGCGAGAAGCTCAAGGAGCTCATCCCGAGGCAGATGTTCCAGGTCGCCATCCAGGCGGCGATCAACGGCAAGGTGATCGCCCGCGAGACGCTCGGCGCCATGCGCAAGAACGTCATCGCGAAGTGCTACGGCGGCGACATCTCGCGCAAGCGCAAGCTCCTCGAGAAGCAGAAGGAGGGCAAGCGCCGCATGAAGCAGGTCGGCACCGTCGAGGTCCCGCAGGAGGCGTTCCTCGCGGTCCTCAAGGTGGACCGCGGGTAGGCGGGCCGGCATGTCGAGAGCGCGTTCGAGCGTCCGGGACTACCTCGAGGCCATCGTGTGGGCGGTGGTCATCACCCTGCTGCTGCGCACGTTCGTCATCCAGGCGTTCCGCATCCCGTCGGAGTCCATGACCGACACGCTGCTCGTGGGCGACTACCTGTTCGTGAACAAGCTCGAGTACGGCGCGCAGGTGCCGTTCACGAACTGGCGGCTCCCGGGCTACCGCAAGCCCGCGCCGGGCGACATCGTCGTCTTCCAGTGGCCCGACGACCCGTCCATGGACTTCATCAAGCGCTGCGTCGCCGTGGGCGGGCAGACGGTCGAGATCCGCCACAAGGACCTGTACGTGGACGGCGTCAAGCAGGTCGAGCCCTACGTGAAGCACGAGTCGTGGAGCGAGGACCCCGCCGGCTACACGCCGCGCGACAACCACACCCCGCCGACCGTGGCTCCGGGCGAGTTGTTCATGATGGGTGACAACCGCGACAACTCGAACGACTCGCGCTTCTGGGGCACGGTGCCGATCGAGAACGTGAAGGGTCGCGCGCTCTTCATCTACTTCTCGACCGCGGGCAACGCGTGGTGGAACGGCCTGCTGTACGTGCGCTGGAACCGGCTCTTCAAGGGGATCCGGTGAACCCGTCCGCGGGCCCCGGGGCGCGCGCGCGCGCCGAGTCGCGTCACGCGCTCTACGTGCACGTGCCGTTCTGTGCCGCGCCCTGTCCGTACTGCCACTTCTCCAAGGATGGTCTGTCGCGCGCCGCGGTCGAGCGCTATCTGGGCGCGATCGAGCGCGAGGCCGCCCTGCGCGCCCCGCTCGCCGAGGGCGTGGCGTTCACCTCGGTGTTCTTCGGTGGCGGCACGCCGTCGGCGCTCGCGCCTTGGGCGTTCGAGCGCCTGTGGGCGTCGCTCACGCGTCGGTTCGAGCTCGCGCCCGGCGCCGAGGTCACGCTCGAGGCCAACCCCGAGACGGTCAAGCCCGGCCTGCTCGAGGCGTGGGCGGCCGCGGGCGTGAACCGGCTCTCGATGGGCGTGCAGTCGTTCGTGCCCGAGGAGTTGGTGGCGCTCGGTCGTCTGCACGACGAGAAGCGCCCCGCCGAGGCGTTCGCGCTCGCGCGCGCGCACGGCTTCCGCCGCCTGTCGCTCGACCTCATGTTCGGCTACCCCGGCCACGGCCCCGAGCGCTGGGCCCGCACGCTGATGGCCGCGCGCGCGCTCGAACCCGAGCACGTCTCGGCCTACGGCTTCATCCCCGAGGACGGCACCCCGCTCGGTGACGCGCTGCGGCGCGGGGAGGTCGCGGGCGTCCCGCCCGAGCTCGAGGCCGACCTGTACGCGCAGGCCGAGGAGGCGTTCGCGGGCGCGGGGCTCGCGATGTACGAGACCTCGAACTGGTCGCGCCCCGATGCCGAGAGCCGTCACAACCTCACGTACTGGTTGCGCCGCGACCACCTCGCGCTCGGCCCCTCGGCGCACGGTCTGTGGCAGGGCGTGCGCCGTGCCAACGCGTTCTCGCTCGGGGACTGGGCCGCTCGGCTCGAGCGGGGGGAGGAGCCGGCGTCCGAGGTCGAGTACGAGACGCCCGAGTCGCGCGCCGACGAGGTCGTGATGCTCGCGCTCCGACTCGGCAGCGGGCTGGTGCTCGCCGATCTCGCCCCCGTGGTGCGCGACGATGTGCTCGCGCGCCACGGCGCTGCACTCGAGGCCGCCGTGGCCGGGGGGCGCCTCGAGCGCACCGCGGACGGCTGGCGCATCCCCGCGTCGCAGCGCTTCGTCGCCGACGACACCATCGCGTGGCTCGCCGTGAGGGCGCGCCCGCTCACCCCGGAGTGTGCCGCGTGACCGCGAAGCCCGCCCGCCCCGCTGCCCGTCCGCGCTCCGCGTTCCGCGAGAACTTCGAGTCGCTCGCGTGGGCGGTGGTGCTGTTCCTCATCGTGCGCGTGCTGTTGTTCCAGGCGTTCCGCATCCCGTCGGAGTCCATGCGCGACACGCTGCTGGTGGGCGACTTCCTGTTCATCACCAAACTCGACTACGGCGCGCAGGTGCCGTTCACACGCCAGCGCCTGCCCGGCCTCCGCCAGCCGCGCACCGGCGACATCGTCGTGTTCCAGTACCCGCTCGAGCCGCGCGTGGACTACATCAAGCGCTGCATCGCGACCGGCGGCCAGAAGGTCGAGATCCGCGACCGCGTGGTGTTCGTGGACGGCAAGCCGCTCGACGAACCGTACGTGCGGCACACCGACCCCGAGGTGTGGCCGGCCGCCAAGGGGCCGCGCGACAACCTCGGTCCGTTCACCGTGCCCGCGGGGACGTTGTTCATGATGGGCGACAACCGCGAGGAATCCTACGACAGCCGGTTCTGGGGTTTCGTCCCCATGGACCACGTCCGTGGTCGCGCCCTGTTCCTGTACTTCTCGACCGCCGCCGAGACGTGGTGGGAGATGCCCCTCCACATCCGTTGGGAGCGGCTCCTCCGGCCCATCCACTGACGCCTCGCCGGGGTTGACTTCCACCCGCGCGACTGCGTGAATCCCGCCATGACCCTGCCCTCGCTGCCGGGGCGCCCCGGCGCCTCCGATCCCGATCTGAGCGACCGCCAGCGCGCCGTCTTCGCGCGCCTCGTGGCGCTGCACGGGCGTGACGCCCGTCCGGTCAGTTCGGACCGGTTGTCGCGCACGGGCGGGATCCGGCAGTCCGGTGCGAGCCTGCGTTCGACGCTCGCCGAGTTGGAGGGCATGGGGCTGCTCGAGCGCTCGCACGCCGCGGGTGGTCGCGTGCCCACCGCGGTCGGCTGGTCGTACTTCGTGCGCGCCGTGGTCGAGCCCGCGCCGCTTCCGGCCGAGGTCGAGGACTTGGTGCTCGAGCGCCTGTCGCAGTCGCGCCACGACGTCGAGCGGTTGCTGCAGGAGGCCTCGCGCCTGCTCGCCTCGTTCTCGCGCCAGATGGGGCTCGCGCTCGCGGCCACGCTCGACGACGCCCGGCTCGCCTCGATCGAGCTCGAACGCATCGGCGAGCGCCGCGTGCTCATGGTGCTGGGGCTCGAAGGCCTGCGCGCACGCAGCGTGGTGCTGGAACTCGACACGCCGCTCGAGCGCGAGGCGCTGGCCGAGGTCGCCGAGGTGCTGGCGGGTGAACTGGTGGGCGGGACGTTGCGCGAGGCGCGCACCCGGCTCGCGGCCGACCCCGCGCTGGCGCGCCACTCCGCGGTCCGCATCGTGGCGCGCGCGGCCACCACGGGCTGGGCGCGCGGGGTCGAGACCCCGCTGCTCACCTCGGGGATGTCGCACATCGCCGAGCAGCCCGAGTTCGCGGACGGGGCCCGTCTGGTGCCCGTGCTGCGCGCGCTCGAATCCGGCGGCTCGTTCGAGCGTCTCATGGTGAGCGGGCTGCAGGGGCATGCCGGCGTCCAGGTCGGGATCGGCCCGGCCGCCGCCGCGGCCCTCAGCCTCGTGAGCTTCCCGTTGCCCGGCGCCGTCCACGGCGCGGTGGGCGTGCAGGGCCCCATGCGCATGGACTACGCCACCACGCTCGCCCTGGTGGACCTCGTGGGCGCCCGCGTCTCCGACCTGCTCTCGGCGTGACGGCCGGCCGCACGGCCGGCCCGACACCCGAACCCCCGACGAAGGATCCCTACCGATGACCGAGGACATGCGCGACGCGGCCCACGAGGGCCCGCGTCCCGAGACCGTGGAACCTGCGGCCGTGGAACCCGCGACCGAGGAGCCCGCGACCGACGCTGCGTCCGGTGCGCCCGTCGCCGCCGAGCCCGACTACAAGGACCGCTGGCTGCGGGCCGAGGCCGAGCTGCAGAACACGCGGCGGCGCGCGGCGCGCGACCGCGACGATGCGGTGCGTGCGGCCGAGGATCGTGTCCTGCTCGACGTCATCGAGGTGCTCGACGACCTCGAGCGTGCGCTCGGCGCGTTGGACGGCGGCGCGGCCGAGGAGTCGTGGACGCAGGGCGTGGTGCTCACCGCGCAGCGCATGCGCGACGCGCTCGCACGCCGCGGCGTCACCGTGATCGAGGCGCAGGGCCGACCGTTCGACCCCACCTACCACGAGGCCCTGCTCGAGGTCCCCGCGCCCGAGGGCAGCGCCCCGGGCAGCGTGGTGCAGGTGGTCCAGAAGGGCTACGCTCGCGGCGAGCGCGCGTTGCGTGCCGCGCGCGTGGTCGTGGCGCGGATGGACGGCTGACATGGCCAAGCGCGACTACTACGAGGTGCTCGGCGTCCCGCGGACCGCGGGCGAGGACGAGATCAAGAAGGCCTACCGCAAGACGGCCATGCAGTGGCATCCCGACCGCAATCCGGGCAACGCGGAGGCGGAGGCCAGGTTCAAGGAGGCCACCGAGGCGTACGAGGTGCTGCGCGACGCGCAGCAGCGCGCCCAGTACGACCAGTTCGGGCATGCGGGCCCGGCCATGGGCGGCGGGGCCGGCGGGTTCGGCGGTGGCGACTTCGGCGGCATCGACCTGTCCGACGCCCTGCGCGCGTTCATGCGCGACTTCGGGGGCGGCGACGACCTCTTCGGCGGGGGCGGGCGGTCGCGGGGCCCGGGGCGCGGCGACGACCTGCAGGTCAAGCTCTCGCTGACGCTCGAGGAGATCGCGAGCGGGGTCGAGAAGCGCATCAAGGTCAAGCACCTCAAGCGCTGCGAGCCGTGCTCGGGGCGTGGTGGCACGGGCGAGGGCCAGTGCCCGCAGTGCAAGGGGCGCGGTCAGGTGCGGCGCGTGCAGCAGACCATGCTGGGGCAGTTCGTGAACATCGGCACCTGTCCGCGCTGCGATGGCGAGGGCACGGTGGTGGCCACGCCGTGCAAGACCTGCGGCGGTGACGGTCGCACGAGCGAGAGCGACACCGTGACGGTGAAGGTCCCGGCCGGCGTGGCGCGCGGGAACTACATCCCGCTCACCGGGCTGGGCGATGCCGGGCCCCGTGGCGGCCCGCCCGGCGACCTCATCGTGCACATCGAGGAGAAGGCGCACGAGTTGTTCGAGCGCCACAACGACGACCTCGTGGTGGACCTGCCGGTGACGTTCACGCTGCTCACGCTCGGCGGCAAGGCCGAGGTACCGCTGCTCGGCGGTGAGACCGCGACGCTCGACGTCCCGGCCGGCACGCCGAGCGGGCACGTGGGCCGGCTCAAGAACAAGGGGCTGCCCGGGCTGCGCGGCGGGCGCGGCGACCTGCACGTGCGCCTGCGCGTCTGGGTGCCCACCAAGCTCACCGCGGCCGAGCGCAAGCTGCTCGAGGAGTTGCGCAAGACCGAGGGCGGGCACTCGCCCAAGCCGTCACGCTCGCTGTTCGATCGGGTGAAGGATGCGTTCGGCGGCTGACGCCGCGCCGTCGTTCGTGCTGCTCGCGGAGCGGCCGAGCCTCGGGGGGCGCCTCGTGCTCGACGGCGAGGAGGGCCGCTACCTCGCGCGCGTCGTGCGCGTGCGAGACGGCGAGCGCGTCACCGCGACCGACGGCGCGGGTGCCCTGGCCACGCTGCGCGTCGAGCGGTCGCGCCCCGAGGTCGAGGTCGTGGTCGAGGCGGTGGTCGAGGTCGCGCCGCCCGCCGCCTGCAGACTGTGGTGCGGCGCACCCGAGGGCGACCGTGGCGACTGGACGATCGAGAAGGCCGCCGAACTCGGGGTGACCGAGTTCGTGCCGCTCGACACCGCGCGCACCCAGTGGGGCGACCCGGGCCGCAGCGCGCGCTGGGAGCGACTGGCGGTGGCGGCCCTGCGCCAGAGCCGCTCGGCCTGGCTCATGCGCATCGCTCCCGTCACCCCGCTGGCCGCCGCCCTCGCCGCGGTCGGGGAGGGCGCGCGCTGGCTGGCCGATCCCGCCGGCCGCCCGGCTCACGCGGTCGCGCTGGGGGAGGCCGTGGGGGTGACGGGCGCGGTCGGGCCCTCGACCGGGTTCTCCGACGATGAGCGCAAGTCGCTGCTCGCGTGCGGGTTCGAGTCCGTCGCCCTGGCGCCGGCCCGACTCCGGGCCGAGACCGCGGCGCTGGCGCTGGCGGCGCACTGGGCGGCGCGTCGGGTGTCGCACGGCGGGGGTGGGCTTGACGGTCCGCCGACCCGGGCATAGACTGCCTCCTTGCATGTGACTTCCCACGGCGCGCGTTCGTAGCCGCTCGCGCGCAACGACTTACCACCTTTCCCTTTCTTCGGAAAGCACCGACGAGAGAGGGGGGAATGGATTGCCCGGTATCAGGGTGAAGGAAGGCGAGTCCTTCGAGAGTGCCCTGCGCCGCTTCAAGAAGAAGTGCGAGAAGGCCGGTATCCTCTCGGATCTCCGTCGTCATCAGCACTTCGAGAAGCCCAGTGAGCGGCGCAAGCGCAAGCTGAACGCCGCCAAGCGCAAGAACATGGCTCGTCGTACGCAGGAGAACTGAATCCCCTGTCCATGATCGAGCATCTGACGTGGCCCGACGGGGTCGTCCTCGTCCTCGTCGCCGCGTTCGCGGTTCGCGGAATCCTGCGCGGCACCATCGCGCAGGTTTTCGCTTTCTCGGGCATCGTGCTCGGTGTCATCGCCTCGGCCGCGGTCGCGGACGTGGTGGGTGGGCACTGGCGGTCCGCCCGGCCCGAGATCCTGTTCCTCCTCCTGCGTTGGATGGTCGCCGTGCTCGCCGGTCTGGGAGTCGCCGCCATCCTGCGTTGGTGGGGGGAGCAGGTGGCGGATTCCGTGCACGAGGGTCCCCTCGGTTGGCTCGATCGAGCCGTCGGCGGGTTCCTCGGCGCGGTCATGGGGGCGGTCCTCGCGACCGCGCTCCTCGTGGTTCTCCTCCAGGTCCCGGGCCTGGGCGCCGTGCGGCGGGACCTCGCTCGCGGCGTGACGCCGGAGCCGCTCCTCGCGGCCTCCGTGCGCGTCGTGGACGTGTGCAAGTGGCTTCCCGGAGGCCTCTGGTTGCGCGAACGTTTGGACGCGGCCTCCCGCCGACTGGCGGAGAGCCGCGACGCCTAGTCGTCCAAGGCGACACCTGCCGTCTCTCCACCGTACGGTTTCGCGCCGGCGGACGGGGTCCCGGTCGGAGCGTGGTCCTGCACGAGCACTCCCTCGATCTCATCGAATACCCACGCGTCGTCGCCGCGCTGAGCGAGCGCGCCACCAGCCCTCGCGCGCGCGAGTCGCTGCGGGCCGCCTTGCCGATCGCGGAGGCGTCCGTGCGCGCCGAGGCCTGCGCCCGGCTCGACGAGGCGGTCCGCCGCCAGCGCGAGCCCGAGGCGTGGTGCTGGGCGGCGCCGTCGGCGCTCGCCGAGGTGCTCGCGGGCGACGCCCACGACGCGTTCGAGGCCGAGTCGTTCGCGGTCGTGAGCGAGTGGGTGGACGCCTCGGAGCGCACGCGCGGCGCGTGGCTCGCCGAGTCCGTGCGGGCGCGCTACCCGCGCCTGAGCGCGCTCGCCGACGACCTGCCGCGACTCGACGCCCTGCGGGCGCGCATCCATGCGACGATCGACGGCGACGGTCGCGTGCGCGACGACGCCTCGCCCGCGCTCGCGCGTGCGCGGCGCGGCATGGCCGACGGTGAGCGCGCGCTGCATCGCCGCCTCGAACGCTGGGCCGCGGGCCATGGCGCCGACAGCTACGTGACGCGGTTCGAGAACCGCTTCGTGGCGCTGGTGCCGGCGGCCGGCTTCGCGCGGCGGCAGGGGATCGTGCACGACACCTCGAACAGCGGGCAGTCGTTGTTCGTCGAACCGCTCGAGGCGTGCGAGGAGAACAACCGCCTGCTCGAGTTGCGTGCCGAGGCCGCGGCCGAGGAGCGTTGCATCCTGCGCGAACTGGCCGCCGAGGTGCGCGCCGCCGCCCCCGCGCTGGGTGCGCTCGAGGACACGCTGGCCACGCTCGACGCGCTGCGCGCGTGCGCGTCGTGGGCGGTCGAGTTCGGCGGCGTCGCACTCACCCCCGGCGGCGACCGACTCACGCTGCGCGCGGCGCGCCACCCGTTGCTCGCCATGGGCGAGCGCCGCGCCGAGGTGGTGCCGCTCGAGCTCGAACTGGGTGAGGGCGGTCGCCTGCTGCTCGTCTCGGGGCCCAACATGGGCGGCAAGACCGTGCTGCTCAAGACCGTGGGGTTGGCGGTCGCGCTCGCGCACGCCGGGTTGCCCGTGATCTGCGCCGAGGGCAGCGCGCTGCCCGAGATCCACGAGCTGCGCGCCGACCTCGGGGACGAGCAGTCGGTGGACCGCGGGCTCAGCACGTTCGCCGCCCACCTGCTGTCGCTGCGCGCCATGGTCGAGGCCGCCGGACCGCGCACGCTGCTGCTCGCCGACGAGCTCGGTGCGGGCACCGACCCCGAGGAGGGCGCGGCGATCGGGCGCGCGCTGGTCGAGCACGTCGCGGCCGCGGGGTCGTGGGGCGTGCTCACGACGCACCTCGGCAGCCTCAAGCGCGTCGCCGGTGAGGTGCCCGGCGTGGTCAACGGTTCGCTCGAGTTCGACCTCGACACGCTCACCTCGCGCTACCGCTTCCGCAAGGGGGTACCGGGCGCGAGTCACGCGCTCGACGTCGCCGGTCGGCTCGGGTTCCCGGCGGCGCTGCTCGAGCGCGCCCGCGCGCTCACGCCCGACGAGACGCGTGCGCTCGAGCGCCTGCTCGCTGAGGTCGGCGACGCGCTCGCCGCTGCGCGTACCGAGCGCGACGAGCTCGCGCGTGCGCGCGCCGAGGCCGAGCGCGCCGAGCGTCACCACCGCGCCACGGCCGAGGAGGCCAAGCGCGCGCTCGCCGAGTTGCGCCGCCGGCTCACCGCCGAGAGCGAGGCGCTGCTCGCCCGCTCGCGCGAGCTGTGGCAGACCGTGCAGCGCGAGGCGCGCAAGCGCGAGAAGTCGCGGGCCGACGCCGACGCGTTGCGCGACACGCTCGCCGACGTCGAGCGTTCGGCCGCCGCGCTGCAGGCGTCCGCCGCCCCGACCGCGCTCGGTCTGCCCGAGGTCGCGACCCCGGCCGCGCCGACCGCGATCGTGCCCGGTGCGCGCGTGCGCGTCACCGACCTGGGGTTCGAGGCCACCGTGGTCTCGCCGCCCGATGCCGAGGGCCGCGTCCAGTTGCGCCGCGGCAGCTTCACCATCCAGTCGCACGTCGCCCGCCTGGTCGCGGTCGAAGGTGCGCCGGGGCCGCGCACGCGCCAGCCGGTCGCGCGCTTCGAGGCGTCGGACGAACCGCCGCCGCTCGAGGCCGACCTGCGCGGCATGGACGCCTCCGACGCGCTCGCCGCGGTGGACCGCGCCCTCGACCGCGCCGTGCTGAGCGGCCTGCACGAGGTGCGGGTCATCCACGGCATCGGCACCGGTGTGCTCCGCAAGGCGGTGCAGCAGCATCTCAAGGGTCACCCGCAGGTCGAGTCCCAGCGTTGGGGCGAAGGCCACGAGGGCGGGCGAGGGGTGACCGTGGCGAGGTTGCGATGACCAAGGCCGGCGTGCGCTGGGCGGCGCAGGGTGCGGGCGGTGGGCGCGGGGGCGCCGACGAGTGGGTCGAGCGCGTGCGCGCCGCGACCGACATCGTCGAGCTCGTGGGCCAGACCGTGCCGCTGCGCCGCGTGGGCCGGAACCACGTCGGGCGCTGCCCGTTCCACGACGAGAAGTCGCCGTCGTTCTCGGTCAACGCCGACCGCCAGTTCTACCACTGCTTCGGCTGCAAGGCCGGTGGCGACGCGTTCAAGTTCGTGATGGAGACCGAGAAGGTCGGCTTCCTCGAGGCGGTCGAGCTGCTCTCACGTCGCGCGGGCATCCCCGTGCCCGAGCGTCGAGCGCGCGACGGCCAGAAGCGCGCCCCGTTGCTCGAGGCGATCGACGCCGCCGCGACGCAGTACGAGCAGTGGTTAGCCGATCCTCAGGTGGGCGGCGAGGCGCGCACGTACCTCGAGCAGCGCGGCATCGCGCGCGAGACGCAGCGCGAGTTCCGACTCGGGCTCGCGCTCCCGGGGTGGGAGAACCTCGTCCCGCGCCTGCGCGGGCGGTTCCACGAGGACGTGCTGGTCGAGGCCCGCTTGGCCGGGCGGCGCGAGGGTGGGCGCGGCGCCTACGACTGGTTCCGCAACCGCCTCATGGTCCCGCTCATCGAGCCCGGGGGCGCGGTGGTGGGTTTCGGGGCCCGGGCCATGGGGGACGAGCAGCCCAAGTACCTCAACTCGCCCGAGTCGGCCGTGTACCACAAGAGCCGGTTCCTGTACGGGCTCGAGCACGCCCGGCGCGCGCTCAAGGCCGACGGTGAGCTCGTGGTGGTCGAGGGCTACTTCGACGTCATCGCCCTGCACCAGGCCGGGGTGCGCAACGTGGTGGCCGCCTCGGGCACCGCCCTGACGCCCGAGCACGCCCAGCGGATCCGCCAGATGGTGCGCGGGGTGGCCCTCACCTTCGACGGCGACGCGGCCGGCCAGAACGCCATGCTGCGGTCGCTCGGCGTGCTGCTCGCCGCCGGGCTGGACGTGGCCGTGGTGGACCTGCCGGCCGGGGACGACCCGGACACCCTCGTGCGTCGCGCGGGGGCCGACGGATGGTGTAGAGTGCGTGATTCGGCCTACGATGCCGTGGAGTTCGTGCACCGCCACGTGCTGCGCACCGCCACCGGGGGCGACCCCCGCGAGCGGGCGTTGCAGGTGGTCGTGCGCATGCTCACCGGGGTCCAGGACACGATCCGCCTCCAGCTGCTCGTCGAGCGTTCGAGCCAGGTCTTCGGCATCCCGGAACGCGTCATCGAGCAGGCCGTGCGGCGTGCCCGCGTCCCGGACCCCGCTCGGGGATCGTCGCCGGTCGTCCCGGTCCCGTCGCGGCCGGTGCAGGAACTCGATCGCGCTTTGCTGCGTGCCCTGTGGGCCGCGCCCGATGCGCTCGCGCACGTGCGCGAGCTCGTGGCGCCCGAGCACCTCGGGGACGGGGCGGCACGCGAGTTGGCGGATCTGTGGTGGCGCGACGGGATCTCGATCCCGTCCGAGGAGAGTGAGGCGGCCGCGCTCGCGCGCGGGTTGGCGGCCGAGCAGCAAGGGGAGGGCTGGGATCCGCAAGCGGAACTCGTGGGCGCCGTGCGGCGACTGCAGGTCCGGCGGCTCCAGGACGAGATGCGGGCGATCCGCGCACGGCTGCCGAGCGCGAGTCCCGAGGAGTCCGAGGCCCTTCTGCAACAGGTTCACGACATCGGTCAGAAGTTGAAGCAACTCAGCCAGTGAGGAGAGTGCGCCGCATGGCGACCACCACCACCGCGAAGAAGCAGGCGAAGCAGGCGAAGGACAAGACCAAGGCCGAGGTCCGTCGGCGTCTCGACGAGATCAAGGCCCTCGCCACGCGCCAGAGCTACATCACGGAGGAGCAGCTCCTCTTCCTGCTCGACCCGACCGCCGAGGGCGGCGCGGACATCCAGCAGATGGAGGACGCCTACACCATGCTCTCGGACCTCAGCATCGAGGTCTACGCGAGCGAGGACGAGGCGAAGGAGCGCGCGAAGAAGCTGCGCAAGGTCGAGGACAAGCGCACCGCGGCGCCGTCGAAGGCCGCGCCCGCGCCGCCCGTGCGCTACGACGACCCGGTGCGCATGTACCTGCGCGAGATGGGCCGTGTGCCGCTGCTCACGCGCGAGGGCGAGGTCGAGATCGCGCGCCGCATCGAGGCGGGCGAGCGGCAGGTCGTGAAGCAGCTGTTCCGCGCCGAGCCGTCGGTGCGCGAGTTGCGCAACCTCATGAAGCGCCTCAAGGACGGGCAGTTGAAGATCGAGGACTTCATCAAGGTGTACAACCCGAACGAGACGGCCCCCGCCGCCGAGCCGGAGCTCAACAAGGAGCGCCTGCGCGCCGTCAAGATCCTCGAGAAGGTGTTCGCCCGCCAGAAGCGCTACAACGAGCTGCTCGAGCGGCAGGACGACCGCATGACGGACAAGGAGCGCTCGAACTACTACGGGACGCTCGCGAAGGCCGAGGCCGAGCTCGAGAGCGACATGTCGAAGCTCTCCATGAACTCGCGCATGGTCGAGGGCCTGACCCGTCCGCTCAAGGACCTCGCCGAGCAGGCGCAGACCTTCGACGAGCAGGTCGCGGCCATCGAGCGGCGCTACGGGCACGGCGTCGAGGAGATGAACCTGTTCGCGAAGCGCCTCAAGAAGGGGCCGAGCGAGCTACGGGCCGTGAAGCGCGAGTCCAAGCTGCAGCCCGCGCAGATCGCCGAGTTCCAGGACGAGATGAAGGAGCTGCGCCGCGTCATCAAGGCCCTCGAGGACGAGGCCGGGCTGTCGCGCGAGCACCTGCTCGAGATCCACAAGCAGATCCTCGATGGCGAGCGCGCCACCGAGCAGGCGAAGCGCGAGATGATCGAGGCCAACGTGCGCCTCGTGATCTCGATCGCGAAGCGCTACACGAACCGCGGCCTCGAGTTCCTGGACCTCATCCAGGAGGGCAATTCGGGCCTCATGCGCGCGGTCGACAAGTTCGACTACACGAAGGGCTACAAGTTCAGCACCTACGCGACGTGGTGGATCCGGCAGGCCATCACGCGTGCGATCGCCGACCAGGCCCGAACGATCCGCGTGCCCGTGCACATGATCGAGCACATCAACCGCGTCGTGCGCGTGTCGCGCCGCCTCGTGCAGGAGCTGGGTCGCGAGCCCACGCCCGAGGAGATCGCGGAGCGGCTCGAGCTGCCCGTGGACAAGGTCAAGGCCATCATCAAGGCCGCGCAGGAGCCCATCTCGCTCGACCGTCCGATCGGCGAGGACGACGACTCCAACCTCGGCGACTTCATCGAGGACACGAGCGTCGTGAGCCCCGCGCACTCGGCGTCGTCCGCCATGCTGCGCGAGGAGGTGGGCGAGGTGCTCAAGACGCTCACCCCGCGCGAGGCCAAGGTCATCCGTCTGCGCTTCGGGCTCACCGACGATGGGGCCCAGCGCACGCTCGAGGAGGTGGGTGCGTTCTTCAACGTCACCCGCGAGCGCATCCGTCAGATCGAGGCCAAGGCGCTGCGCAAGCTGCGGCACCCGACGCGCAGCCGACGTCTCAAGGGCTACACCGAGCTGCTCTAGCCGCGGCTCGCACGCTCCCGGGCGCCCCACGCGACAGGCGTGGGGCGCCCGTCGTCGTTCCGGGCCCGGCGCAGCGGCAGGGCGGTTCGCGGGGTGCGAACCCGTTCGCACGCTTCCGCTTCCGTTCCCGTCGCCTTGACGGTCCTGCGGGGGCTCTGCTACAAACCTCGTCCCTGCGGAGGTGGGATGTCGGCGGCTGGGCCCATAGCTCAGCGGTCAGAGCCACCGGCTCATAACCGGTAAGACCCTGGTTCGAATCCAGGTGGGCCCACCACGCCGCACGAGACTCGGGATGGGCGAATAGCTCAGCTGGCAGAGCACCTGGATCACAACCAGGGGGTCACAGGTTCAAGTCCTGTTTCGCCCACCATCCCCTTCCACCCGGTGGCCGCCGTGACCGAAGAACTCCGCCTCCACTGGGCGCTCCACGAGGTGGACGCGCGTTCGGTCGCCCACGAACGCACGATGCTCCGCCACCGCGAGCAGCGCACCGCCGCCGACACCCGCGTCGCCGCCGCGCGCAAGACGCTGGCCGCGCTCGACCAGCGGGTCGCCGACGCCCAGAAGCGTCGCCGCGTGCTCGAGGCCGGCATCGCCGACTTCGACGAGCAGCAGCACCGGTTCGAGCGCCAGCTCGAGGCCGTCACCGACCAGCGCCAGTTCGACGCCGTGCGCCACGAGATCGAGGCGGTGCGCGCCAAGCGCGACGTGCTCGAGACCGAGGCACTGGAGCGACTCGAGGACGAGGAGCGCGAGTCGGCCGCGCGACCCGAGCGCGTGCAGGCGCTCGAGCGGGCCACGCACGAGGCCGAGGTGCTGTTCGCCCGCCTCGCGGCCGAGGCCGCGCTCGTGCAGGCCGAACTCGACGCGCTCGCCGCCCAGCGCGCGACCGCGGTGGCGGGACTCGCGCCCGAGGCGCGGACGCGCTACGAACGGTTGCGCACCGGACGTGCGGGGCTCGCGGTCGCGGCCGTGCGCGACGGTGCGTGCGGGGAGTGTCACCACAAGCTCACGCCCGTCGCGCTGCAGGAGGTGCGGCGGCGCGAGCGTTTGGTGGGTTGCGAGGGCTGCGGGCGGCTGCTCGTGTTGCCGCCGGACGGCGCGTGAGCGCGGCCGCGCGCCGGCTGCGGGCCGGGCTCGTCGGGCGTCGCATCGCACTCGTGCTGTCGGGGGGCGGTGCGCTCGGGGCCTACGAGGTCGGCGTGCTCAAGGTGGTGGAGCGCCTCGGTCTCGTGCCGTCGTTGGTCTCGGGCGTCTCCATCGGGGCGATCAACGCCGTCGCGTGGCTCGCGGCCGGGCGCGACGTGCGCCCCATCGAGCGCGTCTGGCGCACCGCACGCGCCGAGTCGCTCGGGGTGCAGTGGGTCTCGCTCACGCTGCGCGTGGTGGGCGCGCTCACCGCGCTGCTCGCGATCGTCGAGTTGCTGCTCGGGGTGCTGGGGACGCGCGAGCTCTCGGGGGCCTACTGGTTCTGGCGCAAGAGCAGCGCGCGCGTGGACCTGTGGAGTGCGCAGCTCGACCTCGTGTGCTGGTCGGTGCTCGCCATCGCGGGCACGGTCACGGCGATCGTCGCCCGCCGCCTCGCGCGCGACCTCGACCGTCGCTCGCAGGGCGTGGACCCGGTGCGACTGCGCGGGGCGTTGGCGCGGGCTGCGTTGGGTGCGCTCGCGCTCCACTCGCTGGTGTGGGTGATGGGCTGGCCGTGGCCGCACCGCTTCAGTGCGGCGCTCATGATGCTGCTCGGGTTGGCGTGGCTGGCGAGCACACCGGGCCGCGCCGGACGCTGGGTGCGCGGACTCACGCTCGGGCTCATGCCCGAGACGAACGGGCGCGGGTTGTGGAGCGGGCGCGCCCGGCGCCGCATCCTCGAGCACATCCTCGCCGAGGGCAGTGGGCGCGAACTCGCCGGGCCCGAGAGCCGGCTGGTCGTGAGCGCGCTCGCGATCGACAGTGGGCGGATCGGGCACTTCGTGGGTTGGCCGCAACACGACCCGGAGTTCGAGGCGAGGTTGCGCGACGAACTCGGCGAGGTGCTGCACGTGCGCGATGCCGCCATGATGGTGGACGCCGCCGTGGCCTCGTCGGCCATCCCGGGACTGTTCCAGCCCGAGCGCGTCGCGGGCCGCGACTTCGTGGACGCGGGCGGGTTCTCGAACCAGCCGTTGCACGTCGCGATCGCACACGGCGCCGACGCGCTGCTCGTGGTGCTGCTGTCGCCGAGTGCCGCGCCCACGCCCGCACCGCCGCCCGCCGACGTCGCCGCGCTCGGCGGACGGCTGCTGGAGCTCGCGAACTGGCGCGACCTGCAGACCGAGTTGCGCCACATGCCCGAGGGCTGGTCGCGCACCGGCGATCCCGCGCGCGTGTGCGTGGTCGAGCCCGTCGAGCCGCTGCCGGCCTCGCTGCTGTCGTTCGAGCCCGAGCGTGCGGCCGTGCTCATCGAACTGGGCGAGCGCGACGCGTGGCGCACGCTCGAGGCGGCCGGTTGGCTCGAGCCCGCTTGAGCCGGCGTCCCGCTGCGGTTAGGGTCGCCGCATGACCCCCGGCATCGACATCGTGTGGACGCTCCGCTGTGACGGCGGCTCGCGTGGCAACCCCGGCCCGGGCGCCTACGGTTACGTCCTGTGCGACGAGCGTGGCGCCGAGGTCGAGGCACGCGGCGAGTTCCTCGGCGTGTGCACGAACAACGTCGCGGAGTACCGCTCGCTCATCGCCGGGCTGGGGGCGGCGGCCCGCCATGGCGTCCAGACGCTCGTGGTCCGCATGGACTCCGAGTTGGTGGTGCGTCAGATGCTCGGCCAGTACCGGGTCAAGAACGAGGGATTGAAGCCGCTCCACACCGAGGCCCGCATGGCCGTCATGCAGGTGGGCGCGGTGCGTTTCGAGTCCGTGCCGCGCAACGACAACGGTCGCGCGGACGGGCTGGTGAACGAGGCGCTCGACCAGGCGCTTCGCAGGTAGTTCCCGAGTCCCACAGATGATCGCGCGAAGTATGACGACGCTTCCGCGTCACATTGCGGTGGCCGAGTCCGCTTCGTGAGGAAAGTCCGAACTCCACAGGGCAGGACGCCGGGTAACCCCCGGGGGGCGTGAGTCCACGGAAAGTGGAACAGAGAGAAGACCGCCAACGGGCGGCGCCGCAAGGCGCCGCTGCGGGCAAGGGTGAAACGGTGAGGTAAGAGCTCACCAGCGGTGACGGCAACGCCACCGGCTCGCCAAACCCCGTCCGGAGCAAGACCGCATAGAGGGGGAGGGGTGTGTCCCGCCCCGCCATCACCCCAGGGTCGGTCGCATCGAGGCGATGGGAGACCATCGCCCCAGACAAATGATCATCACGGAGCGATCCGTACAGAATTCGGCTTACGGGGGACTCGGGATGTCGTCCAACGCACGCCCGCCGGCCGCCCGCCGGCGGGCGTCCGCGTCGGGGTCGGTCCACGGTCACCCACCACGCGCGCCGTGGTGGGGCGGACTCGTGTGGCTGGTGCCCTCACTGGTCGTCGTCGTGCTCTACGCGGGCACGCTCGCCTACGCGTTCGTGTGGGACGACCTCGACCTCATCGTGCGCAACGCCGCGCTGCAGGGCCCGGAGTGGGCGCGCTTGCTGACGAGCGACTTCTGGGCCTCGACCGGTGGCGGCACGGGCATGTGGCGTCCGGTCGTGACCGCGAGCTATCGCGTGGACGGCGTGCTCTCGGGTTGGCAGCCGTGGGCGTTCCACCTCGTCAACGTGCTCGCACACGCCGTCGCCACCGCGCTGCTCATGCGATTGGCGCGCGCGCGCGGGCTCGCCTCGGGGCCCGCGTTCGCGGCCGGCCTGCTCTACGCCACCGCTCCCGCCCTGTCCGAGGCGGTGGCGTGGATCGCGGGGCGCACCGACGCGTTCGTCGCGCTCGGCACGTTCGCCGCCCTGCTGTTCGCGCGTCGGCTGCGGACGTGCGGCGACGCGGGCTCACGCCTGGGGTTGGTCGCGGCGACCGCGTTCGCGCTGCTCTCCAAGGAGACCGCGCTCGTGCTGCCGTTGGTGGTGCTGGCCGACAGCGCCATGCCCGGCACCCCCGCAGCGCGTCGTCCGGTGTGGGAGCCCGTCGCGTGGTGCAGCGCGGTCACCCTGCTGTGGGCAGTGGCGCATCGGGCGGTCGTGCCGGGCAGCGCGCACCCGCCGGATCCGGGGGCGTGGGCCGGGGCGCCCGCGCTCGCGCTCGCGCACCTCGCGTGGCTGTCGCCGCTCGCCGCGCACGCCCCGCTGCTGCCCGAGTGGTCCGTGCCCGCCCCGCCGTGGGTGTGGGCGGCGTGGGGCGCGCTCGCGCTCTGGACGGTCGCGGTGCTGGCCGCGTTCCGGCGTCGCTCCGAGTGGACGCTGCCGCTCGTGCTGCTCGTCGCCCCGCTGCTGCCCGTCGCGGGTGCCTCGCTGCTCGAGACCGGCGCACGCTTCGCCGAGCGCGCGCTCGTGCTGCCCGCGGCCGGCTGGGCGCTGGCGTGCGCCACGCTCGCGACTGGCGTGCCCGCCGCGCAGCGCCGGCTCGTGGCCACCCTGCTCGCGCTGCTCGTGTGCCTGCAGGGGTTGGCCGCCACGCGTACGATCGGGGCGTGGCGCGACGAGGAGTCGCGCATCCGCCGCATCGCCGAGGTGCGTCCCGACGACCCCGACGCGGTGCTCGGCATGGCCGACCTGCTCTCGGCGCAGGGGCGCACCGAGGAGGCCGCGCGCTGGCTCGCGCGCGCCGACTCGCTGCCGGGCGCGGGCGTGGCGGTGCTCGCCGCGCGCGCGACCGCGGCGTTCCGGGGCGGGGCCCCGGCCGATGCGCTCGCGGCCGCCGAAGCCGCACTGGCCCTCGCGCCCGACGACCTCGGGGCGGGTGTGGTGCGCGTGCGCGCGCTCGTGCGACTGGGGCGCGTGGACGAGGCGGTCGCGGCGGGCGAGGGGCTGGCGCACGTGCACCCCGGGGCGCCGGCGGCGGGCGGTGCGCTGGGCGTGGCGTACCTCGCCGCGGGCCGCGTACCCGAGGCGCGCGAGCGACTCGCCGCGGCGTCGGCCGTGCTGCTCGAGGACGCCGGTCTGGCGTGGGACCTCGGACGCGCGGCGATCGCGAGCGGTGACGTGCCCCTCGCGCGCACCGCGTTCGAGCGTGCGGTCGCGGCCGAGCCCGGGTTCGTCGAGGCCTGGCTCGGGGTCGCCGACACGCGCGCCCGGCTCGGCGACCGCACGGGGGCCGAGGCCGCGCTCGCTCGCGTCGAGGGCCTGGTGGGGGCGTCGGACCCGCGCCTGGTGGCGCTGCGCGCACGCATCGGCGGGCGCTGACGGCGCCTCTTGCCGGTGGTGCGCGGCGGCTCGTATGCTCGCGCGTCCGCTCCCTCGCCCTTCGCTCGCCCCCTCGGGGACTCGCATGCCGCATTCCATCACGGCTCCGCCCGTCTGGGTCCAGCACCCGGGGCACTCGCCCTCGGCCGCCGCTGAGCTCGCCCGCGCGCACGAACTGCCGCTCGCCATGGCGCACGTGCTCGTGAACCGCGGGGTGCGTGACCGTGACGACATGCTGCAGTTCCTCGACCCCGTGCCCGAGTACCTGCACGACCCGGCGCGCATGAAGGGCCTCGAGGCCGCCGCCGAGCGCATCGAGCGCGCCCTCCGCGACGGCGAGACGATCTTCATCCAGGGTGACTACGACGTGGACGGCATCACCTCCACGTTCCTGCTCTACCGCGTCCTGACGCGCGAGTTGGGCGGTCGCGCCGAGTACTTCATCCCCGACCGGCTCACCGACGGCTACGGCCTCACGGTGCGCGCCGTCGAGGACGCGCGGGCGCGCGGTTGCACGCTCATCGTGACGGTGGATTGCGGCATCACGGCGCACGAGCCGGTCGCGCACGCACGCGCTCTCGGCATCGACGTGGTCGTCACCGACCACCACGAGCCCACGTCCGTGCTGCCCGACGCGGTCGCGGTGGTGAACCCGCTGCAGCCCGGCTGCCCGTACCCGTACAAGCACCTCGCCGGGGTCGGCGTCACGTTCAAGCTCGTCGAGCGCCTGCTGCGCGAGCGCGAGGACGCGAACGGCGGTGGACTCGGGCGGGCGGCGGCGTACCTCGACGTGGTCGCGCTCGGCACCATCGCCGACGTGGTGCCGCTCACCGGCGAGAACCGCGTGCTGGCGCGGCTCGGGCTCGACCGCCTCAACGCCCACCCGCGGCTGGGACTCGACGCGCTGCGTCGGCAGTCGCCGCAGCGTCGCTTCAACGGCGGCGCGACCCCGCCGCTCAACAGTACGCACGTCGCGTTCCAGCTCGCCCCGCGCATTAACGCCGCCGGTCGCATGGGGCGTGCCGCGGACGGCGTGCGGTTGCTGCTGGCCGAGACCGAGTCCGAGGCCGGGGCGATCGCGCGCGACCTCGAACTGCTCAACCAGAGCCGTCGCGACGAGGACTCGTCGTTGCGCGACGAGGCGGTGCAGCGCGTCGAGCGCCAGATCTCGTCGGACCCCGGGCGGCGCAGCATCGTGCTGTGGGACGAGTCGTGGCACCCGGGGGTGATCGGCATCGTGGCCTCGCGCCTGGTCGAGAAGTACCACCTGCCCACGGTGCTCGTCTCGCTCAAGCACGGCAGTGGCCGCGGCTCGTGCCGCAGCATCGCGGGCGTGGACCTGACGCGCGTGCTGCAGGGCTGCGACGACCTGCTGCTCGCGCACGGCGGGCACGCCTTCGCGGCCGGGCTGTCGATCGCGCCCGACCGCCTCGACGAGTTCCGCGAGCGCTTCGACCGCCTCGTCACCGAGGCCGCCGACGAGGACCGTTTCGCGACGCGCATCCGCTACGAGGCTGAGCTCGCGCCGCAGGACTGCACGCTCGAGCTGGTGCAGGCGCTCGAGCGAC
>JBJTRI010000088.1:0-28402 GCA_046076045.1 bacterium
TCATCCGCGACCACCTCGGCCCCGCGCTCGCGCCGCTCGGTGTGCGCATCCTGCAGTACGACCAGAACCGCGAGCCCATCGCGCTCGACTACGCGCGCCGCGTGTTCGAGGACTCGGCGTGTGCCGCCCGGGTGCACGGCACCGCGGTGCACTGGTACTCGGCCACCGCGAGCGCGCGGCCCGACATCCTCGACTCGCTGCGCGCGCTCGCGCCCGGTCGGTCGCTCGTGCACACCGAGGGCTGCGTGGACGCGCTCGCCTCCGAGAACAACTCGCCGGGCGGCCGGTTCCGCGGCTGGTCCGACCCCGACTGGTGGTGGCGCGCCGATGCCACCGACTGGGGCTGGGACTGGGCGCCCGCCGCCGACCGCCACTGGCACCCGCGCTACTCGCCCGTGGACCGCTACGCGCGCGACCTCGTGGTGGGGCTGCGTCACGGCCTCACCGGGTGGATCGACTGGAACCTCGTGCTCGACGCGCGCGGCGGACCGAACCACGTCGGCAACCGCTGCGCCGCCCCGCTCATGGTGGACTCCACCTCGGGCGCGGTGCTGCGCACGCCCGTCTTCGACGTCATCGCGCACGTGAGTCGCTACGTGCGGCCCGGCGACCGCGTGCTCGACACGGTCGTCGAGGGCGCACACCTCGCCGCGGACGACTTCCACGCGGTCGCGGTGCGATCCGGCGACGGTCGCCACGTCACGCTGGTCGCGTTCAACCGCTCCACCGCCGCGCTCGAGACCGCCGTCGTCGTGGGCGACCGCCACGTGCGGTTGCGCGTCCCCGCCCGCGCCCTCCACACCCTGCGACTCGACCTCTGAACCATGCCCCCCTGGGGGGCGTCCGTGTGCCGCTGCGGTGACATCGTGGCAGTGACGGCGGGGCGGTCTGACAGGTCGGGCGTGCCGCCGTCGTCCACGACGGGGTGCGCGAGAGGGTCGGCGCGCGGATTCCCGCGGGCTCGGCATGGCACCGCGAACGCAGCGTGCGTGGCACCCGGTTTGCAACCGTTCCCTTGTGCGCGAGGACGCGCGAGGAGGGACGCGATGCTGACGCGGGAACTCGATGGCGTTGTGGAGTCGGGAGTCCTCTCCCATGTGAGGATCCCCACCGACGGGGTGGTGCTCGAGGGCGACCTCACCACCGTGCCGCACGCGCTCGGCGTGGTGCTGTTCGCGCACGGCAGCGGCAGCAGCCGGCACAGTCCGCGCAACCGGTTCGTCGCGGGCACGCTGCAGCAGGCCGGGCTCTCCACGCTGCTCTTCGACCTGCTCACGACCGACGAGGCCGAGGAGCGCGGCAACGTGTTCGACGTCACCCTGCTCGCCGATCGGCTGCTCGCGGCGGTGCACTGGACGTTCCGCGACCCGCGCACCGCCGAGGTGCCGGTGGGGCTGTTCGGCGCCAGCACCGGTGCGGCCGCAGCCTTGGTGGCCGCCGCGCGCGAGCCCAGCGTGCGCGCGGTCGTCTCGCGCGGGGGCCGGCCCGACCTGGCCGAGGGTTGGTTGCCGTTCGTGCACGCCCCCACCCTGCTCATCGTGGGTGGCCGTGATGCCGAGGTGCTGCGGCTCAACCGACTCGTGCTACCCGACCTCGCGGGCCCGCGGCAACTCGCGGTCGTGCCGGGGGCCTCGCACCTGTTCGAGGAGACGGGCGCGCTCGAGTGGGCGGCCCGACTCGCCACGAGTTGGTTCGTGCGTCACCTGCCTGAGGAGCCCACGCCATGACGCTCCTGTTCGAGGATCGCGCCGACGCCGGTCGGCGACTCGCGCAACGCCTCGCCCGTATGCCGCTCGTGCGTCCGTTGGTGCTCGCCATCCCGCGCGGTGGGATCGAGGTCGCCGTGCCGATCGCGCAGCACCTCGGGGCCGAACTCGACGTGGTGCTGGCGCGCAAGCTCGGCGCGCCGGGGCAACCCGAGTACGCGCACGGTGCACTCTCCGAGACCGGCGAGGTGGTCATGAACCCGCACGCCCCGGTGCTGGGCGAGGCGGCGCGCGCGCACCTCGAGCGCGAGCGCGTGCGGCAGGGCGAGGAGATGGTGCGCCGCGCGCGCCTGTTCCGCGCCGCACGCCCGCAGGCCGAGGTGACGGGCCGGTCGGTGGTGTTGGTGGATGACGGCATCGCCACCGGCTCCACCCTGCTCGCGTCGCTGCGCGCCGTGCGGGCGCGCGGTCCGCGCGAGATCGTGGTCGCGGTGCCGGTCGCACCGCGCGCGGCCCTGCACGAGGTGCGCACGCTCTGCGAGCGACTCGTGTGCCTGCACACGCCCGAGGAGTTCTGGGCGGTGGGCACGTTCTATCGCGACTTCGCGCCGGTGTCCGACGAGCGCGTGGTCGAACGGCTCGCCGAGTCGGTGCGGCAGCCCGACGTGCACCACCCGGCCTGAGGAGGTCCCGTGTCGCTGCTCGTGTTCTCGACCGAACCCTACGCCGGGATGCGCGACTCGCTGGTCCGCACCTACGGCTTCGAGGCGGGCCGCATCGAGTGGCGTCGCTTCCCCGACGGCGAGCGTCACCTGCGCGTGCTCGCGCCCGTGCGCGGGCGTGACGTGGTGCTCGTGGGCGGCACCACGCAGGAGTCGCAGACCACCGCCATGCTCGACCTCGCCTGCTCGCTCGTGGACCAGGGGGCCGAGCGGCTCACCGTCGTGCTGCCGTTCTACGGCTACGGCACGATGGAGCGGGCTGCGGTCGAGGGCGAGGTGGTGACGGCGCGCACGCGCGCGCTGCTGTTCTCGGCCGTGCCGCGCGCGCCCGGGGGCAACCGGATCGCATTGCTCGACCCGCACAGCGAGTCGCTGCCGTTCTTCTTCGCCGCGTCGTGGCGGGCGTCGGTGCTGCCCACCGATGCGCTGGTGGAGGTGGTGGCGCGCCGACTCGGGGGCACCGGGCTGGTGCTCGCCAGCCCCGACGCCGGTCGCGCCGCGCGCGTGCAGCGCGTCGCCGAACGGCTCGGGGCGGCGACCGCGTTCGTCCACAAGCGCCGCCTGGGGCCCGAGCGCACCGAGGTCGTGGGGATCGTGGGCGAGGTGCGCGACCGCACCGTGGTGCTGCACGACGACCTCGTGCGCAGCGGCTCCACCCTGCTGGGTGCGGCCCGCGCCCTGCGCGACGCCGGGGCGGCGCGCGTGAGCGCGTTCGTGACGCACGCGGTGCTGCCGGGCGAGTCGCTCGCGCGCCTCGAGGACAGTCGCCTGCTCGACCGGCTGGTGGTCACCGACAGCCATCCGCGCGCCACCGACCTCGCGGGTGCGTTCCTGCAGGTGGTGCCGGTCGCGCCGGTCGTGGGCGCGTGGCTGGCGCGGGTCGCGGGCGTCGAGGTGGTGCCCGATCGCGTGGACCTGGGGGTGGTGCCATGACGCACGCCCGCTGGCCCGCGCCCTCGCCGGGCACGCCGTCGCCACCCCCGGTCGAGGTGCCGGTGCGGGTCGAACCCGTTCCCGGCGAGGTGCCCGAGCGCCCGGTGACCCCGCGCGAGGTTCCCGAGGAACCGCCCGCGGAGTCACCCGAGCCCGCGGATCACTCCACGCGCACGATGCGCGCCACCTGCGTGCGGTCGATCGCCGACATCCGCACCAGGTAGACGCCCGGTCGCGGCGCCGCCGCGCCCGCGCTCGCCCCGCCCCACTCGAACGAGTGACGGCCGGCGGGCAGAATGCCGTCGTGGATCACGGCGACGCGGCGCCCGGTGACGTCGAACACCGACAGTTCGAGCCGCTGCGCGCGCGCGAGGTCCACCGCCATGCGCACCTTGCCCGCGCTCGGGTTCGGGGCGGGCGGCAGCGCGAACGCGGTGCGCGACGGCGGCGCGATCGGCGGCGTGTCGCCGGCATCGAGCACCGGGGCGCGATCCAGCGCTCGCCGCCACACCTCGCGCGAGCGGCCCGACGCGGTGATGCCGCCGAACACGATCGCGGTGTGCTGCGCCGGAGCCAGCACCATGCTGTGGAACCCGCGCGGCGTGGGGCGCGTGCCGTAGAAGTTGCGCCCGTACCAGTCGGTCGCCCCCGATCCGTCGGCCGGCGACAGCGTGTAGGCGGTGTCCACGTAGGCGCCCCCCACCATGCCGCCGAACGCGTCGAGCCAGCGGAACTCGGCGTCGTAGGCGTAGCGCGCGAGCGTCCAACCCGTGGCGGGCAGGCGCGCGGGTGCGAGTGCGCTCCACGCGGCCGCACCGCCGAGTCCGTTGCCGTACGCGAGCATCCACGTGCCGAGGTCGGCGCTCCCGCACGCGTCGCCGCCGGCCACGATGAGCCGCCCCGTGGGGGCGTCCCACGCCGCGCCCGCGTGCGAGCGCGCCGAGGGGCCCGCGCCCGTGGGCACGAGTCCGGTCCACACCGGTGCCCCGCCCAGCCCGTTCGCCTGGGCGAGCACCCAGACGTCGCCGAGCGACGAGGCGCAGTCGCCGGGCAGCGACCGCCCCCCGAACACCATCATGCGGTTCGACACGCGGTCGTAGGCGGCGGCGTGCACGGTGCGCGAGGGCGGGACCGCGGCGGGCGTGAGCGGCGTCCACGCCGGCGTGCCCCCGAGGCCGTTGGCGTTCGTGAGCACCCACGCGTCGCCGAGCGCGGCCGCGGGACTCGCACCGTTCTCGCCGCCGTACACCACCATGCGGTTGCTCGCGGCGTCGTACACCGCGGTCGCGTTGGTGCGTGCCGCGGGCGGCGTGCCCGTGGGGTTGAGCTTCACCCACGCGGGATGGTTGAAGCCGACCGCCTTGGTGAGCACCCAGACGTCGTTGAGCACGCCGGCGTCGGAGCGTCCGCCGAACACGATCATGCGATCTCCGGTCGAGTCGTACACGGCCGTGTGCCCGGCGCGCGCCACGGGCGGCGTGCCGTCGGGGTGCACGCGCGTCCACAACTGGTCCACGCACTCGAGCACCAGGTTGGTGTCGGAGTACGTGAGCGCCCACAACTGGCCCGGGCCGTACGCGAGTCCGGTCACGGTGGCGAACGTGCTGCCGGCCCGGCGCGTGAAGCGCGAGACGACGTACTTGCGGCCCGGGTCCGGGGTGTACGGCGAGGTCACCGACACCGCCAGCGTGCCCGCGAACGTCACCGTGTCGCGCAGGCTGAGGACGTCGTAGCCCGTGGTCGCGGAGTCGCCCGCGACCTCGATCTCGAGCACGGAGCTGGCCGAGTGCACCACGCGGCCCTCGACCCGGAGCAGTCCGGGCGAGCTGCCCGGTCGCACGATGCCGTTCTGGGTGAGCGGCAGGCCCGCGGCGAGCGCCAGCGTGCCGGAGCCGCGCAGCACACCGCCGGGCTGGTTGGTGAGGCTCGCACCGGTCACGGTGAGCGTGCGCGTGGCGGCGATGCTCGTGGTCCCGGAGTTGCTGTGCGCCGCCCCGGTGCGCGCGAGCGACAACGGGTACTGCACGTCGAGCAGGCCCTGGTTGTCGAGCGCCGTGCTGAGCGAGCGGCTCAGCGCACCGCCACCGGCGAGGGCGCGGATGACGCCGGTGGACGCGTTCACGAGCGTGCCGGTGGTGAGTGCCAGCGTGCTGGTGCGCGTCGTGCTGACGGACGGGGCGGCGGTCAGCTCGATCGTGCCCTCGTTCGTGACGCTGCCGGGGAACGTGAGCTGGGCGTTCGTGCTGCCGTTGCACTGCACGCGCAGCGTGCCGGATGGCCGGTTCGTGAACGCGCCACCCGAGCTCGAGGTGCCCTCGACCACGACCGTGCCGAGGTTCTCGAGCGCACCCGTCTGGGTCGAGTTGAGGTAGGTCACGGTCCCCGCGGCCGCCACGGTGATGGGCGCGTTGCTGGTCGAGGACGACAGGTTCACGTTGCAGCCCCCGCCCACCGTGAGGGTCGAGGCGCCGTTGAGCTGGCTCGTGGTGAGGTTGAACGTGGTCGAGTCCGCGCTCCACGGGGCCGAGACGACCAGTGCGGCGTTGGTCAGGTTGACCGAGCCGCGCCCGCCGAACGTCCCGCCTGCGTAGGTGAGGTTCTGGCCCGCGCCGCCGGCGACCGAACCCGTCACGCTGAGGGTGCGACCGCTCGGGACGACGATCGCGCCCGACGTGGTGAGTCCGGGCGTGGTGCCCGAGAGCGTGATCGAGAGGTCGGCGCTCGTGAGCTGGATCGTGCCGCCGTTGCTCGAACCCGGACGAGCGAGCGCGAGTGACGTGCCGTACTGGATGTCGAGGAGCCCCTGGTTGACGAGCACGCCGGTGAGGCCGCGCGTCGAGGCCCCGCCGCCGGCGATGCTGCGAAGCACGGCTCCGGCGGAGTTCACGAACGAGCCCGCGGTGAGCGAGATCTGGCTGGTGCGCGTGCTGTTCACGCCGGCGGCGGCGGTGAGTTCGACCGTGCCCCCGTTCGTGAACCCGTTCGCGAACGTCAGCAGCGTGTTGCTGGCGCCGAAGGCCTGCACGCGCAGCGTCGCACCGAGGGCGTTGGTGAGCGCGGCGTTCGAGGCGGTGGTGCCCTCGACGACCGTCGTGCCCTGGTTGTCGAGCGTAGCGGCCTGCGTGCTGTTCTGGAGCGTCAGCGTGCCGAGGTTGGTGGTGGCGCCGTTCAGCGTGCTGCTCACGAGCGTGAGCGTGCCGCCCGAGGCCACCGTCACCGGGGCATTGAGCGTGCTCGAGGTCGCGCTCGCCGCGGTGCCGCTCTGCACGGTGAGGGTCGCGGGGCCGTTCAGGATGCTCTGCGTGAGCGCGAGCGTGGCGTTGGAGGTGCCGAGGGCGGCGTTGAGCACGAGCGTCGCGTTGGAGAGCGCGATCGTGCCGCCACCCGAGGCCGTGCCGCCGTGCGTGAACGTCTGCCCCGTCCCGCCCGCGACCGAACCGGCGAGCGTGAGCGTGCGACCGGTCGGGATCGAGAGGGTGCCGGGATTGGTGAAGCCGGGCGTCGTGCCCGAGACGGTGAGCGTGAGGTCGCCGCCGTTCAGCTGGATCGTGCCGGCGTTGCTGGAGCCCGTGCGGTTGAGCGCCACCGAGAGCGCGTACTGGACGTCGAGCGTGCCCTGGTTGTCGAGCGGTCCGGTGATCGTGCGGGCGTTCGCGCCGTTGCCGGCGAGGCTGCGGATGACGCCCCCGGCGGCGTTCACCAGCGTGCCCGCGGTGAGTCCGAGGCCGGTGTTGCGGATGCCCGTGGCACCGTAGAGCGCGATGAGCTCGAGCGTGCCGTTGTTGGTGAAACCGTTCGCGAACGTGAACTGGCTGCTCTGCGACAGGTCGGAGAACACGCGCAGCGTGGAGCCGGCGCGGCTCGTGAACGTGCCCGACGAGCCCGAGTTGCCGAGCGCGGTCACGGTGCCGAGGTTGTCGAGCGGGCCCGAGACGGTGCTGGTGGTGAGTGCGAGCGTGCCGAGGTTCGAGGTCGAGCCGCTCAGCGTGCTGCTCGAGAGCGCGAGCGTGCCCGTGCCCTCGATCGTGACCGGGCTCGACAGCGTGGACGAGGTCGCATTGGTCGTCGTCCCGGGGCTCACGAACAGCGTGCCCGTGCCGCTCACGGTGCTGCTCGTGAACGACGGGTTGGCCATGCTCGAGGCGAGGCTGGCGTTGAGCACCAGCGTGGCGTTGCCGAACGCGATCGTGCCCGCCCCGCCGAACGTGCCGCTGTTGTAGTTCACCGGGCTGCCCGCGCCACCGGCGCTCGCGCCGGAGAACGTGAGCGTGCGACCCGTGGCCACGTTGACGGTGCCCGAGGTCGAGAAGCTGGTGCCCGCGCCCGATAGCGACACGGTGAGGTTGCCGCCGGTGACGTCGATCGTGCCGACGTTCGAGTGCACGGCCGAGGCGCGCCCCAGCGAGATCGGGTGCGACACGGTGAGCGTGCCCTGGTTGTCGAGCGCGGCCGACATGCTGCGGTTGGCGCCGCTGCCCGTGAGACTGCGGATCGTGGCGCCGGCGGCGTTGGTGAGCGTCCCGGTGGTGAGGTTGAGCGCCGAGGTGAGCACCGCGCCCACCACGCCCGCGCCGGTCGTGAGGTCGATGGTGCCCGAGTTCGTGAAGCCGCTCGCGACCGTGAGTGTCCCCGACGTGCTTGAGACGGTCTGGATCGAGAGCGTGGCCCCGGCGAGGTTCGCGAACGCCCCCGCGACGCTGCTCGCGCCGGTCACGGTGAGCGTGCCCGCGTTGCCGAGCGCGTTGGCCACCGACGAGCTGCCGAGCGCGAGCGCGCCCTCGTTGGTGATCGCCCCGGTGCCGTTCACGGTGCACGACGAGAGCGAGAGCACGCCCTGCGCCCCCACGGTGGTCGGACCGTTCAACGTGATCGTGCGCGTGGTCGCGGTCAGCGTCTGCACACCCGAGGCCGCGCCGTTCACGCGCAGCCCGGCCAGCGTCACGTTGACGTTCATGGTGACGGCGTAGGTGCCGGGCAGGTCGAACACCGCCGTGTCGCTCGCGGTCGGCAGCGCGGCCGTCGACCAGTTCGAGGCGACGTTCCAGTTGCCGCCCGCGGCGTTGGTCCAGTACACGGCGGCGGCGTGGGCGGAAGCGGCCGGGGTCAGTACGAGGGCGGCCACCAGCATGAGGTGGCGCAGGGGGAGTCGGCGCACGGGGGCTCCACGGCGAGGTCGATCGGAGAGGTCGGGGCGCGTGGATGCGCATGCAGGCAAAATGCGTGGGGAGAATAGCCTAGGCCGACCCGTTCATCCATCCATTGATGGGGGTCCGGGCCCGGGTGGCCGCCCCCTGTGAGGTGGGTTCGAACCCCGCAAGCGGGCCGGAGGGGGCGGTGCGACGGGCGCACGCGAGGGCGGGCGCGGCTGTCGGGCTGGCAGGGCGCGGTGTCGGGGCGTCAGCCGCTGTGCGCCCTCCCCCGGCGCAGCGCGTTGTCCCGCAAGGCGGCCCGTGCCGCGGGAGGCGGGGCACGCCCGATGCACTCCCTCCCCGTCGCGCCGGACGGGCAGAGGGTCCGCGGCGACACTCCGGAGGGGACGATGAAGGTTCGGGACGTGATGCGGACCGAGGTCGAGTCGTGCGCGCCAGGCACCGACCTCGCGGCGGCGGCGATGATCATGTGGAACGCGGACTGCGGATTCGTGCCGGTGATCGAGCCCGGGACGCGCAAGGTGAAGGGCGTGATCACGGATCGCGACATCTGCATGGCGCTCGCGACCACGGGCAAGCGGCCGAACGAGCGCAAGGTCGAGGAGGTCATGGCGCGCACCCCGTTCGTGGTGCGCCCCGACGACCCGGTCGCCGACCTGCTGGCCGTCATGGAGCGCGAGCACATCCGCCGCCTGCCGGTGGTCGGGCGCGACCTGACGCTCGTGGGCGTCGTGTCCATGAACGACCTCGTGCTCGCCACGCAGAGCGGCTGGCGGCACGACCGTCCGCACCTCAACGCGCACGACGTCATGCGTGCGCTGCGTGGGGTCTGCGCGCATCGTCGCCCGGCCGAGGACGAGGCGCTGGTCGTGGTCGGACACGACCTGCTCTGAGCGTTCGAGCCCACCCGGGGACGGCTCGCGGGGTGCGCCTCGCGGGCCGTCCGCTCGCCTAGCCGCCGAGCAGCAGCTGCGCGACGAGGATCTTGGTGAGGGTCGCGATGGGCGAGACGGTCGAGTAGCCGACGTCGGGTGACGGGTCGCGTGCCGACTCCGAGGCGAACGCGAGCGCGGCCGGTTGCGTGTGCACGCCCGAGGCGAGTCCCATGGCGAGGCCCGCCGGGGCGCGCAGCCACAGCCGTGCGCTCACGAGCGCGAGCGTCGCCACCGCCACCGTGACGCCGAGCCCCAAGGCCAGCCACCGCGGCCCCTCGCCCGAGTGCAGCGTGTCGGCGAACGGCCCGCCCGCGCCGAGTCCGACCGCGGCGAGGAACAGCGCGAGCCCGACCTGGCGCAGCGTGAGCCCGGCGCTGTACGGCACCTGCCAGAGCAGCGGACCGGTGCGACCGATCGCACCGAGCACGAGCCCCGCGACGAGCGGGCCGCCCGCGGGCCCGAGCCGGAACGTGAGGTCCCCCGGCAGCGGGATGGGCACCGTGCCGAGCAGCAGCCCGAGCCCCGCACCGAGGCCGAACGAGACCGCGTCCACCTCGCCGAGCGCCCGGTACGAGTCGCCGAAGAAGCGCGAGACCTCGGCCATGCGCTCGCGCGGCGCGACCACGCGCACGCGATCGCCCAACTGCAGCACGGTGCGACCGTCGGGCACGAGGTCGGCATCCCCGCGACGCACGCGGCTCACGAGCGCACCGAAGCGCGTCAGGGTGCGGAGTTCGGCGAGCGATCGCCCCGCCACCGCGGGCGACGAGACGAAGATGCGGCGCATGTCGAGGTCGCCGCGTCCCAGCGCCTCGCGGTCCGCGCTCTCCTCACCGACGCGCGGCACGAGGGCGGCGAGCGCGTCGGGGCTGCCCACCACGGTCACGGTGTCCCCCGCGGCGAGGGCGGCGTCGGGGCTCACGAGCTCCCAGCCGTCCCCGTGGCGTCGTCGCACGAAGCGGGCGCGGATGCGCCAGCGCTGGAGCAGCGCCTTCACCGGCACCCCCACCGCATCGGGCGCGGTGACGCGCAGGTAGCGCACCTCGAGCGTGTCGCGACCGGCGGCGCGCTCCAGCTCGCCGCGCCAGCGCCGGCGCGCGAGGGCGAGCGCGAGCACGATGCCCAGCGCGCCCATGGGGTACGCGATCGAGTAGCCCACCACCGGGCCCTGCGAGCCCACGGGCAGTCGCTCGAGGGCGGCGGCGAGCGCCGGGGTGTTGGTGAGCGCGCCGCAGAACAGCCCGGCCGTGACCTCGGAAGGCACCCCGAACGCCCGCCCCGCGCCGTGGGCGATGAGGCCGCCGAGGCCCACCAGGCCCACCGTCCACGCCGTGTCGCGCAGACCGCGCCGGCGGAACGAGGCGAAGAACCCCGGGCCGTTACTCACCCC
The DNA here is from genome assembly GCA_046076045.1 of bacterium. GTDB lineage: Bacteria > Eisenbacteria > RBG-16-71-46 > RBG-16-71-46 > RBG-16-71-46 > JAIOPA01. The sequence continues at coordinate 10,837 of JBJTRI010000088.1, forward strand.
GATCGCGTACACGAACAGCACGAGCCCGAACGCGCGCACGAACTCGGGCAGTTGCAGGCGCGCATCGAGCATGCCCAGCGCGAGCCCGGCGAAGAGCACCGCGGCGACGCCCAGTTGCACGCCCGCGATCGCGACCCGGCCGAGCGCGTAGCCGACCGCGAGCACGGTGAAGAGCAGCAGCAGGGGCTGCCGCGCCAGTCCGTCGAGCAACGCCTCCATGCGTGCCTCCCTCGCGTGCGGTCCGCGACCGCGCGCGTCACTTCGGTGTGCCGACCAGTTCCTCGGCGAGTGCGCCCATGCCGTAGAGGTCGCGGAGCGTGCCCAGGATGGCGCGCGAGTCCACCGACACGCAGCGCGCCTGCCGGTCGGTGTAGCCGAACTCCCACGCGAAGCTCTGGATGTTGCCGTCGAACACCAGCCCGACGTAGCGGCCGTCACGGTCCACGACCGGACTGCCCGAGTTGCCGCCGATGATGTCGTTCGTGCTGACGAAGTTGAACGGCGTGGTGAGGTCGAACGTGCGCTCGGCGGTCTGCAGGCGCTCGGGCAGGTCGAACGGCGCGCGCGCCTCGAACGCGCGCGAGCGCTCGTAGAGGCCGTGGAAGGTGGTGCGCCACGGCACCGGGGCCCCCATCTGCTCGTAGCCCGCGGTGCGGCCGTAGGACAGGCGCAACGTGCCGGTCGCGTCGGGGTAGCCGTCGCGGCCGTTGAGTTCGAACACCGCGCGTGCGATGCGCGCCCCCTCGAGCGTCTCGACGCTCTCGACGAGGTCCTCATAGGTGCGGCGGTCCTCGCGCCACACGGCGTCGATGCGGCGCGCGAACGCGATCGCGGGGTCGGTCGAGGCCTCAACCGCGGCACGGCCACCGTCGAGCAGCGCGCGGCGCACGCCCACGTCGGCGAGCGTGCTGCCCGCGACCTCGCGCGCGACCTGCTCGGGTGTGCGGCCCTCGAGCGCGGCGCGCACCCAGGCGTCGTCGGCACCGAGCGAGTCGAGCGCGGTGCGCAGGCGGGCGGCCAGCACGGCCTCCTCGAGCGCCGGGTAGACGGGGGCGGGCGATAGCAACTGGAAGCGCTGCGAGGGCAGGTTCGCGTCGCGGTACTCGCGGAAGCGCTTCTCGTTGGGCTTGGTGACCTCGGTGTTCAAGCGCACGATCCCGGTCGCGAGGTCGAGGAACCGCGAGAGGCGCGCCGTCTCGCGCAGCAGCCGGCGCCGAGCGTGCGTGCGCTGGTGCCCCTGCGCGGCCGCGATGCGGTCCCAGGCGTCGGCGTAGCGCGCGGCCAGTTCGGGACGGGCGGCCACGCGCGCGCGCAGCGCCGCCTCGGCGGTGGCGCGCTCGGTCATGAACGCCGGGTCGCGCAGGATGGTGAGGAAGCCGTGCTCGCGCTTGAGGTTGTTGTGGAGCCCGCGCAGCGGTCCCGAGGCCTGCCGCGCCTCCTCGGGCCCGCGCACGGCGTAGGCCTCGAGGGACGCGACGCGCATGGTCTGGAGGGCGATGCGCAGCGGGCGCTCGAGGTCGCGCTCGACCTCGTACTGCGCCACGGTGCGGCGGCGGTTCGTGCGCCCGGGGTGCCCGGCCACGAGCACGAGGTCGTTCTCGCGCGGCCCGCCCACCCCCCACTCCAACCAGTGTCGCGGGCGCAGCGGCCGTCCGTCCTCGTAGACGCGGAAGAACGTGACGTCGAGGTTGTAGCGTGGGAACGTGAAGTTGTCGGGGTCGCCGCCGAAGAACGCGATGCCCTCCTCGGGCGCGAACACCAGCCGCACGTCCTTGTAGGTGCGGTAGCCGTACAGCCAGTACTCACCGCCCTGGTAGAGCTCGACCGTCTCCACCTTGAGTCCGCTGCGCTTGGCACTCGCCTGCTCGAGGCGCGCGAGCGCCTCCTTGCGCTGGGCGTTGCGGCGCTCGGGCGGGGCCTTGGGGTCGATCGCGGCGTTCACCGTCGCGGTCACTTCCTCGGTCGTCCACAGCACCTTGAGCTCGAGGTCGGGGCAGCGGATCTCCTCGTCGCGCGTGCGCGCCGAGAACCCGTCGCGCACGATGTCGCGCGCGGCACTCGAGAGCTTCTGCAACTGCCCGAGCGCGACGTGGTGGTTGGTGATGACGAGGCCGTCGGCCGACACGAACGCCCCCGAGCCGCCGCCGAAGTTCACGCACGAGCGCTGCACGTGATCCAACCACTCGGGGGTGGGTGCGAACCCGTAGCGCTCCCGCATGCGTTCGAGCGGCAGGTTGTCGAACGTCCACATGCCCTCGTCGGCGCGGACCGCTGGGGCGAACGACAGCAGCAGGACGAGGGCGGCGAGCAGCGGGTGGCGACGGTGCATGGGATCCTCGGGGGCTCGGACGGGCCACGACGGCGGGACCGTGCGAGTCTAAGCGCGGCGGGCGCGCGTGGGAACCGGGGGCGCGCCCGGATATACTGCCGCGCCATGCGCCCTGCCCTCCTCGTCCCGGTCGTGCTGTCGTGCTGGCTGTCGTCCCCCGTGTGCGCCGCGCCTCTGGCCGAGGCGGTCGGCGACCGCATCGTGCGCTTCCATGCCGACGAGGCGTCGCGCGCCGGCGTGCTGCCGTCGTTGGCGCTGGAGCGTCCGCGGCCGTCACTCGGGCCCGCCCCGCCGGGGTTCCGCACCCGGCCCGAGTTCACGAGCGCCGGCGGCGGGCGGATCGTGCGCATCGCGGTCGAGCGCGGCACGAACCTGTACGGCACGGGCGAGGTCGGCGGGCCGCTCGAGCGCACCGGGCGCACCACCGTGTGCTGGAACACCGACGCCTACGCCTATCGCGCCGACTCCCCGTCGCTCTACCAGTCGCACCCGTGGGTCCTGGCGGTGCGCGCCGACGGCAGCGCGTACGGCGTGTTCGCCGACACGCCGGGGCGGGTCGTGGTGGACCTCACCGACGGCATCGTGTTCCGTTCGCAGGGCCCGCCGTTCGCGGTGCTGGCGATCGAGCGCGGCTCGCCCGACAGCGTGGTCATGGCGCTCGCCGAACTCACCGGGCGCATGCCGATGCCGCCGCGCTGGGCGCTGGGCTTCCAGCAGAGCCGGTTCTCGTACGCGCCGGACCGCGAGGTGCTGCGCATCGCGCGCGGCTTCCGCGACCGGCGCATCCCGTGCGACGTGGTGTGGGTGGACATCGACTACATGCACGGGTTCCGCAGCTTCACGTTCGACCCGGTGGGCTTCCCCGCCCCGCGCGCGCTCAACGACTCGCTGCACGCGGCGGGGTTCCGGTCGGTGTGGATGATCGACCCCGGCATCAAGCTCGACCCGGGCTACGCGGTGTACGACCAGGGCACGCGCGGTGGACACTGGGTGCTCGACCGCGACGGCCTGCCGTATTCGGGCGCGGTCTGGCCCGGGGCGTGCGTGTTCCCCGACTTCACGCGCGCCGCGACGCGGGCGTGGTGGGCGGGCCTCTACCCCGACTTCCTCGCGCAGGGCGTGGACGGCGTGTGGAACGACATGAACGAGCCCGCGGTCTTCGGCACCCCCACCAAGACCATGCCCGAGACCAACCGTCACGACGCCGATCCCGAGTTGGGTGGGCCCGGCCTGCACACGCGCTACCACAACGTCTACGGCATGCTCATGGCACGCGCCACGCGCGAGGGCATCGCCGCCGCCCGCCCCGACCGCCGGCCGTTCGTGCTGACGCGCGCCAACCACCTCGGCGGCCAGCGCTACGCGGCCACGTGGACGGGCGACAACGTCGCGGATCGCGACCACATGGCGATGTCGGTGCCCATGGTGCTCAACCTCGGGCTCTCGGGGCAGCCGTTCGCGGGGCCCGACATCGGCGGCTACAAGGGCTACGGCTCGCCCGAGACGTTCGCGCGCTGGATCGGGTTCGGTGCGCTGCTGCCGTTCGCACGCGCCCACACCGAGAAGGGCGTGCCGGCCAAGGAGCCGTGGGCGTTCGGGCCGCGCACCGAGGCCACGAGCCGCCGTGCCATCGAGGCGCGCTACCGCCTCCTGCCCTACCTGTACGGCGTGTTCCGCGAGGCGTCGCGCACCGGGCTGCCCGTGGCGCGCCCGGTGTTCTTCGCCGACCCGACCGACCCGCGCCTGCGCAAGGTGGACGATGCGTTCCTGCTCGGGGCCGACCTGCTGGTCGCCGCCGACATGGAACTCGACCGCGCCTCGGAGCCCGTCCTGCCGCGCGGCCGGTGGCGCGAGGTGCACGCGTTCAACCGCGACGCGGACGGGCGCCGCGACCCCGACCTGCCGCGCTGGTTCCAGCGTCCGGGATCGATCGTGCCGGCCGGTCCCGTGGTGCAGCACGTGGACGCGGCCCCGCTCGACACGCTCGACCTGCTCGTCTGCCTGGACGATCGCGGGCGCGCGCGCGGCGTGCTGTACGAGGATGCCGGGGACGGCTACGGGTACGAGCGTGGCGAGTACCGGGTGACGGAGTTCGAGGCCCGGCGCGCGGGCCGCGAGGTCGAGGTCAGCACGCGCGTGGTCGAGGGTGCGTGGCCGACGGTCGCACGCACGCTGCGCGTGACGGTGGTCGGCGACGCCAGTCGCTGACCACCGTCGCGGACCCGTTCGCGCGCGTGGCGTCACCGTGCGTGACGATGCGCGGCGACGGCCTGCTCGGATGCGGAACGGGCCCGTCCGCGTACGTGACGGACGGGCCCGTTCCCGGTGCGTCGCGGAGCGTCAGGACCCGATCTGCAGGTCGGTCGCGAGTTGCGTGGCCGCGGCCCGCACGGCCTCGCCGCGCGTCACCGCGGTCGCCAGTCGGCCGCTGATCATCGCGCTCTGGGCCGCGTCCCAGTCCGCACGCAACTGCGCCAGTCGCTCACGCGGCGAGGTCGCGCCCGCCGCGGGCTTGCGGAACCGGCCGCTCCCCACCCGGCGCTCGAGGGTCTCGAGCGTGGCGGGCATGGCCCCGCTCAGCTCCTTCCACGAGGCCTGCAGTTCGGTGGTGCGCTGCGGCAGGTCGCGCTCGGCCTGACGCACCTTCTCGCCCACCTCGGCGGCGGCCGCCAGCGACTCGGTGCGGTCGGCGGACTGCAGCTTGGCGGTGGCGTCGCCGATGGCCGCCTCGATCGCCGGTCCGGCGTCGGGCAGCACGTTCGCGGCCTCCTCCTTGATGGCGTTCCACTCCGTGACGGCCTCGGCGAGGACCTGCTCGGCACTCGGGGCGGCGTTGGAGGAGGCCGGGGCCTTGCTCGAGGAGTCCTTCTTGGCGCAGCCCGCGAGGGCGAGCAGCGAGACGAGAGCGACGAGGGGGATCCGGTTCATGGGGGCTCCGGGTGGGACGGGAGTCTGGACGCCGGACGGCAGCGAGAGTGTAGCCCGAGCCCGTTCCGCTCGCCACGACGCCCCCCCGCCCGACCACGTCGCGCGCGGCGCGAGGTCGGCGCTCCCGCGAGGCGGGGCCCGCGCTCTCGAATGGCGGCAATATCTTCCGGTGCCTTGGGCCCGCTCCTTGCAGTAATGCTGGGCACGATCGCGAGCAGCTCGCTTCCAACGGACGGAGCCCCATGCCCTCGAACGCCATCCATCCCCCGCTCGACGGAGCCCGCGTGCTCGTGGTCGAGGATGACGCATCGGTTCGCGCACTCGTGATGCACATGCTCGGAGCCCAGGGCTGCCGCGTGCAGGCCTGCGCCTCGGCCGAGGCCGCGCACGAGGCCCTGAGCGACCAGACGCCCGACGCCGTGCTGCTCGACGTGCACCTGCCCGGTGCGAGCGGGCACACCTTCCTCAAGGAGCTCCGCGCCAACCCTCTCCACGCCCTGCTGCCGGTCGTGATGCTCACGGGTTCGGCCAGTCGGCAGGACCGCCTCATGGCCGCCGCCGAGGGCGTGAGCGTCTACCTGGTGAAGCCGTTCGACGCCGAGGAGTTGTCGTGGCGGCTGTCGAACCTGCTCCGGCACAAGCGCGTGGTGGACAGCCTCGAGGACGGGGGTCGAGTGCTCGTGACGCTGGCCCGCACGCTCGAGGCGCGTGACCGCCACACCGCCGGTCACAGCGAGCGCGTGGCGAGCCTGTCGGGCCGACTGGGTTGCGCGGTCGGACTGTCGCGCGACCAGGTGCTCACGCTCGAGCAGGGCGGGCTGGTGCACGACATCGGCAAGGTCGGGATCCGCGACGAGCTCCTGCTCAAGCCGGGGGCGCTCACCACCGAGGAGCGTGAGGAGTTCCAGCGCCATCCCGAGATCGGGCTGCGCATGGTGGAGAACCTGCGCACCATGGCGCACACGCTCCCCATCATCCACTACCACCACGAGCGGATGAACGGCCGCGGCTACCCGGGTCACCTCGCGGGTGCCGAGGTGCCGCTTCTGGCGCGCATCACCGCGTTCGCCGACGTCTACGACGCGCTGTCGAGCCCGCGCCCCTACCGTCCCGCCTTCGAGCACGAGACCGCGCTGGCGATCATCCACGAGGAGACCGAGAAGGGTCTGCTGGACTCGGAGTTGCTCGGGGACTTCGTGCAGGTGGTCGAGCGCGACCGGGCGGCGCTGCAGCACGACCCCGTCGCCTGACCGGTTCGCGAGGCACCGTTCACGACGAGGGGCCCCGGCGCTCGCCGGGGCCCCTCGCGCATCCGATGCGGCCCGCGCTCACGCGCTCCGGCGTCGGCCCCGGCCCGCGGTCCGCGCGCGCACGGCGGCAGGGCCGTCCTCGAGGCGCTGTCCCATGGTGTGCAGCGTGTCGCTGGCGCGCTGCACCGCGTCCAGGATGGCATGCAGGTCGTCGGCCGCCACCGAACCCTCGCCCGCGTTCAGGAGTGCCATCTGCGCGTGACCGTTCACCACCGTGAGGGCGTCGCTCAACCGGCGCACCTCGGCCGACATGCGGATGGTGGCCGCGGCCGCTTCGGTCGCACCGGTGATGAGCGCACGCTTCGAGTGGCGCGGCAGACGGAAGACGCTGATCGCCAGCATGGGTGGACCGGGCATGTCGGGGACGTGGTGCACGACCACGGCGCGCCGCACGTAGTGCAGGTCGGAGCGCAGGAACCGCACCCGCACGAGCGGTCCCGAGGCCCCGCTCGTGCGGCCCGTGCTCAGGATGGCCTCGCGCAGTGTGTCGCGGTCCTCGGGATGCGCGAGGTCGCAGATCTCGGCCCCCGGATGCGCCAGCGCGCTGCTCCCGAGCCACTCGGCCATCGCATGCGAGGTGAACGAGATTCGGCCGCGATGGTCGGCGACGAGCATGTGGTCCGAGGGTGTCCGCTTGAGGACGCGCGGCTCGCGAGTGAGGCGCACGCGCGCGTCGGCCGAGCGCTGCGCGCCCCACAGCCCCACGAGCCAGCCGTTCTCGACGATGCCCATCATGTTGGTGAGCACGCGGCGCGGGTGTCCCTCGGGATCCCACTCGATCGTGCGCACGTCGCTCATGTGGAACCCGCCGCGCACGAACTCGCGCACGATGCGGTCCTGTTCGGTGCGGGTGCCCAACAGGACGTCGGACAACCACAGTCCCGGGCAGGTGCAACTCGTCCTCGCTCCAGGGGGCTGCAGCGTGGTGGGGTTGCACTCCACGAGTCGCGCGTGACGCAGCAGGGTGCCGACCATGTCCTCGAGTGGGCGGTCCACCGCGATCGGGGTCTGGAGGTCGAACCGCCAGACGCGCTCGGCGATGGTGGCCAGCAACAACTGGTAGCGATGCTCGAGCGTGGGCACCGGCGGTGCGCTGCGGGTGCGGTTCGAGGTGGTCAGGCTGCGGCCCGTGGGCTTGTCGAGCGACTGGCGCGTCCATCCTGGACGCTGGTCTCCCCCGTATCCGTCCGTGAACGAGGGTGACGGTTGACGCATATGGGCTCCCGGTGACGTGGGGACGGCGCGCGCGGGCGCCGCGAATCCGAGGTCTGCGATGGGCTGTGCGTTCGAATCGTCCGGACCACTGCTCCGGTGTCGAAGGGGCCATTCCGACACCACCTGACACATCGTCGCGGGTTCCTGTCAGGTCTGCAGGAACGGATTGCCGCTCTCGTGGCGATAAGCGGTTGAAACCGTACCCGCGGTCAGCACTTCGCACGTGGTATGCCAGAGCCGCACGGGAGATTCGTACCCGTGCTACCGCTCATGTCAGTCAAGGGATTGCGTGCTCGACCTGAGGACCACGCGATCGTCGGTTGGGTGGTGCGAGGGGCGGATGTCCGAGGGGTGGGACATCCGCGTCCGGATTCGGGACGGTGCTCCCAGTCCCCGCGTCCCCGACCCCCAATGGGCGAACGCCCCGGAATCCCCTACCTTGTGGCCGGGAAATTGTTGAGGCTCCCGGGACAAGGGGTTAGCGCGTCGGTCCGGGCCGAGCCTCAACGCGATGACAACGACTTACGGCGGATCGCCCCGGTCGGGAGCCGCCATCAACAATCTTCCACGCACAAGGGAGGGGCATGGAGTTCGGGCTCTACTCGTTCGGGGACAACGGCCCCGACCCGCATACCGGTGAGCGGCGGTCGCCCGCCCAGCGCCTGCGCGACCTGCTCGAGGAGATCGAACTCGCCGAGCAGGTCGGGCTCGACGTGTACGGCGTCGGTGAGCACCACCGCGCCGACTTCCCCGTCTCCGCGCCCGCCATGCGTCGTCGAGGACGACGCCGTGCTGGGACCGATCGTGGGGCGCATCCTCGAGGCGCACTCCGCGCAGGTCGTGGTGGTCGGGACCGCCGAGGACGCGCTGAGTGCCCTGCGCGCCGAGCGCTTCGACGCGCTCGCGAGCGCGCGACCCTACCGTGCCGCCTATCCGCACGCCGCCGCGCTCGACATCATCCGCGAGGAGTCCGGACGCGGGCTACTGGATCCCGAACTCCTCTCGGTGTTCGAGCGCGCCGTGCGGCGAGTGGACGACCGCGCCAGCACGTGAGTCGGCGCTGACGAGAGTGTGCGAGCGAACGGCCCCGGTCCTCGACCGGGGCCGCTCGCTCGTCTAGCCACGATGGAGAACAGCCGACGCCCCCGGCGGGCGCGAGCCTCACCGGGGGCATCGAAGTCCAGCGCTGCACGATGCTCGACGTTGCGCGCGTGGGCGGCTCGGTCAGCGGCCGATCTGCCCCACGATCCGGCTGGCCTGCTCGGCCGCGTCCACGATGACCTGCAGGTGCCCGATCATCTCGGCGTCCACAGGTCGGTTCATGGTCGCCAGCTGCGCATGGCCGCTGATGATCGCGAGCACGTTGTTGGCCGCGCAGATGCGCTCGGAGAGCGCCCGACTCGAGACGCGCTTGCGCCGCGGTGCGGGGCGGCCCGGTCGGGTCGGGTCGGTGATGCCCGGCAGTTCGAGGATGCTGACCGCGACCAGCATGGGACCCGGCACCCCGATCATCGGGCACGCCGTGGCCGCGCGCTCCACCCAGGCACCGTCCTGACGACGGATGCGGACCTTGGCGAACGCGCCGGCACAGCCACCGGTCACCATGTTGACGTGGCAGCAGTCCTTGAGCGCAGCACAGTCCTCGGGATGGATCCAGTCGCAGAACAGCGCTCCCTTGCGGGCCGCGAGCGGTGGTCCGAGCAGGCGCTCCAGGTCGGGACTCTCGAACTGGATGTTGCCCTCGGTGTCGGTGATGCACAGGCAGTGCGACGGCGACTCCGAGAGTCGGCGCGGCACGGGGAGCAGCTGCCGTCCCGTGGTCCCGCTGCGCTGCGCGCCCCACAATCCCGTGAGGTGCCCGTCCTCGATGATGCCGACCATGTTGGTGAGCACGCGGATGGGGCGGTTCTGCTCGTCCCACTCGTAAGACTCGGCGTCGGTGATGCGGAACCGCGACTCGACGAACGACTTCAGGATGACCCGCTGCTCGGCGCGCGGTGCGACGAGCAGTTCGGCGAGGTGCATGTCCATGAAGCGTCGCGTGGTCGCCGCGTCGAGCACCTGCGCGTGCGCCGGCGTGCACTCGGCGAGCCGCGCCTCGCGCAGGATGTCCTGCACGATCACCTCGGGTGCTCGATCGAGCGGGATGGGGGCCTCGAACGACATGCGCCAGACCCGTTCGGACAGCATGGCCAGGAGCAGGCGATAGCGGGAGTCGTTCGGCGCGGGGTCGGTGGTCTCTTGCGAGGCGGTGACCCGGGAGTCCTGCAGCCCGGGCCCGAGGTTCAGGGTGCGTCCTGCACCCTTGTCCTTACGGAACCGTTCCATGGTTCGCGTGGACGACGGCATCATCGACGGAGTCTCCGAGGGATGGGTTCGAGGCTCCATGCGGGACGATCGTGGTCGTCCACGCACGGGACTGGGACGGACCGGTCACAGCCCCGGTCCCGCCGTCCTCCCCACCCGCGACCGGAACAACCTTCCGGTCGGGAGCGATCGTCGCGAGCACGTGTTCGTGCGGCGCGCGGCACCTTCTGTCAGGGGTGCCTGACGGCGTGGCACGACACGGGACCTAAGTCGTTGTAGACCGAAGGACCATGTCGTGACGCCGGTCATTTACTGCAGGAACTGGGCCACAAATCCCTTGCAAGTGGCCCGCGTGCACAGCTTATGGGTGGTTCCTGCGGTCACTTACCCAGCCAATGGAGCACGCCGACCGTCATCTGCGGCAGATAGGTGATCACCAGGGTGCCCGCTCCCAGGATGAGCAGGAAGGGCACCACGTGTCGGTAGAGCTCGGGCAGCGGCTTGCGGAAGCGCGACGAGGACAGGAACAGGTTGAGACCCGCGGGCGGGAACAGGAAGCCCAACTCGAGGTTCGCCAGGAACACGACGCCGAGGTGGATGGGGTCCACCCCGAAGGCCGCCCCGATCGGGGCGACGAGCGGTGCGAGGATGACGATGGCGGAGTAGATCTCGAGCACCGAGCCGAGCACGAGCAGCACGAGGTTGAGCACCAGCAGGAACATGACCTGCGAGTGGATGTGCTGCTGGACCCAGCCGAGCAGCAGGTCGGGGATCTGCGCGTCCACGAGCCAACTCGTGAGCCCGAGGGCCGAGGCGAGCAGGATGAGCACGGCACCGCACAGCACGCCCGCCTTGACGAGCACACCCGGCAGGTCGCGGAACGGGTGGATGTCGCGCGTGATGAAGCACTCCACGAAGATCGCGTAAGCGAACGCGACCGCGGCGGCCTCGACCATGGTGGTGAGGCCCGAGACGAACAGGCCCACCACGAGCAGCGGGACGGTGAGCTCCCACCGGGCGCGCCAGCCCGACTCCAGGACCTCGCGCCACGAGAACGTCGGGCGGTCGGTCTCGCTGCGGCGGCCCACGATCATGCCGTAGCCGGCGGTGATGCCGATGAGGAGCAGACCGGGCAGCAGGCCCGCGATGTAGAGCGAGTCCGCGGGCACGTTGGCCACGACCGCGTACAGGATGACCGGCAGGCTCGGCGGGAGCAGCAGACCGAGACTGCCCGAGGCGGTCACCAGTCCGAGCGAGAAGCCCTCGGGGTAGCCGGCCTTGAGGAGCACCGGCAGCAGGATGCCGCCGAGCGCCATGATGGTGACGCCGGAGCCTCCCGTGAAGGTGGTGAACAACGCGCACACCGCGGCCACGAGCACGGCGACGCCGCCCGGCAGCCAGCCGAAGAGCGCGCGGAAGAACCGCACCAGACGCTGCGAGGCCTGCGACTCGGCCATGACGTAGCCGCACGCGGTGAGCAGCGGGATCGCGGGCAGCGTCGGCGAGACCATGAGCCGGTAGATGTCGGCGGTGACCGCCGAGACGGGCACGCCGTCCTTGAAGAACAGCGCGAGCGCGATGCCGCCCATGGCCACGAACACCGGCGCGCCGACGAGCGCGGCCAGCAGGATGAGCGCCACGAGCGGGACCGCGAACGAGCCGCTCCACTGCGGCACGAGTCCCAGCGCGAGCGCCCCCCCCACGGTGGCGAACGCGACCACCCTCCCCCGCCACCCGTCGGCGGCACCCCACGCGATGCGGATGGCGAGCAGCGCGAGCGTGACGGGCATGATGCACTCGCTCACCCACACCGGCAGCCCGATGGGCAGGACGTGGCCCTGCTCACGGTCGGCCTGCACCACGCCGTACGCGGAGTACGCGAGCACGGCGCAGACGGCCGCGGCGACCGCCGACGAGAACAGCCGCGCCGGCCGGTGCAGGCCCGCCTTCTCGATCGCCTCGGTGGTCGAGAGCGTGAGGTGGTGACGCTCGCGCGCGGCGACCAGTCCGCCGACGAACGCGAGCCAGAGCGTGAGCTGGGCGCGGAACTCGGCCGAGCCGGGGACGCTGAAGCCCCCCATGCGGCGGCCGATCGCGTCCACGAGCGGGATGAGCATGGAGAACAGGAACGCGGCGACGAGCAGGCCGCCCTCGAGCGAGTGCAGGAACGCGAGCGGGCGCGACGGGGCGGGTGCGGTGGTGGTCGTGGGGTTGGACATGGGCGCGGAGCCTAGCCGACTCGGCGCGGGCCCGCATCCGTCGTCGCGGGGCCTCCCCTCCGCCCGGACGCACGAACGCCCGGCGGGTCTCCCCGCCGGGCGTCGTGTGCGTTGCAGGACCTGCGTCAGTAACGGCTCTGGGCCCGCAGGAACCAACCGCGCGCGCTGGCCTGCTCGCGAACGAGCGGGTCACCCGAGAAGCGGCTGAAGTTGTAACCGACGCCGAAGCGCATGTTCTGGTTGGCGTCGTAGCTGAGCTCGTTGAGCCAGCCGGACCGCTGGTCCGAGGCCTCGCGCTGCGACAGCACGCGGTACTCGACACCGAGGCGGAACGGCTGCTGGCGGATGCGGTAGTCCACGCGGCTGGCGACGATCGAGCTGTGCGCGACCGCCGACGGCTGACCCGGACGGCCATCCTCGGACAGACGGGTGGCACCCTTCACCGCCCACTCGACACCCGGGGCGAGGCGCGTGGTGGCCTCGACGGCCGCCACACCCAGCACCGAGTTCAGACCGAGCGTGTCCCCCGCACCGGCCGCACGCTCGTCCGCGAGACGCGTCCAACGCGCGATCGCCTGGAAGGCGTCCGAACGCGGCGCACGCCACGCGAGACCGATGCTGCTCTCCGTGTAGCGGTTGGGGGTCGTGAAGACCGTCTCGCTGCGGCGCGAGAGGCTCATCCGCAGGTCGGACATCACCGTGAAGCCGCTCGGCAACGCCAACTCGAGACGGGTCGACGACAGCATCTGGCGCGTGTAGACCGTGCCCTGCATGCGGCGCGCCTCGGCCCGGGTCGAACCCGAGATCGGCAGACGGCCCTTGTAGGACAGCATGCCCGACACCGAACCGTGCTGGCCCATACGGCCACCACGCGTCCCGTGCTCACCCGCCACCGCGATCGACACGCCGGACGACGTGCGCCACGCCTGCTCGAGGCCCGTCACCGACACGCCGTGGTCGCCCATCGGGTCGCGCTGCCACTGGTACTCCGAGTACACGCGGCTCTCGGGGCCCAGCGGCGCCTGCACGCCGAACAGCGTCCCACCGCGCACGCCCGAAGCGGCGTCGGTGCGCTCCTCACGCAGGTAGATCTGCTTGTCACCCACGGTCACCGTGGCCGAGCCACGGAGCGTGTTGCCGAGAGCGCCGGACGAACCGCGCGCCTCGAGCGACAGATTCGACAGCGCCTGCCACTCCACGGCCAGGGCCGAGGTCGTGCGGCTGTCGCCCGCCAGCGTCTGCTGGTGCTCGACCGTGGTCTTCACACGGTCCATGGGCTTCCACCACACGCGCGCCGCGCCCGTGCTGTTCGACTGCAGGCGATCCTGCGCGAAACGCAGGTCGCGCTGCTCGAACTCCGCCGCGAAGCCGCGCTTCGCCTCGTCCTTGCGCCACTGCAGACCGAACAGGTCCGAGCCGCGCAGCGAGTTGAAGCCGGTCGAGGCCGGACGCGACTCGTGGTCGTAGCGGGTCGAGAAGCGACCATAGCGGCCGGCGTTCACCTGGGCCCGGAAGCCCGAGCGGTCCGCCGCCATGCCCTCGCGCTCGCCGTCGGACAGGAAGCCCGACTCGACACGACGCACGTAACCCGAGACGTTCGCGACACCCGGCTTGCCCATGAGCTCGCCGAGGTCGACCTCGGCGGCCGTCTTCCAGGCCAGACCCGAGTGCGCCCCGACCGAGTCCATCTCGGCGTAGTCGATGCCGCCGTCCGTGCTCTGGAACGCACGGCCGGTGCGACCACTGCTGGTCGCGATCTCACCCGTGACGCGGGTGCCCTTGGCGACGCGGGCCGTGAAGTCCGTGCCGCGCAGGCGGTACTCACCGCCACCCGACTGGTCGTCCACGATCGTGGTCCCGACCTGCAGGTTGCGGCCCAGCGCCTGGGTGACGCGGCCACCGACGGCCGACTTCTCGGCGCCGTTGCCGCGCGTCTCGTAGTCCACCTCGATGCTCACGGGGTGGCCCTGCAGGTCGCCGTCGCCCACGAGCCCGCCGTCGTTCCAGACGCTCGAGACGGGACGCGTGAACTGCAGACGACCCTCGTACTCCTTGATGATGACGTCCACGCCCGGACGCTGCGGCACGCGGGCGATCGGCAGCCCGGTGATGCGGTCGCGGACGACGAGCGTGACCATGGTGCTGCCCTGCAGCACCTCGGTGTGGCTCAGGTAGTAGAGCGTACCGCCCGTGGCGTCGAGCACGTCGCGCACCTTGATGTGCGACGCCTGGGCCCCGAACAGCGCGAGCGACGTGCCCGACGGGATGCCCTTGTTGCCCGACGTCTCGCCGACGCGCAGCTGCGCGCCGTAGAGCGTGCGGCGGAACCCGGCGAGCTCGACCTGGTCGAGCGCGATCGGGAAGTTGCCGAGCGAGGCCTTCACGGCATCGCCCTCGAGGCCCACGTACAGACGGCCACCGTTGAGCTCGCTGTTGCGCACGCCGCCCGAGTCCCCGAACACCGGGTAGAGCTTGTCGGGGTCGAGCTGGGTGAGCAGGCGGTCACGACCGTTGTCGTCGAGGTCCTTGAACATCGAACCCCAGTCGCGGCGCTGCGAGTCGAAGGCCGAGGTGAGCAGGTAACGGCCCGCCACCCAGCCACGCAGGTTCCACGCGACACGGCCCTCGGTGTACGTCTTGGAGTCGCTCTTGCGCAGGAACGAAGCACCCGAGGACTGGCCCACGACACCGTCGGCCAGCGCGACCAGGAACATCCCCGGCGAGCGCACCTCGAGATCGCGCTTGACGACCGAGGCGCGACCCTGCGGGTCGGTGACCTCGAACGTGAGCGTGTTCACACCCTCGGCCAGCATGAGGTTGTGGCTGAACGAACCGTCCGAACGGATCTCCATCGCCGCGCCGTTGACCGTGACGCGGTGGCCCGGACGCGTGCGGCCCGCGAGACCGAGGGCCGGCGACTGCAGCGCCACGCCCTTCGGCGGCAGGTACAGCGTCAGGCTGGGCTCCTCCTCGACCAGCACCACCGCCCCGCCGTTCGCGTCGCGATCCGCGACCTCGATCGTGCGAGTGGTCGTGTTGACGAGGCCCGAGGCGTCGCGGGCGACGAGCGCGAAGTCGTTGCGACCCACGCGCAGCGGCACCTCGACCGTGAACGTACCGTCCTCACCCACCGACACGCCCTGACCGTTCACGGTCACGGTCGCACCGGCGTCGGTGACGCCACGCAGGGTCGTGTAGGCCACCGGCGAGCTGCCGGTGGTCGCGTCATCGGCGGCGAGCGGCATGCCCACCTCGAGGACGGCCGAGCGCGGCTCGGTCCGCAGGTCACCGGTCGACTGGCCGAACGGCAGGCGCGTCTCGCCCTGGGGCGAGGTCACCTGCAGACGCGGCAGACGGACGCGGGCGACCGACTTGCGGCCCGAACGGTCCACCATCTCCACCTCGAACGAGTCGCCGACCCGGTTGGGGATCGTCGTCTCGAAGCGGTCACGGGCATCCACGGGGATCTCGAGGTCGCCCAGCGTGACGCTGGCACCCGAGCGATTCGCCGAGGTCACGACCTGCTCGGTCGGGACGACGGTCACGGGGACACCATTGACCTTGAGTTCCTTCGACGACTTGAGCGAGCCGGCGAGGTCGAGCGTGTTGAACGGCTGACCGTCGCGAACCACTACCGCCAGACCATTCACACCCTCACGACCCACGCTGACCGTGTCCTTCGGGAACGCGACGCCGAAGCGCACGCTGCCGAGCAGACCCTCGCCCAGGTCCACGACCTGCGAGACGCCCGTGGTGGCCACGGCGCCGGCGCCGAGCGCGGACATGTCCATCTTGATCGCGCGCGGACCCGACTCGAGGTCCGGCACGTGGAACAGGCCCTTCGAGTCCGACGTGATGGTGGTGCCGTCGTCCATGACGAGACGCGCACCGGCCACGCCCGGCTCGTTCGAGCCCTGCTCACCGTCGCGGTTGCGATCCTCGAACACACGGCCGAGGAGCGTGCTGCGGCTGAAGAGCTCGTCGTTCTGCACCTCGACCGAGGCCGAGGTGGGCTGGGCGACCGTGCAGGTCACGCAACCGCTGACGGCCGTGACCTGCGCCGCGTAGCGGCCGGCCTTGGCGCCCGCGCCCGGCACGAGCTGCCAACGGAACTCGACGTAACCCGCCTCACCGGGGCCGGCGATACCGTCGCCGTTCCCGTCCACGAACGCCGGCAACTGCGGGATCGTGAGCGTCTGCAGGCCACCGACCGCGTCCGTGAGGACCTGGCGGACGGCCGCCGGGGACGCCCCGGTGGTGCCCGGGGTGCCGACGAGGCCGTTCATGACGGTCGTGCCCTTGAGGGCCGCGAACATCGCGGGCAGCTGGTGCGTGAGGGTGATGCCGTCGATGGGCTGACCGGTGCGGTTGCGCACGCTCAGGCGCCAGCCCACGGGCTGACCCTGCGTGACGCGCGATCGATCCGGCACGAGCTCCATCGTGACGCTGCTGCCGTCCACGTCGTCCACGTTCATGACGCTGACGTTCGCGACGACCATGCCCGAGTAGAGCGGGTCGGAGCTCACGGCAGGACCGTTGAGGACGTTGTACGGCTGGTCACCGTCCACGATGGGGTCGTTCGCGCCGGTGACCGTGACGGTCTGGGCGACGTTCCAGTTCGCGGCGGTGAACGTGAGGCTGGACGGCGAGACCGAGCCCTCCGTGGCGTCGCTCACCGTGACGGGGATCGTCACGTTGGCGACCGGCTGGCTCTGCAACGCCATGGTGTACGTGGCCGTGCCGCCGGCCTCGGTCGTGCTGAGGCCCGCGACCGGGGTCACGGTGACACCGACCGCGTCATCGTCGGTGGTGGTCACCGAGACATCCGCGGCATCGAGGTTGTGGTAGAGCGCGTCGGTGCTGGTCGTGGGACCCACGGCGACCTGCCACGCCACCGAGCCGTCCTGGATGAAGTCGTTCGCACCCGTCACGGTGACGGTCTGGGCGACGTTCCAGTTGGCGGCGGTGAACGTGAGGCTGGCAGGCGACGCCGTACCCTCGGTCACATCGGTGCTCGCGACGGCGACCGTCACGTTGGCGAACGGCTGCGACTGCAGCACGACGGTGAAGCTGGCGGTGCCACCGGCCTCGGTGGTGACGAGACCCACGACCGGCGTCACGGTGATGCCGGCCTGATCGTCGTCGGTGTTGCTCACCGCGACGTCGGCGGCATCCAGACCGACGTAGTTGGCGTCGGCGCTGGTTGCCGCAGCCGTGATGACGCTGTACGCGATGTCGCCATCGTCCACCGCGTCGTC